>NZ_JAWRXJ010000015.1:0-139706 GCF_046535095.1 Pseudomonas sp. SIMBA_041
GGACATTGCTAAACACCTTCGCCCTCTTGCATGAGTGAGTCAATCAACAAGGGCGACAGGTAGCCTGACACGGAGGGAACGCCTCAAAAGTAACCAAAAAGTCTTCGCCCCGGCGTACGGCGCCTCGCTGAGGCTCCGCGTACCCTCGCTACGGTGTCCATCAGGGGGCATCGCCTCCGGTCTGCTTCGCGACGACCTCCTCTCGATGTGTGCCGCCTAACCCCCTGATGGACACCTACGCTCGGCCTGCCGAAGGGGCGAAAGATCAAAAGATCGCAGCCTCGTTTCACTCGACAGCTCCTACAGGGGATGGGTGTGCATGTGCTTCTCACCACTCAACAGGATGAGCGTTAGCTCGGCTGCAGCTCTTGATCTTGATCCACGGGCGACATCGGAAGGCTGAGGGGAGGGATTCATCCGGGGTGGGAGCGCAGCGACCGTTCGACGAAGTCGAACACATCGAGAGGAGGTGCAGCGAAGCAAACCGGAGGCGATGCCCCCCGGATGGATCCCGGAGCGAAGGAACCCCGAGCCCCAGCGAGTGGGCCGAACGTAGGAGCAAGCGTTTTTTTGCTTACTTTTTTTAGGCGTTTGTAAAAAAAGTGAGTCGCCGTAAGGGCGAAACCGCCAGCCGCCGTTACCGCACCAACGGATATACACCCACCCCCCCAAACCCCAAACAGCAAAAAGGCGCCCGAAGGCGCCTTTCGCTTTACAACAGATCAACAGCCGTCAGGCCATCTCAGCCGTGGTCTCGAACTCGAAGGTCAGCTCGCCATCCTTCAGATCGATATGCACCACGCCACCATGGTCGGCGAGTTCGCCAAAGAGGATCTCTTCGGCCAGTGGACGCTTGATCTTGTCCTGGATCAAACGCGCCATTGGACGAGCACCCATTGCCGTGTCGTAGCCACCCACTGCCAGCCAGCCGCGCGCTGCGTCCGTCACTTCCAGCTGCACGCGCTTGTCTTCCAACTGCGCCTGAAGCTCGGTAAGGAACTTGTCCACCACGCTTTTGATGACCTCATGGCTGAGGCGACCAAACTGGATAATGGTGTCCAGACGGTTGCGGAACTCTGGCGTAAAGCTCTTCTTGATCACTTCCATCGCATCGGACGAGTGGTCCTGATGGGTGAAACCGATCGAAGCACGCGCCGCTGTTTCGGCACCGGCGTTGGTCGTCATGATGACGATCACGTTACGGAAATCCGCCTTGCGCCCGTTGTTATCGGTCAGCGTACCGTGGTCCATGACCTGCAGCAGCAGGTTAAAGACTTCCGGATGCGCCTTCTCGATCTCATCGAGCAACAGCACGCAGTGAGGCTGTTTGGTGATGGCTTCGGTCAGCAGACCGCCCTGATCGAACCCGACGTAGCCTGGAGGTGCACCGATCAGACGCGATACGGTGTGGCGCTCCATGTACTCGGACATGTCGAAGCGAACCAGTTCGATGCCCAACGCCTTGGCCAGTTGACGCGCCGCTTCGGTTTTACCGACACCGGTAGGCCCTGCGAACAGGAACGAACCGACAGGCTTGTCAGGCGACTTGAGGCCCGCACGGGACAGTTTGATCGCCGTCGACAACGAGTCGATGGCAGCATCCTGGCCAAATACGGTCAGCTTCAGGTCACGCTCAAGGTTACGCAGCAACTCTTTGTCGGAGCTGGTGACGTGCTTAGGCGGAATCCGGGCGATTTTCGCCACGATGTCCTCGACCTGAGGCACCTCGATGCGCTTCACACGCTTCTCGATTGGCTGCAGACGCTGATAGGCGCCCGCCTCGTCGATAACGTCGATCGCCTTGTCCGGCATGTGCCGGTCATTGATATAGCGCGAAGCCAGTTCAGCCGCCGCACGTAGCGCCTCATCACTGTATTCGATGTTGTGGTGCGCTTCGAAACGCCCTTTCAGGCCGCGCAGGATGCCAATGGTGTCTTCCACCGAAGGCTCCGACACATCGACCTTCTGGAAGCGTCGTGCCAGGGCACGGTCCTTCTCGAAGATCCCGCGGAATTCCTGGAACGTGGTCGAGCCGATGCAACGGATATCACCCGAGGACAGCAGCGGCTTGAGCAGGTTCGAGGCATCCATGACGCCACCGGACGCAGCACCCGCACCGATGATGGTGTGGATTTCGTCGATGAACAGGATCGCCTGCGGACGTTTTTTCAGCTCATTGAGCAGCGCCTTGAAGCGCTTCTCGAAATCACCACGGTATTTGGTCCCGGCCAGCAAGGCGCCCAAGTCGAGGGAATACACCACGCTGTTGGCCAGCAAATCCGGCACCTGGTTGTCGACAATGCGTTTGGCCAGGCCTTCGGCAATCGCGGTTTTACCCACGCCCGCCTCGCCCACCAACAGCGGATTGTTTTTACGACGGCGCGCCAGAATCTGTGCGACGCGTTCGACTTCCAGCTCACGGCCTACCAATGGATCGATTCGACCCTGGCGCGCGAGTTCGTTGAGGTTGCTGGCATAAGCATCCAGAGGATTGCCTGAAGATGAAGACTCACCGCCCTCGTCGTCCTGCATATCTTGCTCACCTTCAGAGTGATCGCCATGCCCGGGCACTTTGGAAATGCCATGGGCGATGTAGTTGACGACATCGATGCGCGCAACGCTCTGCTGTTTCAGCAGGAACACTGCCTGACTCTCTTGCTCACTGAAGATCGCGACCAGCACGTTGGCGCCAGTCACTTCGCGTTTGCCCGAGCTCTGTACGTGAAAAACAGCACGTTGCAGTACACGCTGGAAGCCCAGGGTTGGCTGGGTTTCACGATCCTCGTCATGGACAGGGATCAATGGCGTGGTGGAGTCGATGAACTCCTGCAGGTCATGCTTGAGTTTGTCGAGGTTTGCGCCGCACGCACGCAAAACAGTGGCGGCAGCCTCATTGTCCAATAGGGCCAGCAGGAGATGTTCGACGGTCATGAACTCATGACGCTTCGAACGGGCCTCCTTGAAGGCTAGATTGAGGGTGACTTCGAGCTCGCGGTTTAACATAGCTTCACCTCATACCCAAGTGGTCGGCGATTAACCGTCCTTCTCGATTTCACAGAGTAGCGGATGCTGGCTTTCCCTGGCGTACTGGTTGACCTGCATGGCCTTTGTCTCGGCGATGTCGCGGGTAAACACTCCACATACTGCCCGCCCTTCTGTATGGACGGCCAGCATGACCTTGGTCGCCAGCTCCCGATTCAGGTTAAAAAACACCTCGAGCACTTCGACGACGAAATCCATCGGTGTGTAGTCATCGTTGAACAAAACCACCTTGTACATCGGCGGCGCCTGTAACGCAGGCTTTGCCTCCTGAACAGCAATACCCGCTGAATCGTCGTCGTGTGAATCAGGATGATCCTGATTGAATGTTAGTCGAATCTGGCTGATTGCATGCATGGAAAGAAAGGTTCGTCAGTTGTGCTAATACAGTGGTGGGGGCGCCCAGGGACGATTTCAACACCGACCGCCCGGTCACCTTGACTATCGGGAAAACGGTGTTACAACCAATAGAGCCCACAGTGGGTAAAAAAGGTCCGCGGAGTCAATCTTAATTCCAAGATTAGACTGCGGATGTACTGGATGATACTCCAGTGATGGAGTCTGTTGCAGAGGGATATGAGCATGGCAGTCGGCAAGGTGAAATGGTTCAACAACGCCAAGGGATTCGGTTTCATTAACACCGACGCCAGAGAAGGTCGTGATGAGGATGGCAAGGAAATCGATTTCTTTACCCACTATTCGGCCATCAAGATGGAGGGCTACAAGACCCTCAAGGCCGGACAGGTCGTTTACTTCGAGATCGTTCAAGGCCCCAAGGGACTGCACGCCGTAAACATTGGGGCCGCCCCGTCAGTGAGCGAACCAGTCGCTCCCGCCACCCAGCAGGAGACGGTATCGAACTGACGCAACCGGCATTCAGACATGAAAAAACCGCCCGAGGGCGGTTTTTTTTGTACCAGCTCGCTTACATATGCGAGATCAGTGCATCACCAAAGCCGGAAGACGACACCAGCTTCGCGCCGTCCATCAGGCGTTCGAAGTCATAGGTCACGGTCTTGGCGGAAATCGCGCCGTTGGTGCCCTTGATGATCAGGTCGGCCGCTTCGGTCCAGCCCATGTGACGCAGCATCATTTCAGCAGACAGGATCAGCGAGCCCGGGTTGACCTGGTCCTTGCCGGCGTACTTCGGCGCAGTACCGTGGGTCGCTTCGAACATGGCAATGGTGTCGGACAGGTTGGCACCCGGCGCGATACCGATACCGCCCACTTCCGCCGCCAGGGCGTCGGAGAGGTAGTCGCCGTTCAGGTTCAAGGTCGCGATCACATCGTATTCGGCCGGGCGCAGCAGGATCTGCTGGAGCATGGCGTCGGCGATGGCGTCCTTGACGATGACGTTCTTGCCGGTTTTCGGGTTCTTGAACTGCATCCACGGACCGCCGTCGAGCAGGGTCGCGCCGAACTCTTCAGCCGCCACTTCGTAGGCCCATTCCTTGAAGGCACCTTCGGTGAACTTCATGATGTTGCCTTTGTGCACGATGGTCAGCGAGTCGCGGTCGTTGTCGACCACATACTGCAGGGCCTTGCGCGCCAGGCGCTTGGTGCCTTGCAGCGAAACCGGCTTGATGCCGATACCGCAGTTTTCGTCGAAACGGATCTTGGTGACACCCATTTCATCTTTAAGAAACTTGATGACTTTGGTTGCTTCCGGCGAACCGGCTTTCCACTCGATACCGGCATAGATGTCTTCCGAGTTCTCACGGAAAATCGTCATGTCGACGTCGCCTGGCTTTTTCACCGGGCTAGGCACGCCTTCGAACCAGCGCACAGGGCGCAGGCACACATAAAGGTCGAGTTGCTGACGCAGGGCCACGTTCAGGGAACGGATGCCGCCACCGACCGGGGTGGTCAGAGGGCCCTTGATGGAAACCACGTAATCTTTAACTGCGTCCAGGGTTTCCTGGGGTAGCCAGGTGTCCTGATCGTAAACCTGAGTCGCTTTTTCCCCGGCGTAGACTTCCATCCAGGAAATTTTGCGCTCGCCGCCGTAAGCCTTCTTAACAGCAGCATCGACAACCTTGATCATGACCGGGCTGATATCAACACCAATACCATCGCCTTCGATGAAGGGGATGATCGGGTTGTTAGGAACATTGAGAGAATGGTCCGCGTTGACGGTGATTTTGTCGCCGACTGCTGGAACCTGAATCTTCTTGTATCCCATGCTGAACTCCATTGTTTGGATTGAACATCTGGCTTCGTTCGAGCGTAACCCAGTTAAATCGGCGCGCAAACCCTATGTTCCATCCATCTGCCGCAAAGCTGCATTCCTCGCGGGCTACAAGCCTGAAAGCAAAGGGAAAAGCGCCAAAGTCGAGCACGACGAACGACTCTACGCCCCACTCGCCCCTGCGACCTTTAGACCAATGGACGATATTCCTTACTCATGAACCATCGGCAGATTGCCAGCTACCTATGTATAATGCCGCCGCTGACTAAAGGGTCACGACGGTGGAGAGGCTCTATGACGAGACTTTCCGCCCTATAAGCCGGTCTGTTACCGCAGTCCGAATGCTTGACGCCCTACTGATGCACCCAACATCACAGCAACGAAACCTCGATATTCGGCTCATGGATGACTTTGAACGAACGCGCTTACCCGGCGCCCCTCGAGTTTCTGCGCACGCTTTAGCAAAGAAGAGAGAGTTAATCCGAATATGCCCACCCGCTCGAAGATCATCTATACCTTCACCGACGAAGCCCCAGCCCTCGCCACCTATTCACTGTTGCCTATCGTAGAGGCCTTCACCGCCTCGGCCGATATCGCCGTTGAAACCCGCGATATCTCTCTTGCAGGACGCATTCTGGCCAGCTTCCCCGAGCAACTGGGTGATAAAGCCGTAGCCGACCACCTCGCCGAACTGGGCGACCTGGCTGTTACGCCTGAAGCCAACATCATCAAGCTGCCGAACATCAGTGCTTCGGTACCGCAGCTGCAAGCCGCCATCAAAGAACTGCAAGCCCAGGGCTTCGCCGTTCCTGACTACCCGGAAACCGTGACCAGCGACGCCGACAAGCTCGCCAAGTCGCGCTACGACAAGATCAAGGGCAGCGCCGTAAACCCGGTTCTGCGCGAAGGCAACTCCGATCGTCGCGCACCGCTGTCGGTCAAGAATTACGCTCGCAAGCACCCGCACAAAATGGGCGCTTGGGCTAAAGACTCCAAGTCTCACGTTGCGCACATGAGCGCCGGCGATTTCTACGGCAGCGAAAAAGCCGCCCTGATCGAAGCCGCTGACGCCGTCAAAATCGAACTGATCGCTCAAGACGGCACCACCACCGTCCTGAAAGAAAAAACCACCGTACAAGCCGGTGAGATCCTCGATTGCGCGGTCATGAGCAAAAACGCTCTGCGCAGCTTCATCGCTGCCGAGATCGAAGACGCCAAAGCCAAGGGCGTGCTGCTGTCGGTTCACCTCAAAGCCACCATGATGAAGGTCTCCGACCCGATCATGTTCGGCCAGATCGTTGCCGAGTTCTATAAAGACGCACTGGCCAAGCACGCTGACGTGCTGGCGCAGATCGGCTTCAACCTGAACAACGGCATCGGCGACCTGTACGCTCGCATCAAAGCCCTGCCGGCTGAGCAGCAAGCGCAGATCGAAGCGGACATCCAGGCGGTCTACGCCGTTCGTCCGTCGTTGGCCATGGTCAACTCCGACAAAGGCATCACCAACCTGCACGTGCCGAGCGACGTCATCGTCGACGCCTCGATGCCAGCCATGATCCGTGACTCCGGCAAAATGTGGGGCACCGACGGCCAGCTGCACGACACCAAGGCGGTGATCCCGGATCGCTGCTACGCAACCATCTACCAGGCCGTGATCGAAGACTGCAAAGTCAACGGTGCTTTCGACCCAACCACCATGGGCAGCGTGCCAAACGTTGGCCTGATGGCGAAGAAAGCCGAAGAGTACGGTTCGCACGACAAGACTTTCCAGATCAAGACCAACGGTGTGGTTCGGGTTTCCGACAGCGCCGGTCGCACCCTGCTGGAACAGTCGGTTGAAGCCGGCGACACCTTCCGCATGTGCCAGACCAAAGACGCGCCGATCCAGGACTGGGTCAAACTGGCCGTCAACCGTGCTCGCGCCAGCAGCACTCCGGCGATTTTCTGGCTGGACCCGATGCGCGCCCACGATGGCGTAGTGATCGAGAAAGTTCAGGCTTACCTGAAGGATCACGACACGGCCGGCCTGGACATCCAGATCATGGCGCCTGTCGACGCGATGAAGTTCACCCTGCAACGCACTCGCGAAGGCAAGGACACCATCTCGGTGACCGGCAACGTATTGCGCGACTACCTGACTGACCTGTTCCCGATCATGGAACTGGGCACCAGCGCCAAGATGCTGTCGATCGTTCCGCTGATGAATGGCGGCGGCCTGTTCGAAACCGGCGCTGGCGGTTCGGCGCCGAAGCACGTGCAACAGCTGCTGGAAGAAAACTTCCTGCGTTGGGATTCCCTGGGCGAGTTCCTGGCCCTGGCCGCGTCCCTTGAGCACCTGGGTGTGACGTACAACAACCCTAAGGCGCTGGTTCTGGCCAAGACCCTGGATCAGGCCACCGGCCAGTTCCTGGACAACAACAAGTCGCCATCGCGCAAAGTCGGCAACATCGACAACCGCGGCAGCCACTTCTACCTGGCGCTGTACTGGGCTCAGGCCCTGGCCGCCCAGACTGAAGACGCTGCACTGCAAGCGCAGTTCGCGACCCTGGCCAAAACCCTGACCGAGAACGAAGCAACCATCGTTGCCGAGCTCAACGCCGTTCAGGGCAAGCCAGTGGACATCGGCGGTTACTACCACGCCAATGCCGAGCTGATCAGCAAGGCCATGCGCCCTAGCCCAACCTTCAACGCAGCGGTTGCTGCGCTGGTTTAAGGTTGTAAGGATGCATCACAAACCCCGGCCAAGCGCCGGGGTTTGTGTTTTCAGGCTCACTCCTACACTTAACTGCATTTACACCTTGGAAATCGAGGAAGCTTCATGGACTGGAAACCCCACATCACCGTCGCCACCATCGTCGAGGACAATGGCCGCTTCCTGATGGTCGAAGAACTCAAGCACGACCGTATCGTACTCAATCAACCCGCCGGCCACCTCGACCCGAATGAAACGCTGATCGAAGCCGCGGTACGCGAAACCCTCGAAGAAACCGGCTGGGACGTTGAAGCCACCGGTGTAGTCGGCATTTACCTGTACACCGCCCCGAGCAACGGCGTGACTTACCAGCGTGTCTGCTTCACGGCAAAACCGCTCAAACACCACCCGGATTATCAGCTGGATGACGGCATCGTCGGCGCCAAGTGGCTGACGCGTGACGAATTGCTGGAACAGCGCGCAAACTGGCGCAGTGAGCTAATCATCCGCTGTATCGATGATTATCTGGACGGCAATCACTTCGGTCTCGAACTGATCCGCCCTTCTCTTTAGCCTTGCGGGCTCCAGCCTGCTAGAATCGCGTCCTTTTTCAAGACACTCATTGAATCCCTATGCGTGATCCAGCCCCTTCTGACACACAAAAGAAGCGCGTCATTGTCGGCATGTCCGGCGGCGTGGACTCTTCCGTTTCCGCTCTCCTGTTGATCGAGCAGGGCTATGAGGTGGAAGGCCTGTTCATGAAGAACTGGGAAGAAGACGATGGAACGGAATACTGCACCGCCATGGACGACCTGGCGGATGCGCAGGCTGTGTGCGACAAAATCGGTATCAAGCTGCACACCGCCAACTTCGCCGCCGAGTACTGGGACAACGTGTTCGAGCACTTCCTGGCCGAATACAAGGCCGGTCGCACGCCGAACCCGGACATCCTGTGCAACCGCGAGATCAAGTTCAAGGCGTTCCTCGACTACGCCATGGTGCTCGGCGCCGACCTGATCGCCACCGGCCACTACGTGCGCCGCCGCGATATCGACGGTCGCACCGAACTGCTCAAGGGCCTGGACGCGAACAAGGACCAGAGCTACTTCCTGCACGCCGTCGGCGGCGAACAGATCGCCAAGACCCTGTTCCCGGTCGGCGAGCTGGAAAAGCCTGAAGTCCGTGCGATTGCCGAGAAATACGAACTGGCGACCGCTAAGAAAAAGGACTCCACCGGTATCTGCTTTATCGGCGAACGTCGTTTCAGCGACTTCCTCAAGCAATACCTGCCAGCGCAGCCCGGCGAGATCAAGACCACCGAAGGCGAAGTGATCGGCCGTCACCACGGCTTGATGTACCACACCATCGGTCAGCGTCAGGGCCTGGGCATCGGCGGTTTGAAAGACGCCAGTGACGAGCCGTGGTACGTGCTGATCAAGGACCTGGAACACAACGAACTGATCGTTGGCCAGGGCAATGACCACCCGTACCTGTTCTCCCGTGCCCTGCTCGCTTCGGACATCTATTGGGTCAACCCGATTGATCTGACCGAGCCGCGCAAGTTGACCGCCAAGGTCCGCTATCGCCAAAGCGACCAGCCCTGCACGCTGGAGAAAACCGCTACCGGCTACCGCGCGACCTTCGATGACCCGCAGCGCGCGGTCACCCCAGGGCAATCCGTGGTGTTTTACGACGGTGAAATCTGCCTGGGTGGCGGCGTTATCGAAATTGCCGAGCCGTGGACCAGCAAAGGCCAGCCACAATGAGCCCGACTCAGGAGCAACTGACGGCGCTGGGCGGCGTGTTTCTCGCTGCCGTCCTCGTCGACAAGATTGCCAAGACCGGCCAGACCACCGAAGCCGGCCTGACCTGCATGCTCGGCAGCCTGCTGATTCGCGACCCCAAGGACACGCTGGAAGTCTACGGCGGTGACGACCTCAATCTGCGCGAAGGTTATCGCGCGCTGGTGGGCGCACTTGAACGCGACCCGAGCGCCCTTCAACGCGAACCTTTGCGTTACGCCCTGGCGATGCTCGGTCTGGAGCGTCAACTGGCCAAGCGTGGCGACATGCTGGACGTGATCGGCAAGCGCTTGCCGCAGATTCAATCCCAGGTCGAACACTTCGGCCCGGCCCACGAAAACGTGATCGCCGCGTGTGGCGCACTGTACCAGGACACCCTGAGCACGCTGCGCCAACGGATTCAGGTCCACGGCGACATGCGCAACCTGCAACAGCCAAGCAATGCCTCGAAAATCCGCGCCCTGTTGCTGGCCGGAATTCGCTCGGCGCGCCTGTGGCGGCAGTTGGGCGGTCATCGCTGGCAGCTGGTGATCAGCCGACGCAAATTGTTGAAAGAGCTTTACCCCTTGATGCGTAACGAATAAGTCGCGCAGACAAGTTTTACTCCGCATTACGCGTAATACGCCGGTCAGTTGGCAACGGACCGACGGATTTTTTCATGTATGATACGCGCCCCATTTCGTTGCCCGACTGTCCGAGAACACCCCATGCAGCTTTCTTCGCTCACTGCGGTTTCCCCTGTTGACGGCCGCTACGCCGGCAAAACCCAGGCCCTGCGCCCGATTTTCAGTGAATACGGCCTGATCCGTGCTCGCGTTCTGGTTGAAGTGCGTTGGCTCCAGCGCCTGGCCGCTCACCCTGGTATCAGCGAAGTGCCGGCGTTCTCCGCCGAAGCCAACGCTGTGCTGAACACCCTGGCGGAAAACTTCGCTCTGGAGCACGCCGAGCGTGTCAAAGAGATCGAGCGCACCACCAACCACGACGTCAAAGCCATCGAATACCTGCTCAAAGAGCAAGCGGCCAAGCTGCCAGAACTGGCTGCCGTCAGCGAGTTCATCCACTTTGCCTGCACCAGCGAGGACATCAACAACCTGTCCCACGCCCTGATGCTGCGCGAAGGCCGTGATGACGTGATGCTGCCGCTGATGCGCCAAACCGCCGAAGCCATCCGCGAACTGGCCATCCGTTTTGCCGACGTACCCATGCTGTCGCGTACCCACGGTCAACCGGCTTCGCCGACTACCCTGGGCAAAGAGCTGGCGAACGTGGTTTACCGTCTCGAGCGTCAAATCGCTCAGGTCGCTGCCGTACCGCTGCTGGGCAAGATCAACGGCGCTGTCGGCAACTACAACGCTCACCTGTCGGCCTACCCTGAGATCGACTGGGAAGAAAACGCCCGCGCCTTTATCGAAGACGAGCTGGGCCTGGGTTTCAACCCGTACACCACGCAAATCGAACCGCACGACTACATCGCCGAGCTGTTCGACGCGATTGCGCGCTTCAACACCATCCTGATCGACTTCGACCGCGACATCTGGGGCTACATCTCCCTGGGTTATTTCAAACAGCGCACCATCGCTGGCGAAATCGGTTCGTCGACCATGCCGCACAAGGTCAACCCGATCGACTTCGAAAACTCCGAAGGCAATCTGGGCATCGCCAACGCACTGTTCCAGCATTTGGCGAGCAAACTGCCAATCTCCCGCTGGCAGCGTGACCTGACCGACTCCACCGTGCTGCGCAACCTCGGTGTCGGCTTCGCCCACAGTGTGATCGCGTACGAAGCCAGCCTCAAAGGCATCAGCAAGCTTGAGCTGAACGCTCAAAAGATCGCCGCCGACCTGGACGCTTGCTGGGAAGTGCTGGCCGAGCCAATCCAGACCGTGATGCGCCGCTACAACATCGAAAACCCGTACGAAAAGCTGAAAGAACTGACCCGCGGCAAAGGCATCAGCCCAGAAGCGCTGCAGACTTTCATCGACGGCCTGGACATGCCAGCCGCCGCCAAGGCCGAGCTGAAATTGCTCACCCCGGCGAACTACATCGGCAACGCTGTAGAGCAAGCCAAACGTATCTGATTGACCGCTGGACCTGCTTGAGACGCCCGGCCGCGCCGGGCGTTTTTATTCCTGTCTAAAAAGTAGTTTTTTTCAATAGGTTACACATGAATCCTGACATTCCTCTTCAACTTCTGGGCGGCATCACGGCGCGCGAATTCCTGCGCGACTACTGGCAGAAAAAACCGCTGCTGATCCGCCAGGCGATTCCTGATTTCGAAAGCCCGATCGACGCCGACGAACTGGCCGGCCTGGCGCTGGAAGAAGAAGTCGAATCGCGTCTGGTGATCGAGAACGGCGAGCGCCCATGGGAATTGCGCCGCGGCCCGTTCGCCGAAGACGAATTCAGCAAACTGCCGGAACGTGACTGGACCCTGCTGGTTCAAGCGGTCGATCAGTTTGTGCCGGAAGTCAGCGAACTGCTGGAAAACTTCCGCTTTCTGCCGAGCTGGCGCGTAGACGATGTGATGATCAGCTTCGCCGCCCCCGGTGGCAGCGTCGGCCCGCACTTCGACAACTACGACGTGTTCCTGCTGCAAGGCCACGGCAAGCGCAACTGGAAAATCGGCCAGATGTGCGATGCCGAGAGCAAGCTGCTGCCCCACGCAGACCTGCGCATCCTCGCTGAATTCGAAGCCACCGAAGAGTGGGTTCTGGAACCGGGCGACATGCTGTACTTGCCACCACGCCTGGCTCACTGCGGCGTCGCGGTCGATGACTGCATGACGTACTCGGTGGGCTTCCGTGCGCCGAGCGCCGCTGAAGTGCTGACCCACTTCACTGACTTCCTCAGCCAGTTCCTGACGGACGAAGAGCGTTACACCGACGCCGACGCCCTGCCTGCGGTCGATCCACACCAGATCCAGCACGACGCCCTTGATCGCCTGAAAAGCCTGCTGGCCGAGCACATGAGCGACGAGCGCCTGCTGCTGACCTGGTTTGGCCAGTACATGACCGAACCGCGCTACCCGGAACTGGTGGTTGGCCCGGAAGAGATCGAGGAAGACGACCTGCTCGCCAGCCTTGAGCAAGGCGCCGTTCTGATCCGCAACCCAAGCGCCCGCCTCGCCTGGTCCGAAGTCGATGACGACCTGCTGCTGTTCGCCAGCGGCCAGAGCCGTTACCTGCCGGGCAAGTTGCGCGAACTGCTGAAAATGATTTGCGCCGCTGACGCGCTGCACATCGACAACCTCGGCGAATGGCTGATTGACGAAGACGGTCGTGGCCTGATCTGCGAATTGATCAAGCAAGGCAGCCTGGGGTTTGCTGATGAATAAAATTCACGTACGTGTCGCAGACTGGCAGAAGGACATCGCCGAGATCCGGCGCATTCGTGAGACGGTATTCATCGCCGAGCAATCCGTTCCACCTGAGCTGGAATGGGATGCCGATGACGCCACCGCGGTGCATTTCCTGGCCTTCGAAGGCGACTTCCCGATTGGCACCGCTCGCCTGCTGCCCGATGGTCACATCGGCCGGGTTTCGGTGCTCAAGGACTGGCGTGGCCTGAAGGTCGGCGATGCACTGATGCATGCAGTGATTGGTGAAGCGGAGAAACGCGGGCTGAAGCAGCAACAGCTCAGCGCGCAAGTGCAGGCCACGGCGTTCTATGAGCGCCTGGGTTTTCACATCCTCAGCGAGGAGTTCCTGGAAGCCGGGATTCCGCATGTGGACATGGTGCGTCACTCGGCTTGATACCGAGCCCCCCCCATCGCGAGCTCACGATGAGGCCCGCAAGAACACCACAAAACGCCCCGCCATTTTCGGATGCCGGGGCGTTTTGCTGTCTACGATTCAACTTGCACCACGCCGGGCCGACAAACTGGCACTATCAAGGCATTAGAAGTCGGAGATAACGGATATGTCCCTACGCACCCTGCTCACCACCCTGTTGCTGACCTGCAGTTTTTCAGCCATGGCTGCCACCGAGATCGTGCCCCTCAAGTTTCGCACCAGCGCCGACATGCTGCCCATGGCGCAGGATTTCATTGGCAAGGAAGGCCAGGTCAGCGCCTATGGCAATCAGCTGATCGTCAACGCAGATCAACGCAAGATCGACGAACTTAAAGCCCTGATCAGCCAACTCGACGTCGCCGCCAAGCGCTTGCTGATTACCGTCGACACCAATGAAAACAACTTTCAAGGCGATCAGGGCGCCTCGGTCAACGGTGCCAAGCCAAGCCAGACCCGAATCATCAATTACAGCACCGACAGCCGTGACGGTGGCATCCAGCAGATTCAGGCCAGCGAAGGCACCCCCGCCCTGATTCAGGTCGGCCAAAGCGTGCCACTCACCAGCTCACAGACCGATTCCTACGGTGATCTGCGCAGCCAAACCGAATACCGCAACGTCACTCAAGGTTTCTACGTCACCGCCAGCGTCACCGGCGACATCGTTCACTTGGCGATCAGTACCAACCGTGACCGCATGAGCCAGGAACGTCCCGATGTAGTGAACGTGCAAAGTACCGACACAACTGTCACGGGCCGCCTCGGCGAATGGATCCTGCTGGCCGGCGTCAATCGCCAGACCCAAGCCGACAAACAGGGCACGAGCCGCAACTACGCTACTCAGGGCCGGGATGACATGACCCTGCGGGTGAAAGTCGATACTTTGGACTAAACCACCGAAAACTGACTGATTAGTCGTATTAGACCAAAGATGTAGTGCCTGAAAAAAAGCACTACAAAACGTTTGACGATCGAAAAAAGCAAAGGCATGATGGCCTCGCTCCCGCTAATCAGGGGCCCTGGCAAGGGCCTTCGAAGCGATGCTCGCACCTACCCCGCGAGCCGCTTCGTGTCTGTACCGCCCACAAGGTGTGTTTGACGAGGTTGCCGACTGGAACGAAGTTGTCCCGAGGGACGGAAGCGTAATTAGGTAACCCGGCTTCACACTGATGTTTGCACCAAGGCCCACGATGCCCCAATGCGTTCGCCAGTTTGCCCTTACCTGCTCACTTCCCCTCGAGCCCATCGTTCATCCTGTCGACACCCCCGCCAAATCCGACTTGACCACCTAGCTTCTGGTCAGCGAGCGCATGAATTTTCCACCGCAGAACAACTTTCCGTAAAAGACGCGACGAGGTTTATCTCCATGGCACTGACACGCGAACAGCAAATTGCAGCCCTCGAAAAAGACTGGGCTGAAAACCCACGCTGGAAAGGCGTGACTCGCGCTTACTCCGCTGCTGACGTCGTCCGCCTGCGTGGCTCGGTTCAACCTGAGCACACCTTTGCAAAAATGGGCGCCGAAAAGCTGTGGAACCTGGTCACCCAGGGCGCCAAGCCATCCTTCCGTCCCGAGAAAGATTTCGTCAACTGCATGGGCGCCCTGACTGGCGGCCAGGCTGTACAGCAAGTTAAAGCCGGTATCCAGGCGATCTACCTGTCGGGCTGGCAAGTTGCTGCGGACAACAACTCCGCCGAATCGATGTACCCGGACCAGTCGCTGTACCCGGTGGATTCCGTTCCAACCGTGGTCAAGCGCATCAACAACTCGTTCCGTCGTGCTGACCAGATCCAGTGGAAAGCCGGCAAAGGCCCGGGCGACGAAGGCTACATCGACTACTTCGCTCCAATCGTGGCTGACGCTGAAGCCGGTTTCGGCGGCGTACTGAACGCTTACGAGCTGATGAAGAGCATGATCGAAGCAGGCGCCGCTGGCGTTCACTTCGAAGACCAACTGGCTTCCGTGAAAAAATGCGGCCACATGGGCGGCAAGGTACTGGTTCCTACCCAGGAAGCTGTACAGAAGCTGACCGCTGCCCGTCTGGCAGCTGACGTTGCCGGTACGCCGACCATCATCCTGGCCCGTACCGACGCTAACGCTGCTGACCTGCTGACTTCCGACTGCGACCCGTACGACCAGCCATTCGTGACTGGCGAACGTACCCAGGAAGGCTTCTACAAAGTGCGCGCCGGTCTGGACCAGGCCATCGCTCGCGGCCTGGCTTACGCGCCGTACGCCGACCTGATCTGGTGCGAAACCGCCAAGCCGGATCTGGACGAGGCTCGTCGCTTCGCTGAAGCGATCAAAAAGGAATACCCGGACCAACTGCTGTCGTACAACTGCTCGCCTTCCTTCAACTGGAAGAAAAACCTGGACGACGCGACCATCGCCAAGTTCCAGCGCGAACTGTCCGCCATGGGTTACAAGCACCAGTTCATCACCCTGGCCGGCATTCACAACATGTGGCACAGCATGTTCAACCTGGCGCACGACTACGCCCGCAACGACATGACTGCCTACGTGAAACTGCAAGAGCAAGAGTTCGCTGACGCCGCCAAGGGTTACACCTTCGTGGCTCACCAGCAGGAAGTGGGCACCGGCTACTTCGACGACATGACCACTGTGATTCAAGGTGGCACGTCTTCGGTAACCGCACTGACCGGTTCGACTGAAGAAGAACAGTTCCACTGATCTGCTTCGCCTGAACGATCGGCCGCTGCGGACCGACTAGAAAGCTAACCGCAACGCCGCACATCTGACGCCCCGACTGGTTCGGGGCGTTTTTTTGCCCGCGATTTAATGAACACCGCCAAATCCTGTGAGAGCCGGGCTTGCCCGGCTCTCACAGGGATGGTGGCGCCCGAAGAAAACATTGATCCAGAGCGGTATCGCCGTCAGAAAAATCCGCTAAAAAGGTCGCCTTCACTACTTGCTGTAGCGCATATAAAAGGCAACTTCCCGGCCCCAACCCGGATAACCAGATTAAAAACCACCGCAAACAATATTGATTATCATTCAGGCGCAACTATGTTCGTTACATTCCCTACAAAACAATATTGATGAAAACCCGGCTAATGCCCGCAACGCATGGGCTGGGGGACTTTGGAGGTGCGCTATGTCCTTATTCCTGTAAATAATTTCGCTATAGGAATTTTACTTGCTGAGTGTTGTGCCATAAAATCAGCGGGATTGATTGCTGCGACATATCGTCACTGCTTTGTTTCTTTTCAAGCTCAGAGACCTTTGCTCTCTGTTAAGGATTACCAGCATGCCCGAAGCGACAGGACTCATGGCCCACAACTGGGGCTTTGCCATTTTCCTTCTGGGCGTTGTCGGCCTCTGCGCCTTCATGCTCGGCGTCTCCAGCCTCCTCGGGTCAAAAGCCTGGGGCCGCAGCAAAAACGAACCGTTCGAATCCGGCATGCTGCCTACAGGTGGCGCCCGTCTGCGGCTCTCAGCCAAATTCTATCTGGTCGCGATGCTCTTCGTGATCTTCGATATCGAAGCCCTCTTTCTCTTTGCATGGTCTGTGTCCGTCCGCGAAAGCGGCTGGACCGGATTCGTCGAAGCTCTCGTTTTCATAGCAATTCTGTTGGCAGGCCTTGTCTACCTATTCCGAGTGGGCGCCCTTGACTGGGCTCCGGAAGCTCGTCGTAAGCGGCAAGCGAAGCTGAAACAATGAGGCTTTGGCAATGCAATACAATCTCACCAGGATCGACCCCGATGCTCCTAACGAGCAGTATCCGATTGGCGAACGGGAAACCGTTTCCGATCCGTTAGAAGATCAAGTCCACAAAAACATCTTCATGGGCAAGCTCGAAGACGTGCTTAACGGCACGATCAACTGGGGGCGCAAGAACTCCCTGTGGCCGTATAACTTCGGTCTTTCGTGCTGCTACGTGGAAATGACCACCGCCTTCACGGCGCCCCACGACATCGCGCGCTTTGGCGCCGAGGTTATCCGGGCATCGCCGCGCCAGGCGGATTTCATGGTTATCGCCGGTACCTGCTTCATCAAGATGGCGCCGATCATTCAGCGTCTCTACGAGCAAATGCTCGAACCTAAATGGGTTATCTCCATGGGTTCGTGCGCCAACTCCGGTGGCATGTACGACATCTACTCTGTCGTTCAAGGGGTGGACAAGTTCCTGCCCGTGGACGTCTACGTGCCTGGCTGCCCGCCCCGTCCTGAAGCGTTCCTGCAAGGCTTGATGCTCTTGCAAGAGTCGATTGGACAGGAGCGTCGTCCGCTTTCCTGGGTCGTTGGGGATCAAGGCGTCTACCGCGCCGAGATGCCTTCCGAGAAGGAAAAGCGCCGCGAACAGCGAATCGCAGTCACCAACCTGCGCAGCCCCGACGAAGTCTGATCCAGATCTGCTTCTTTAATAGAACGCGACACTGGCTTCATTCTTTACGTTGACCGAAAGCGATAAATAACCATGACTACAGGCAGTGCTCTGTACATCCCGCCTTATAAGGCAGACGACCAGGATGTGGTCGTCGAACTGAACAACCGTTTTGGCGCGGACGCGTTCACCGCCCAGCCGACCCGCACCGGCATGCCGGTGCTGTGGGTTGCGCGCGCCAAACTCGTCGAAGTCCTGACCTTCCTGCGTAACCTGCCCAAGCCGTACGTCATGCTCTATGACCTGCACGGCGTGGACGAGCGTCTGCGCACCAAGCGTCAAGGACTGCCAAGCGGCGCCGACTTCACTGTGTTCTATCACTTGATGTCGATCGAACGTAATAGTGACGTGATGATCAAGGTCGCCTTGTCCGAGAGCGACCTCAACGTGCCGACCGTGACCGGTCTGTGGCCGAACGCCAACTGGTACGAGCGTGAAGTGTGGGACATGTACGGCATCAACTTTGCCGGTCACCCGCACCTGACCCGCATCATGATGCCGCCGACCTGGGAAGGTCACCCGCTGCGCAAGGACTTCCCGGCCCGTGCCACCGAGTTCGATCCGTTCACCCTGAACCTGGCCAAGCAACAGCTTGAGGAAGAAGCCGCGCGCTTCAAGCCTGAAGACTGGGGCATGAAGCGTTCCGGTGCGAACGAGGACTACATGTTCCTCAACCTCGGCCCCAACCACCCTTCCGCGCACGGTGCGTTCCGCATCATCCTGCAGCTGGACGGTGAAGAAATCGTCGACTGCGTACCAGACGTTGGCTACCACCACCGTGGTGCCGAGAAGATGGCTGAACGTCAGTCCTGGCACAGTTTCATCCCGTACACCGACCGTATCGACTACCTCGGCGGCGTGATGAACAACCTGCCGTACGTGCTCTCGGTCGAGAAGCTGGCCGGCATCAAAGTGCCTGAGAAGGTCGACGTCATCCGCATCATGATGGCCGAGTTCTTCCGGATCACCAGCCACCTGCTGTTCCTGGGGACCTACATCCAGGACGTCGGCGCCATGACCCCGGTGTTCTTCACGTTCACCGACCGTCAAAAGGCGTACACGGTGATCGAAGCCATTACCGGTTTCCGTCTGCACCCGGCCTGGTACCGCATCGGTGGCGTCGCCCACGACCTGCCGCGCGGCTGGGAAAAACTGGTGAAAGACTTCGTCGAGTGGATGCCAAAGCGTCTGGACGAATACCAGAAAGCCGCCCTGGACAACAGCATCCTGCGTGGCCGGACCATCGGCGTCGCCGCCTATAACACCAAAGAGGCCCTGGAATGGGGCGTCACCGGTGCCGGCCTGCGTTCGACCGGTTGCGACTTCGACCTGCGTAAGGCACGTCCATACTCCGGTTACGAAAACTTCGAATTCGAAGTGCCGCTGGCCGCCAATGGCGATGCCTACGATCGTTGCATCGTGCGCGTCGAAGAAATGCGCCAGAGCATCAAGATCATCGAGCAGTGCATGCGCAACATGCCGGAAGGCCCGTACAAGGCGGATCACCCGCTGACCACGCCGCCGCCGAAAGAGCGCACGCTGCAGCACATCGAGACCCTGATCACGCACTTCCTGCAAGTTTCGTGGGGCCCGGTCATGCCGGCCAACGAATCCTTCCAGATGATCGAAGCGACCAAGGGCATCAACAGTTATTACCTGACGAGCGATGGCGGCACCATGAGCTACCGCACCCGGATTCGTACCCCAAGCTTCCCGCACCTGCAGCAGATCCCTTCGGTGATCAAAGGCAGCATGGTCGCGGACTTGATTGCGTACCTGGGTAGTATCGATTTCGTTATGGCCGACGTGGACCGCTAAGCATGAATAGCACGCTTATCCAGACAGACCGTTTCACCTTGAGTGAAACCGAGCGCTCGGCCATCGAGCACGAGTTGCATCACTACGAAGACCCGCGCGCGGCGTCGATCGAAGCCTTGAAGATCGTCCAGAAGGAACGTGGCTGGGTGCCGGATGGCGCTCTGTACGCCATCGGCGAGATCCTCGGCATCCCGGCGAGCGACGTTGAAGGCGTGGCTACTTTCTATAGCCAGATCTTCCGTCAGCCCGTGGGCCGTCACATCATTCGCGTTTGCGACAGCATGGTCTGCTACATCGGTGGTCACGAATCCGTGGTCGGCGAAATCCAGAGCAAGCTGGGCATCGGCCTGGGTCAGACCACCGCCGACGGTCGTTTCACCCTGCTGCCGGTCTGCTGCCTCGGCAACTGCGACAAGGCGCCGGCGTTGATGATCGACGACGACACTTTCGGTGATGTGCAGCCTGCCGGCGTTGCCAAATTGCTCGAGGGCTACGTATGACCCTGACTTCCTTCGGTCCTGCCAACCGCATCAAGCGTTCGGCCGAGACTCACCCGCTGACCTGGCGTCTGCGTGACGACGGCGAAGCCGTGTGGCTCGACGAGTACCAGGCCAAGAACGGTTACGCCGCTGCGCGCAAGGCCTTCGCCGACATGGCTCAGGACGATATCGTCCAGACCGTGAAAGATTCCGGCTTGAAAGGTCGCGGCGGTGCAGGCTTCCCCACGGGCGTTAAGTGGGGCCTGATGCCCAAAGACGAATCCATCAACATCCGCTACCTGCTGTGCAACGCGGACGAGATGGAGCCGAACACCTGGAAAGACCGCATGCTGATGGAGCAACTGCCCCATCTGCTGATCGAAGGCATGCTGATCAGTGCCCGCGCGCTGAAAACCTACCGTGGCTACATCTTCCTGCGTGGCGAGTACACCACTGCCGCCAAGCACCTCAACCGTGCCGTGGAAGAAGCCAAGGCAGCCGGCCTTTTGGGCAAGAACATTCTCGGCAGCGGCTTCGATTTCGAACTGTTCGTCCACACCGGCGCCGGGCGTTACATCTGCGGTGAAGAAACCGCACTGATCAACTCCCTCGAAGGCCGCCGCGCCAACCCGCGCTCCAAGCCGCCCTTCCCTGCCGCCGTTGGCGTGTGGGGCAAGCCGACCTGCGTGAACAACGTTGAAACCCTGTGCAACGTGCCGGCGATCATTGCCGACGGCGTGGACTGGTACAAATCGTTGTCCCGTGAAGGCAGTGAAGACATGGGCACCAAGCTCATGGGCTTCTCCGGCAAGGTCAAGAACCCGGGCCTGTGGGAACTGCCATTCGGCGTCACCGGTCGTGAGTTGTTCGAAGACTACGCCGGCGGCATGCGCGACGGCTTCAAGCTCAAGTGCTGGCAGCCTGGCGGCGCCGGTACCGGTTTCCTGTTGCCGGAACACCTGGACGCACAAATGTACGCCGGCGGCATCGCCAAGGTGGGCACCCGTATGGGTACCGGCCTGGCCATGGCGGTGGACGACAGCGTCAACATGGTGTCCCTGCTGCGCAACATGGAAGAGTTCTTCTCCCGTGAGTCGTGCGGTTTCTGCACCCCGTGCCGTGACGGTTTGCCGTGGAGCGTCAAGCTCCTGCGTGCGATCGAGAACGGTGAAGGGCAAGCCGGCGATATCGAGACCCTGCTGGGTCTGGTCGGTTTCCTCGGCCCTGGCAAGACCTTCTGTGCTCACGCACCGGGCGCCGTGGAGCCGTTGGGCAGCGCAATCAAATACTTCCGCCATGAGTTCGAAGCCGGCATCGCGCCTGTCAGCGCCGTCGTCCCGCCTCTGGCAAGGCCGATCGTAGTCGGCGCGTAAACGCTTAAAAAGGCGAAGGGTCCGTGCCCTTCGCCTTCTCGTTCGATGACGCCTTTTATGGGCTGTTTGGATTCGGACGAATAACAAGATTCCATTAGCCACGCCCGCTGACACCGGGCCAACGAAGAACTTTGAACCATGGCCACTATCCACGTAGACGGCAAAGAGCTCGAAGTCGATGGGGCAGACAACCTGTTACAGGCATGTCTGTCGCTAGGCCTCGATATCCCTTATTTCTGCTGGCACCCAGCCCTTGGCAGCGTTGGCGCTTGCCGCCAGTGCGCGGTCAAGCAGTACACCGACGAGAACGACAAGCGTGGTCGTATCGTCATGTCGTGCATGACGCCGGCGACCGACGGCAGCTGGATCTCCATCGACGACGAAGAAGCGAAAGTGTTTCGCGCCAGCGTCGTTGAATGGCTGATGACCAACCACCCTCACGACTGCCCGGTCTGTGAAGAAGGCGGTCACTGCCACCTGCAAGACATGACGGTAATGACCGGCCACAACGAACGCCGTTACCGCTTCACCAAGCGTACCCACCAGAACCAGCAACTGGGCCCGTTCATTTCCCACGAAATGAACCGCTGCATCGCTTGCTACCGCTGCGTACGCTTCTATAAGGATTACGCCGGCGGCACCGACCTCGGTGTGTTCGGCGCCCACGACAACGTGTACTTCGGTCGCGTTGAAGACGGCACCCTCGAAAGCGAGTTCTCCGGCAACCTCACCGAGGTCTGCCCGACCGGTGTGTTCACCGACAAGACTCACTCCGAGCGCTACAACCGCAAGTGGGACATGCAGTTCTCGCCGAGCATCTGCCATGGCTGCTCCAGCGGTTGCAACATCTCCCCGGGCGAGCGCTACGGTGAACTGCGTCGTATCGAAAACCGTTTCAACGGTTCGGTCAACCAGTACTTCCTGTGCGACCGTGGCCGTTTCGGCTATGGCTACGTCAACCGCGAAGACCGTCCGCGTCAGCCTCTGCTGGCCAACGGCGCCAAGCTGAGCCTCGACGAAGCGCTGGACAAAGCCGCAGACCTGCTGCGCGGTCGCAACATCGTCGGTATCGGTTCGCCGCGTGCCAGCCTTGAAAGCAACTACGCGTTGCGCGAACTGGTCGGCGCCGAGCACTTCTACTCCGGTATCGAAGCGGCCGAGCTGGAGCGCATTCGTCTGGTCATGCAGGTGCTCAAAGACAGCCCGCTGCCGATCCCGAACATGCGCGACATCGAAGACCATGACGCGATTTTCGTCCTCGGCGAAGACCTGACCCAGACTGCAGCGCGTATGGCGTTGTCCCTGCGTCAATCGGTCAAAGGCAAAGCCGAAGACATGGCCGATGCCATGCGCGTTCAGCCTTGGCTCGACGCCGCCGTGAAGAACATCGGTCAGCACGCGCTGAACCCGCTGTTCATCGCCAGCCTGGCTGAAACCAAGCTCGACGACGTCGCCGAAGAATGCGTTCACGCAGCACCGGACGACCTGGCCCGCATCGGTTTCGCCGTGGCTCACGCCCTCGACGCCAGCGCTCCAGCCGTTGAAGGCCTGGACGCTGAAGCCCTCGAACTGGCCAAGCGCATCGCCGACGCCCTGCTCGCGGCCAAGCGCCCATTGATCATTGCCGGCACCTCGTTGGGTTCCAAGGCGCTGATCGAAGCGGCGGCGAACATCGCCAAGGCCTTGAAGCTGCGCGAGAAGAACGGTTCCATCAGCCTGATCGTGCCAGAGGCCAACAGCCTCGGCCTGGCCATGCTCGGTGGCGACTCGGTCGACGCCGCACTGCAAGCAGTCATCGACGGCAAGGCCGACGCCATCGTCGTGCTGGAAAACGATCTGTACACCCGTACCGACAAAGCCAAGGTTGATGCCGCCCTGACCGCCGCGAAAGTGGTGATCGTTGCCGACCATCAAAAAACCGCCACCAGCGATCGCGCGCACCTGGTTCTGCCAGCCGCCAGCTTCGCTGAAGGCGACGGTACCCTGGTCAGCCAGGAAGGCCGCGCCCAGCGCTTCTTCCAGGTCTTTGATCCGAAGTACATGGACGCGAGCATCCTGGTTCACGAAGGCTGGCGCTGGCTGCATGCCCTGCGCGCGACCCTGCTGAACCAGCCGATCGACTGGACCCAGCTGGACCACGTCACCGCTGCCGTCGCTTCGAGCACGCCGCAACTGGCGCGCATCGTTGATGCCGCACCGTCCGCCGCGTTCCGCATCAAGGGCATGAAACTGGCCCGCGAACCGCTGCGTTATTCCGGTCGTACCGCCATGCGTGCTGACATCAGCGTGCACGAACCGCGTACCCCGCAAGACATCGACACCGCGTTCAACTTCTCGATGGAAGGTTACTCGGGCTCGGTCGAACCGCGTCAGCAAGTGCCATTCGCCTGGTCTCCGGGCTGGAACTCGCCGCAAGCCTGGAACAAGTTCCAGGACGAAGTCGGTGGTCACATCCGCGCTGGCGACCCGGGCACCCGCCTGATCGAAAGCACCGGTGACTCGCTGAACTGGTTCGCCGCTGTGCCGCGTGCGTTCAATCCGGCTCCGGGCACCTGGCAGGTTGTGCCGTTCTTCCACCTGCTGGGCAGCGAAGAGACCTCGTCCAAAGCCGCGCCGGTTCAGGAACGCATCCCGGCCGCTTACGTTGCCTTGGCCAAGTCCGAAGCCGATCGCCTGGGTGTCAATGACGGTGCCATGCTCAGCTTGAACGTGGCTGGCCAGACCCTGCGTCTGCCACTGCGCATCAACGAAGAACTGGGTGCCGGTCTGGTTGCATTGCCTGCGGGCATCGCCGGCATTCCGCCAGCGATCTTTGGCAAATCCGTTGACGGTCTGCAGGAGGCAGCGCAATGACTTGGTTCACTCCTGAAGTGATCGACGTGATCATCGCAGTCATTCAGGCCATCGTGATTCTGCTCGCCGTAGTGGTGTGCGGCGCGCTGCTCAGCTGGGTCGAGCGTCGTTTGCTCGCCCTCTGGCAGGACCGTTACGGTCCGAACCGCGTCGGCCCGTTCGGCGCGTTCCAGATCGCGGCCGACATGATCAAGATGTTCTTCAAGGAAGACTGGACCCCGCCGTTCGCCGACAAGATGATCTTCACGTTGGCACCGGTCGTGGCCATGAGCGCCCTGCTGATTGCCTTCGCGATCATCCCGATCACCCCGACCTGGGGTGTGGCGGACCTGAACATCGGCATCCTGTTCTTCTTCGCCATGGCCGGTCTGTCGGTGTACGCGGTGTTGTTCGCCGGTTGGTCGAGTAACAACAAGTTCGCCCTGTTGGGCAGCTTGCGGGCTTCGGCACAAACCGTGTCGTACGAAGTGTTCATGGGCCTGTCGCTGATGGGCATCGTGATCCAGGTCGGCTCGTTCAACATGCGCGACATCGTTGATTACCAGGCCCAGCACCTGTGGTTCATCATTCCGCAGATCTTCGGCTTCCTGACCTTCTTCATCGCTGGCGTCGCCGTGACTCACCGTCACCCGTTCGACCAGCCGGAAGCGGAACAGGAACTGGCAGACGGTTACCACATTGAATACGCCGGCATGAAATGGGGCATGTTCTTCGTCGGTGAGTACATCGGCATCGTGTTGATTTCGGCGCTGCTGGTGACCTTGTTCTTCGGTGGCTGGCACGGTCCGTTCGATATCCTGCCGCAGATCCCGTTCATCTGGTTTGCACTGAAAACCGCGTTCTTCATCATGATCTTCATCCTGCTGCGCGCTTCGATTCCGCGCCCACGGTATGACCAAGTGATGGATTTCAGCTGGAAGTTCTGCCTGCCGCTGACCCTCGTCAACATGCTGGTGACCGCTGCGATCGTGTTGCTCAACACGCCCGCCGTCGCGGCTCAGTGAGGATAGAGAATCATGAAGTACATATTTGACATCGTGCATGGCTTCTTCACCCAGCTTCGCAGCCTGGTGATGATCTTCGGCCACGCCTTCCGCAAGCGCGACACGCTGCAGTACCCGGAAGAAGCCGTGTACCTGCCGCCGCGCTACCGTGGCCGTATCGTCCTGACCCGCGACCCTGATGGCGAAGAGCGCTGTGTAGCCTGCAACCTGTGTGCCGTGGCGTGCCCGGTGGGTTGCATCTCGCTGCAGAAAGCTGAAACCGAAGACGGTCGCTGGTACCCGGACTTCTTCCGCATCAACTTCTCGCGCTGCATCTTTTGCGGCCTCTGCGAGGAAGCCTGCCCGACCACCGCAATCCAGCTGACACCGGATTTCGAGATGGCCGAGTTCAAACGTCAGGACCTGGTGTACGAGAAAGAAGATCTGCTGATCTCCGGCCCCGGCAAAAACCCTGATTACAACTTCTATCGTGTTGCAGGCATGGCGATTGCCGGGAAGCCGAAAGGCTCCGCGCAGAACGAAGCCCAGCCGATCAACGTGAAGAGCTTGCTGCCTTAAGGAAGAAAGATGGAATTCGCTTTCTATTTCGCATCGGGTATCGCTGTGGTGTCCACGCTTCGCGTGATCACCAACACCAACCCTGTGCACGCCCTGCTCTACCTGATCATTTCGCTGATCGCCGTGGCCATGACGTTCTTCGCCCTCGGCGCACCGTTTGCCGGTGTCCTGGAAGTGATCGCCTACGCTGGCGCCATCATGGTGCTGTTCGTGTTCGTGGTGATGATGCTGAACCTTGGCCCGGCCTCGGTTCAGCAAGAGCGCGTCTGGCTCAAGCCCGGTATCTGGCTCGGCCCGGTCGCCCTCGGCACCCTGCTGCTGGTTGAACTGCTGTACGTACTGTTCAGCCATTCCAGCGGCCAGGCCATCGGCCACACCACTGTAGACGCCAAGGCCGTGGGCATCAGCCTGTTCGGTCCGTACCTGCTGGTGGTTGAACTCGCCTCGATGCTGCTGCTCGCTGCAGCCGTCACGGCGTTCCACTTGGGCCGCAACGAAGCCAAGGAGCAATGACGATGCCTGCTATCCCTATGGAGCATGGTCTGGCGGTCGCCGGCATCCTGTTCTGCCTCGGTCTGGTCGGCCTGATGGTCCGCCGCAACATCCTTTTCGTGCTGATGAGCCTGGAGGTCATGATGAATGCCTCCGCACTGGCGTTCATCGTTGCCGGTAGCCGCTGGGCGCAGCCGGATGGACAGATCATGTTCATCCTGGTGATCAGCCTGGCAGCCGCCGAGGCCAGTATTGGCCTGGCGATTCTGTTGCAGCTGTATCGCCGCTTCCACACTCTCGATATCGACGCTGCCAGCGAGATGCGCGGATGAATCTTCTCTATCTGACTTTCGTATTCCCTCTCATAGGTTTCCTGCTGCTGGCGTTCTCACGCGGCCGCTTCTCGGAAAACCTGTCGGCGCTGATCGGCGTCGGTTCCATCGGTCTGTCGGCCATCGTCACGGCTTACGTGATCTGGCAATTCAACGTCGCCCCGCCTGAGGGCGGTCACTACACCCAGGTGTTGTGGCAGTGGATGGCGGTTGAAGGCTTTACGCCGAACTTCGCGCTGTACCTGGATGGCCTGTCGGTCACCATGCTCGGTGTGGTCGTCGGCGTCGGCTTCCTGATCCACCTGTTCGCGTCCTGGTACATGCGCGGTGAAGCCGGTTACTCGCGCTTCTTCGCCTACACCAACCTGTTTATCGCCAGCATGCTGTTCCTGGTCCTGGGCGATAACCTGTTGTTCCTGTACTTCGGCTGGGAAGGCGTGGGCCTGTGCTCGTACCTGTTGATCGGTTTCTACTACAGCAACCGCAACAACGGTAACGCGGCACTCAAAGCCTTTATCGTCACCCGCATCGGCGACGTGTTCATGGCCATCGGCCTGTTCATCCTGTTCCAACAGTTGGGCACGCTGAACATCCAGGAGTTGCTGGTCAAGGCACCTGAGCACTTCAAGGTCGGCGACTTCTGGATCGTTCTGGCGACCCTGATGCTGCTGGGCGGCGCTGTCGGTAAATCCGCGCAACTGCCGCTGCAAACCTGGCTGGCGGATGCGATGGCCGGTCCTACTCCGGTTTCGGCACTGATCCACGCCGCAACCATGGTGACCGCTGGTGTTTACCTGATCGCCCGTACCCACGGCCTGTTTGCGTTGGCGCCGGACATCCTGCACCTCGTCGGCATCGTCGGCGGCGTGACCCTGGTGCTCGCCGGTTTCGCGGCACTGGTGCAGACCGACATCAAACGTATCCTCGCCTACTCGACCATGAGCCAGATCGGCTACATGTTCCTGGCGCTGGGCGTTGGCGCATGGGAAGGCGCGATCTTCCACCTGATGACCCACGCCTTCTTCAAGGCGCTGCTGTTCCTTGCCTCCGGTGCGGTGATCGTTGCGTGCCACCACGAGCAGAACATCTTCAAGATGGGCGGCCTGTGGAAGAAACTGCCGCTGGCCTACACCAGCTTCATCGTCGGCGGCGCGGCACTGTCTGCCCTGCCACTGGTCACCGCCGGTTTCTACTCCAAGGATGAAATCCTCTGGGAAGCGTTCGCCAGCGGCAACCACGGTCTGCTGTACGCAGGTCTGGTCGGCGCATTCATGACCTCGCTGTACACCTTCCGCCTGATCTTCATCGCGTTCCACGGTGAAGCGAAGACCGAAGCGCATGCGGGTCACGGTATCGCTCACTGGCTGCCACTGTCGGTGCTGATCGTGCTGTCGACCTTCGTCGGCGCCATGATCGTTCCGCCGCTGCACGGTGTGCTGCCCGAAAGCGTCGGCCATGCCGGCGGCGAAGCCAAGCACAGCCTGGAAATCGCCTCGGGCGCTATCGCCCTGGCCGGTATCCTGCTGGCCGCGCTGCTGTTCCTCGGCAAGCGTCGTTTCGTCACTGCTATCGCCAACAGCGGCATCGGCCGCTTCCTTTCGGCCTGGTGGTTCGCTGCCTGGGGCTTCGACTGGATCTACGACAAACTGTTCGTCAAGCCATACCTTGCGATCAGCCACGTACTGCGCAGAGACCCGCTCGACCAGACCATCGGTCTGATCCCGCGTATGGCCAAAGGCGGCCACACCGCCCTGAGCCGTACCGAAACCGGTCAACTGCGTTGGTACGCAGCCTCGATGGCAGCCGGCTCCGTGCTGGTCATCGGCGCCATCGTGCTGGTAGCGGTCTGAATATGAACCTTGCGAACTTGCGAAAGGAATTGAGCCCGTCATGATTCTGCCTTGGCTAATCCTGATCCCCTTCATCGGCGGCCTGCTGTGCTGGATGGGTGAGCGCTTCGGCGCCACCCTCCCCCGCTGGATTGCGCTGTTGACCATGACCCTGGAACTCGCACTCGGCCTCTGGCTGTGGGCCCACGGTAACTATTCATTTGCTCCGGCGCCTGGCGCCGATCCGACCTGGGCGCTTGAGTTCAAGCACATCTGGATCCAGCGTTTCGGCATCAGCGTGCACCTGGCCCTCGACGGCCTGTCGCTGCTGATGATCCTGCTGACCGGTCTGCTGGGTATCCTCTCGGTCCTTTGCTCGTGGAAAGAGATTCAACGTCACGTTGGCTTCTTCCACCTGAACCTGATGTGGATCCTGGGCGGTGTCGTCGGCGTGTTCCTCGCCCTCGACCTGTTCATGTTCTTCTTCTTCTGGGAAATGATGCTGGTGCCGATGTACTTCCTCATCGCGCTCTGGGGTCACAGTTCTTCGGACGGCAAGAAAACCCGGATCTACGCGGCGACCAAGTTCTTCATCTTCACTCAGGCGTCCGGCCTGATCATGTTGGTGGCGATCCTGGGTCTGGTGCTGGTCAACTTCAACAACACCGGCGTGATTACCTTCAACTACGCCGACCTGTTGAAGACCAAGATGTCGATGACCACCGAGTACATCCTGATGCTCGGTTTCTTCATCGCCTTCGCGGTGAAGCTGCCGGTCGTACCGTTCCACTCGTGGTTGCCTGACGCTCACGCCCAGGCGCCAACCGCAGGTTCGGTCGACCTGGCCGGTATCTTGTTGAAGACGGCGGCTTACGGCCTGTTGCGTTTCGCCCTGCCGCTGTTCCCGAATGCCTCGGCCGAGTTCGCGCCGATTGCCATGACCCTGGGTCTGATCGGGATTTTCTACGGTGCGTTCCTGGCCTTCGCCCAGACCGACATCAAGCGTCTGATCGCCTACTCCTCCGTTTCCCACATGGGCTTCGTGTTGATCGGCATCTATTCCGGCAGCCAACTGGCGCTGCAGGGCGCGGTGATGCAGATGCTGGCACACGGTCTGTCGGCGGCGGCACTCTTTATCCTCAGCGGTCAGTTGTACGAGCGCACCCACACCCGCGACATGCGTGAAATGGGTGGCCTGTGGTCGAAGATTGCTTACCTGCCGGCCATCAGCCTGTTCTTCGCTGCGGCGTCCCTGGGCTTGCCGGGTACCGGTAACTTCGTCGGTGAGTTCCTGATCCTGATCGGCACCTTCGCCGCTGCGCCGTGGATCACCGCGATCGCAACGTCGGGCCTGGTGTTCGGTTCGGTCTACTCGCTGATCATGATCCACCGTGCCTACTTCGGCCCGTCCAAGTCGGACGCGGTGTTGCATGGCATGGATGGTCGCGAACTGATCATGGTGGTCGGTCTGGCGGCGCTGCTGATTTACATCGGCGTGTACCCGCAACCGTTCCTCGATACCTCTGCCGCGACGATGCATGGCGTGCAGCAGTGGCTCGGCTCCGCCTTCACTCAACTCGCTTCGGCCCGGTAAGAGCGCTATGGAATTCACGACTCAACACTTTATCGCGCTAGCGCCGTTGTTGATCACCAGCGCCACGATCATCGTGGTGATGCTGGCGATTGCCTGGCGCCGCAACCACTCGCAGACCTTCCTGATTTCCGTGGCGGGCCTGAACCTGGCGTTGCTGTCGATCCTGCCAGCCCTGAAAGTCGCGCCATTGGCCGTGACCCCGTTGCTGCAAATCGATAGCTTTGCCTGCTTGTACATGGCGCTGATCCTGGTCGCCACCCTCGCTTGTGTGACCCTCGCCCACGCCTACCTCGGCGATGGCGGTTCGGGTTACCCGGGCAACCGCGAAGAACTGTACCTGCTGATCCTGATGTCCGCCGCCGGCGGCCTGGTTCTGGTCAGCGCGCAACATCTGGCCGGGTTGTTCATCGGTCTGGAACTGTTGTCGGTGCCGGTCTACGGTCTGGTGGCCTACGCCTTCTTCAACAAGCGTTCGCTGGAAGCCGGTATCAAGTACATGGTGCTGTCGGCCGCCGGTTCTGCGTTCCTGTTGTTCGGCATGGCACTGCTGTACGCCGATTCGGGCAGCCTGAGCTTCGTCGGTATCGGCCAGGCGCTGGCCGCCACTGGCCTGCCAAGCTCGCTGGCGCAACTGGGCCTGGGCATGATGCTGATCGGTCTGGCGTTCAAGCTGTCGCTGGTACCGTTCCACCTCTGGACACCGGACGTGTACGAAGGTGCTCCGGCACCGGTGGCCGCGTTCCTGGCAACCGCTTCCAAAGTCGCGGTGTTCGCGGTAATGGTGCGTCTGTTCCAGATCTCCCCAGCGGCAAGCAGCGGTGTGCTGAGCGACGTACTGACCATCATCGCCATCGCGTCGATCCTGTTCGGTAACCTGTTGGCACTGACCCAGAGCAACCTCAAGCGTCTGCTGGGTTACTCGTCCATCGCCCACTTCGGCTACCTGCTGATCGCCCTGGTCGCGAGCAAGGGTCTGGCCGTGGAAGCCATCGGCGTGTACCTGGTCACCTACGTGATCACCAGCCTCGGCGCGTTCGGCGTGATCACCCTGATGTCCTCGCCGTACAACGGCCGTGACGCAGACGCGCTGTACGAATACCGCGGCCTGTTCTGGCGCCGTCCGTACCTGACCGCCGTACTGACCGTGATGATGCTGTCCCTGGCCGGTATCCCGCTGACCGCGGGCTTCATCGGCAAGTTCTACATCATCGCCACCGGTGTCGAATCGCATCAATGGTGGCTGGTCGGTTCCCTGGTACTGGGCAGCGCCATCGGCGTGTTCTACTACCTGCGTGTGATGGTCACTTTGTACCTGATCGAGCCGAACCTGCGTCGCCACGATGCGCAACTGCACTGGGAACAACGTGCAGGCGGCGTGATGCTGCTGGCTATCGCGCTGGTCGCGTTCTTCCTCGGCGTTTACCCGCAGCCATTGCTGGTCCTGGTTCAACAGGCCGGCTTGGCGGGTTGATCGCTTAAGCGACACTCGGTCGAAAACAGAAACGGCACCTTCGGGTGCCGTTTTTGCGTTTGTGGGATTTGGTATGGCGGCCCCCCAAATACGCTTTTGTGCGGGTAGCAAATGCCTTTCCGGTTGAGCTTGATGGGTAGCACCTTTACGGCTGTCCGAAGAGACTTCAAACACGATAGGAAAAGTCTCTACGCGCCTCCAGAAAAAATTGCTAATCCGTTAATTATTGCGATTTACCGTACTAAACGAGCTGAACTATCTCTCATGCCATTCGACCCAATTGCGGACGCGAATGCATCATCAACCCGGGCTCTACCCCTATTTACGAATCACAATCGTCAATCGCCGATTGATGTGCACTTATTTCATTACAGCGACAATAACAACACTGAAACTTTCAGTCATTTTTGACCGATCAATTTCTAACTCATACAGTTGCTTCGTGCTTGATTTGGCACACTCACCAACCAACAACAAAGAGAGTCTAAACATGGGTTATCTCGTAAGCTGGAACGCCAACAAAGTCATCGACCTTGAACAACAGGACGCCCCTACTGCAGAGCAAATTGAAGAACTGCAACTGACCGAGACTGAACAGGCCGAGCTGGAAGCCGTTTAAAAAAACGGGGGGGGTAATGCCCCCCGTTTTTCAAGGGAGTCAACCATGGACAGTTTCACACCTGCAGAACGAGACCTCACCCTTGCGCAGGCCGAACAGCGGATTTACGCCGAACTGGCGAGTCTGGGACTTCGCGCCGAGCCCCGCGTATTAGGCCAACAAATCGTCGCGGTGCAGGTCTGTGCCAGTTCCGGCAACCCGCGCGGCATCGCCCGGGGGGCGGGCAAGGGTTATCAGCCTCACGCCCATGTTGGAGCACTTTACGAAACACTGGAGCATTATTTAAGCGATCATTTCAATACGTCCGATATTGATTACATCGCCCCGTGTTATTTTGCCGAGTCTGAATTATTTATCGATGACACCGTCCTTTCCCCCCTGATCGAACAAAACAACGTATTGACAGCCTGCAGAACTTATTCGGATGTTTTCAAACAAACTTCATTCTATTACCCGGTTGCTTTATGCACTCCCGACTATTCATCCAACCCACTGAAACAAGACACAACACACTACGGTGTGTTGCGACGTTACGCCTCTAACAGTGGAACAGCCATTGGCGCCAGTTACAACGAAGCCGTCTTGCATGCCACCAATGAATGCATCGAACGCGATGCGGTCTCGTTGTTTCTGCTGGAGCATTTTTACTACGAAAACCAGCCAGCGCTGCGCCGGGTCGCTCGAGTGACGGATGACGAAGAACTGGGCCGATTATGGCGAGATGCCGAATCGGAGATCGGAGCAGAAATCGCCCTGGTCGACATCAGCACCGAATTCCTGCCACACACGTTCCTGGCGTTCTCTACCAAACCTGGCACCCACCCCAACGTGTTTGGGAGCGGTTGCTCAATCAGCCCCCGGCATGGCGCATGGCGGGCGTTGACCGAACTCGTCCAGCTGCATCACACCGCCTCGGAGCCAGAACTGCAGTATTTCCTGAGTAACGCGCAACGGCACCTGAGCAAATTTCCGCGCCTGCTTCGCTGCCTGCAATTCGATCTGTCTCCACTGCTGAGTCTGTGCGAGCAACTCACGGTTCAATTACCCGACGCAGTCAATGAGCGCCCGTTGGCGGAGCAAATCAACTTGCTGGCCAACGACCTGCAGCGGCATGGGCGCACGCTCGGGGTAACCCAGCTGCATCAGACCCAACTGGGGACCACGCTGGTGAATGTGGTCATTCCGGGGCTGGAACGGTTTTTCGTGATATCCAGTGGCAATGTGGTGATCCCGCAGGCACGCGGACGGCGCCTGCAAAAACATCAGGAAGTGGCAGCATGACTCCTGCCTTTCGTCGAGAGCGCCACCTCACTCATGCCTTCGCCCATCGCAAAGCAATGCCAGACGAACTCGATGTCCACATCGAACCCTTCGGCCCGGGCCTGCATCATTTGTTCGTTTTGCGCGTGAACGGCAACGATTGGGTAGGTCGCAAAGTCCTGCAACACCGCGACACTGACGGCTGGCACATCAGCAGCCTGCTCAAGCCCTGGATGCTGCTCGGGCCGTTGGCTGAATGGCAGTGGGGCAATCAAGGCGCAGTGATCTATTTCCGTGCGGTGTCTTTGCAGGAGAAGGAAACGGCGTTCACCAACGCAGTGGCGCAACCTGACGGCGAAGTGCGTTTCCCGTTTCCGGCCATGGATGACAGGGGTGTTGAATCGGTATGCCCGCCCGAGTATTGGCAGTGCAACGAGTCACTCGCCACACAGTTGAATGCCGACGAAACACATTTTCGCGAGCATTGCGCAAACCTGCTCAAGACCCTGTCGGATCCGGGAGCAGTGATCCTTGATCCGGCGTGTTCGACGGGCGAATTCATCGCTCATCTGGCCACCGAACTCCCGGACCGTCAGTGTCTGGGCTCTGATCGCTCAGCGTCGATGATTGAACATGCCAAGACGCGTCACGGCACGTCACCCGTCCGGTTCTACTGTGCCGACGCCGGCGACGTCGCAACAGCCGGCATCACATGCGATGTGCTGATACTGCGTTTCCTCAATGCCGAAGTGATGACGCGCGAGGACGCGCAGAAAGCGTTCCACGATTTGGCGGCATGCGTTAAGCCGGGCGGCACCCTTCTTCTTTTCGGCCATACACCGGTGCTGATCGCCGTGCCTTACATGGCGCAGTTGCTCAAGCTTGAGCTGATGTCCTGCGTTGCGGCCCGTCCAGGCCACACGGAACTGTTTCAGTTCTACCGGCTGAGGATGCCCCTCTGATGGTCAGAAACGGCTACTACCCGACAGACGACGGCCATCATCTCTATTGGGAGCGATACGGTACGCCAGGTGGCGAACCGATATTTTTTCTGCATGGCGGACCGGGTGGTCGCAGCAACCGCCATCACCTGGAGTTTTTCGATGAGCGTTGTTTCGACATCATTCTGTTCGACCAGCGTGGCTGCGGACGCTCCCTTCCCCAAGGCGAACTCCAGCACAACAATACCTGGCTTTGTGTCCAAGACATCGAAGCCCTGCGCCAGCACCTGGGCTTCGAAAAAATCAGCCTGCTCGGCGTCTCCTGGGGAAGCTGGCTGGCCATCCAGTACCAACAACGCCATCCCGAGGCTGTTCTGAAAACCACGTTGGTCTCTGTGTTCGTGCCGTTTGCGGCCAATGTAGGTGCCTACGATAAAGCCTTGAGCGACGGCTTGTCGGCAATGCCTCATGGAACCTGCGCCGCCAGTGCGGAGGCGATCTACCAAGCCCTGATTAACGGCTGTTCAACACAGCAGCGTCATGCGGCGCTTCACTGGTTGGGGGCGGCATTGCATTTGAATGGACAATCGATGCCCCCTGGCGCACTCGAAGATTTCGTTGACGACGACGCCGTGCGCGGCATCCGCCTGGAATTGCACTACCACGTTAACCGGTACTTCTTCAGCGTGGATGACGAAAACCTTTCGCTCAACGCCGACACCCTGGTGATACAAGGCATCAAAGACACCTTCGGCCTGTTCAGCCTGCGCTGGTTGCGCGAGCGCCAGCCCATTCACTGCCGCCTCCTACGCGCCGGGCACAACGCTTTCGAGTTGCCGGTATTAAAAACCGTGCGTCTGTCGTTGAAACGCGCGTATGCGCAGGCGACTCCGACATGACGAAATTGTAATGCCCTCATCACCTTCGCGTTATCCGCAGCTTGCAACGATGTGACCCGGCGACCATGCCGGCGGGCCGATGCCCGCCGAACAATAAAACCCACGCCGAAGCACGTTCCCGTTCTGCCGAACCCAAGGAGTGATTGATGGTTAACAATAAAAAAATGTCGATGGCCGCGTTGGCTGTAGTGGTCGGCTCAGGGCCGTCCATGGTCCTGGCGGAAGATAAGGCCGAGGGGTTTATCGAAGGCAGCAGCCTGACGGTGCTCAACCGCAACTTCTACTTCAATCGTGATTACCGCCATGGCCAGTCGAGCCCTACCGGCAATGGATATTCCGAGGCCTGGGCCCAAGCCATCATCAGCAAGTTCGAGTCCGGGTTTACTCAAGGCTCCGTCGGGGTCGGCGTTGATGCGTTTGCCATGATTGGCCTGAAGCTCGATACCGGTGACGGCCGCAACGGTGGCCGCAGTTCGTTCGACGTGCTGCCGGTCAACAGTGAAGGCGAAGCGCGGGATGAATACACCAAGGTCGGAGGCGCCGCCAAAATCCGGGCCTTCGATACGGTGGTCAAGGTCGGTGATGTGTTCCCTGCCGCCCCGGTCGTCGCGGCAGGTGATTCACGATTGCTGCCGGAAAGCTTTCGCGGCGTCACGGCGACCAACACCAGCCTCGAGGGATTGTCGGTTCAGGGCGGACGCCTGCATGCGATGAGTCAACCGGTGTCCAGTGACATGCGCGAAAACTTCGCGACGTTTTACGCCGGCCCGGTCAATTCGCCGTGGATCGCTTACGGCGGCGGCGATTATGCGCTGAACAAGAACCTCAGCTTCAGCCTGTATTCGAGCCGCCTCAAGGATGCCTGGAATCAGTATTACGCCGGCACCGCGTGGACGTATCCGCTGTCGGACGACCTGTCGTTGTTTGGCGGCCTCAACTATTACAAGGCAGTCGATGAAGGCAAGCAGTTGCTCGGCCGGTTCGACAACAACATCTGGAGCGGCCGGGTCGGCGTGAAACTTGGTGCGCATTCCGTGGCGTTGTCGCACCAGCGCAACAACGGCAATGACGACTTTGACTACCTGCGCCAGTCCGACTCGATCTTCCTCGACAACTCCATCCAGTACAGCGACTTCAACTCGCCCAAAGAACGTTCGTGGATGGTGCGTTACGACCTCGACATGACGACCTACGGCGTACCGGGATTGTCGTTCATGACCCGCTACGCCCGTGGCACCGACGCCGACTATTCCAACGCCAACGCCGTGTACATGCGCCGCGATGCCGACGGTAATCCACTCACCGACCAGAAGCGCTGGGAACGCGACATCGAAGTCAAATACGTGGTGCAGACCGGCTCGCTGAAAGACCTGTCGCTGCGCCTGCGCCAGGCCAATACCCGCGCCACTGCATATGAATCGGATCTGGATGAAGTGCGGGTGATTATCGAGTACCCGTTGGCGATTCTCTGACTTTACGGGTTATAGGCATTCACCTTTAGAAGCTCCTGGCTCCTTTGGTAAGAGGTGAATTTTTTGGCGTCCTTTGGGGCGCCTTTTTTTTTGCGCCCGGATTTGGCGGGTTCATCCAGCCTCTTCATCGACTGACCCACTGCTATCGCGAGCAGGCTCACTCCAACAGGGGGTCAGCGGTGAATAGCCGACCGGATCAATGTTATCCAGTGCTTTGTTCACCGCCAGTTCGCCGAGCATGACGCCCTGCGCAATTCCCTGCAGCGTCCTGCGGTGGGTGCCTTCCACAACCTTAAACATCGCGAATTGAAGTACGCAATGTAAGCCTTACCCACCGCGCTTAGGGCAATCCCCAGCCACGGTGTATTTGAGGGTGTTGAGTTGGCCCTTGGAGTCTTCGTAGGTCATTGCGGCCGGCACCGCAGCGCAAGCCGCTTGCGGGCGCACCACACTGACCACTTTCACCACATCCAGCTTCATCCCGTACGCATAATCCTTAACCACCGGCGCAGCTTTACCCTGGTCGGCGGCGTACTGTTCCATGGCTTTGGCATTGGCGCTGAGCGCACGCTCAAACGTGCGATCGCCGCCGCCCTCAGCAAACACATTCTGGGACATCGCCATCACGCTGGCGAACGTCATCAACTTGATCAATTTCATGTTCATCACCTTCATAAAAAAGCCCATCACCGGAATTCGATGACGGGCTTGTTCAAGTGCGGCACGCTTACAAGTCTTTGGTCTTATCGTCCTTCTTTTCATTGACGACGACGGTGTCGCGGGCCTGTTCCTTGGCGACGAACAGCTCAACGGAACGGTCTTTGGCCGCCATCATTCTTGCGAATGTCCTGTCGCCGCCACCGGCCGCCATGACCACAGAAGACATCACCAACGCCGCTGCAAACGCACCCAGTTTTACAAGTTTCATCTTTGATTCCTCGTTTAATTAACTAACGGGATCAAGGTAACAATCCGAACCTTTCGTGACGGTGGCGTGCAAATTACATATCCGTTATGTGCGCGCTAAACCTGTAGAAGTGAGCCTGCTCGCGATGACGGTGGGTCAGTCAATGAACGTTTGCCTGATAGACCGCTATCGCGAGCAGGCTCACGCCTACAAGGGATCAGTGGGGTCCTCATCCCTGCGATGGGCGAGCTGATACAGCGCCGGCAAGATCAGCAACGTGAGGAGGGTCGAGGACACGATTCCGCCGATCACCACCGTCGCCAGCGGCCGCTGCACCTCTGCCCCGGTGCCAGTCGCCAGCGCCATCGGAATGAAGCCCAGTGACGCCACCAGGGCCGTCATCAACACCGGCCGCAACCGCGTCAGCGCACCCACGTTGATCGCATCAGACAGCGAACGCCCCTCCTCGCGCAAATTGCGGATGAACGCGATCATCACCAGGCCGTTGAGCACCGCCACCCCCGACAGCGCAATGAATCCGACGCCTGCCGAAATCGACAGCGGGATGTCCCGCAACCACAACGCCATGACGCCACCGGTCAAGGCAAACGGAATCCCGGTGAACACCAGCAGCCCGTCCTTGAGGTTGTTGAACATCATGAACAACAAGCCGAACACCAACAGCAGCGCCACCGGCACCACGATCTGCAAGCGCCTGGCCGCCGACTGCAACTGCTCGAACTGGCCACCCCAACTGGTCCAGTAGCCCGCCGGAACCTGCACATCGCGCTCGATCACCTCGCCGGCCTCTTTAACGAACGAACCAATGTCGCGCCCACGCACGTTGGCGCTGACAATCACCAGCCGCTTGCCATTTTCGCGACTGACCTGATTGGGTCCGAGCACCAGATCGAGGCTGGCGACGTCCTTGAGTGCGATGAAGCCAATCTGGCCGGCAGTGCCATTGAGCGGCGCCGGCACCGGGATCAGCAGCGCCGACAGGCCGTCGATGTCCTTGCGCATGGCATCGGACAGGCGCACCACCATGTCGAAACGCCGGTCGCCTTCATACAGCGTCCCGGCCTTGCGCCCGCCGACCGCCACCGCAATGGTGTCTTGCACATCGCCCACGTTGAGGCCATAACGCGCGGCCTTGTCGCGGTCGATGTTGATGGTCAGCACCGGCAGGCCACTGGTTTGTTCAACCTTGACCTCGGAAGCGCCATCGACCTTCTGCAACGCTGCGGCCACCTTCGCCGCCGTGGCGTTGAGCACGTCCATGTCGTCGCCGAACACCTTGACCGCCACGTCGCTGCGCACGCCGGAAATCAGTTCGTTGAAGCGCAACTGGATCGGCTGCGACAGTTCATAGTTGCTGCCCGGCAACGTCGCGGCGGCTTGTTGCAGTTCGGCCATGAGGGTTTCACGGGACTTGCCAGGGTCCGGCCACTGCTCTTTCGGCTTGAGCATCACGTAGCTGTCGGAGATGTTCGGCGGCATCGGGTCGGAGGCGATTTCGGCGGTGCCGGTGCGGGCGAACACACGCTCGACTTCCGGCACTTTGCCAAGGATCAGGGTTTCCAGACGCTGCTGCATGTCGACCGACTGGGTCAGGCTGGTGCCTGGCACGCGCAGGGCTTGCAGGGCAAAATCGCCTTCGCTGAGGCTGGGCACAAACTCGCTGCCCATGCGGCTGGTCATGACCCCGCTGAGCACAATCACGCCCAAGGCCATGCCCACGGCCAGCGCCCGATGGCTCATCACCCAGGCCAACGCCGGCGCATAAACCTGGCGCGCGCCGCGCATGACCACCCCCTCCTCTTCCTTGACCTTGCCGGTCACGAACAGCGCAATGGCTGCCGGAACAAACGTCACCGACAACAGCATGGCGCCCAACAACGCGATGACCACGGTGAACGCCATCGGGTGGAACATTTTCCCTTCGACACCGCTCAAGGCGAAGATCGGCAGGTACACAACCATGATGATCAACTGGCCGAAAATCAGCGGACGCCGCGCCTCCTTGGCGGCTGCAAACACTTCGTGAAACCGTTCGGAACGGGTCAGCAATCGCCCGTGATGCTGCTGCGCATGGGCCAGCCGTCGCAGGGTGTTTTCAACGATCACCACGGCGCCATCGACGATGATCCCGAAGTCCAGTGCGCCAAGACTCATCAGGTTGGCGCTGACCTTGTTGCTGAACATGCCGGTGAAGGTGAAGAGCATCGACAGCGGAATCACCATCGCGGTAATCAGCGCCGCGCGGATATTGCCGAGAAACAGGAACAGAATCGCGATCACCAGAATCGCGCCTTCGACCAGGTTTTTCTTCACCGTGGCGATGGCTTTGTCCACCAGGTGCGTGCGGTCGTACACCGGCACCGCGATCACGCCTTTAGGCAGGGATTTGTTGATCTGTTCGAGCTTGCTGGCAACCGCTTGCGAAACGGTTCGGCTGTTCTCGCCGATCAGCATGAACACCGTGCCCAGTACCACTTCGCGACCGTTTTCAGTGGCGGCACCACTGCGCAATTCGCGGCCGATGTCCACGGTCGCGACGTTCTTCACCCGGATCGGCGTGCCGTCGACATTGGCCATGACAATGTTGGCGATGTCCTCGGTGCTCGCCACTTGCCCCGGCGCACGAATCAACAATTGCTCGCCGCTACGCTCGATGTAACCGGCGCCGACGTTGGCGTTGTTGCGCTCCAGCGCCGTCACCAGATCGGTGAGGGTCAACTTGTAAGCCGCCAGCCGTTTCGGATCGGGAGCAATCTGGTATTCCTTGGCGAAGCCACCGATGGTGTTGATCTCGGCGACACCCTGGACGTTGCGCAATTGCGGCTTGATGATCCAGTCCTGAATCACCCGCAGATCGGTCGGCGTGTATGGCGTGCCGTCGTCCTTCAGCGCCCCGTCCTGCGCTTCCACCGTCCACAGGAAAATCTCGCCGAGACCGGTGGAAATCGGCCCCATCACCGCCTCCGCGCCCTCGGGCAATTGTTCCCTGGCGATCTGCAATCGCTCGTTGACCAGTTGCCGGGCGAAGAACAGGTCGGTGCCGTCCTTGAAGATCACCGTGACCTGCGACAGCCCCGAGCGCGACAGCGAACGGGTCTGCTCCAGCGCCGGCAAACCAGCCATCGCGGTTTCAATCGGGAAGGTGATGCGCTGCTCGGTTTCCAGCGGGGAGAACCCGGGGGCGCCGGTGTTGATTTGCACCTGGACGTTGGTGATATCCGGCACGGCGTCGATCGGCAGTTTTTGATAACTGGCGATGCCGAGGCCGGCCATGAGCAAAACGGCGAGCAGCACGATGATGCGCTGCTCGATGGCAAACTGGATCAGGCGTTCGAACATGAGAACCTTCTCGTCGAGGGGGCGTATCGGTGGGAGTCTTCAGTCACTGTCTGCGGTGAGCGTCTTTAGTGAGCGTGCTCAGCCGAGGCTTTGCCCAGTTCCGATTTGAGGATGAAGCTGCCGGCAGCAGCGACCTGCACGCCCGGCTCCAGCCCCTGGATGATTTCCACCTGACCGGCCGCGCGACTGCCCAGCTCCACCGCTTGCGCCTTGAAGCCGTCGTCGGTGCGCACAAACACCGTGGGTTTGTCCTCGACCGTCTGGATCGCGGTTTCGGGGATGGCGACCTTGACCTGGCGGCTGTCGGTGGCGACCCGGGCAGCGACGAACAGTCCCGGACGCCACGAACCTTGCGGGTTTTCCAGGGTGACGCGAACCGTCGCGGTGCGCGTCTGTTCGCCGAGCAAGCTGCCGACGTAAGCCACGGTGCCGACGACTTCGGCGTTCAATTCCGGGGCGCTGACGGTGACTGTTTTGCCCACTTGCACCTGGTTCAGGTCCTTGGGCGACACGCCGAAGGTCACCCACACCCGCGACAGGTCCGAAAGCGTGAACGCCGCCGTGGTTTCGTCAACCACCTCCCCCGGCGTCAGGTGTTTTTCCACCACCACACCGTCGAACGGCGCGCGCAACTCATAGCGATTGCCGCCGGTGGCGACCACGCTGCCGCTGAGCACGCTGATTTTCTGCCGGGCATTGTTCAGGGCAATTTCGGCTTCCTCCAGCGCCTGGCGCGCCTGAAGGAAATCCTGCTCGGCGGAAATCTTGTCCTGCCACAACTGCTTCTCGCGCTCGTAAGTGGTGCGCGCCAATGTCAGGCGCCGCTGTGCAGCAGCTTGTTCGCTGCGCTGATCGGAGATCTGCTGACTGGCGATCACCGCCAGCAACTGCCCCTTTTTCACCGGCTGCCCGAGATTGACCGACACCGACTCGACCACCCCCGGCACGCGTGGCACAACGTGGGCGGTACGGTCTTCGTCGAAGCGCACTTCGCCGGGAAACGACAAACCGAGGCTGATGTTCTGCGCCCCGGCTTCGGCCAATTGAATGCCCGCTGTAGCAACTTGCTCGGCGCTCAACGTCAGGTGTCCTTCTTCGCCTTCGGCCTGTTCGCCGTCGGCAGCGGCGCCTGCTTCGGCGTGGTCGGCATGCTCCGCCGCCTCATCGGCGTGGGCGTCGACGGAGGCACTGCCCGTCCACATCGAACCGATGCCAATGCCCAGTGCCAACGTCGCCGCAGCGACAACAATCAGTTTTTTATCCATGGAAACTCCTCTGCGTCAGACCATCGCGCAGTCAGGTAAAAGGTGAAATTCAAGGGCTGACGGCGAGATCGCCAAAAATGCGTTCGATGCGCACCCGCGCGTCCGTCGCCTCGGCAACGGCCTGGATGTACTGGGTGCGGGCACTGATCAAGGTGCGCTGGGCATCGAGCACGTCGAGGAAGCCGAACTTGCCCATTTCGAAACCGCGGGTGGCGCTGTCAACGGCACTTTGCGCGGCGGGCAGGATGGTCTGGTTGAACACTTTGACTTCGCCATTGGCGGTCTGCCATTGCTCCAGGGTGGTCTGGATTTCGGTGCGCAAGCGCAGCTCGGTGGCATTGCGCAGGTCCCGCGCCTGATCAGCGCGGCGCGCGGCGGCCAGCACGTTGCCCTGATTGCGGTTGAACAGCGGAATCGGCATCGACAGCCCCACCACGTTCACTCGCTCGCGCTCCGTTTCGCTGTACTGGCTGCCGACACTGACGGTCAGATCGGGCATCCGCTGTGCTTTCTCCAGCCCCAAAGAAGCTTCACGCTGATCGATCTGCAATTTGGCCAGCCGCAGCTCGGCGGTTTCGTTCAAGCGTTCGAGCAACCGGGTCGGCGGCGGTACGGCGGGCATGCCTTGAGGAGCGGCCTGCACATTCACCGACGTCGGCAGCGGTGAACCCATGACCTGCGCCAATTGCTGATAGGCATTGCTCTGATCCCGTTCGGACCGGCTCAACTCCAGCCGCACTTCCGACAATTGCACCTGCGCCCGCGTGCCTTCGACCGGTGACGATTTACCCGCCTCGATACGCCCTTGCGCCACGCGCACACCCTGCTCGGCGAGTTGCAGCGACTGACGGGACAACCGCAACCGCTGCTGGGCGGTCTGTGCGCCGGTAAACGCCTGGATCACATCGGCGCGCAAGGCATTGCGCTGGCGTTCCAGCTCGATTCCGGCGGCGTCCTGCGCGCGGCTCGCCACCTCGATACGTGCACCGCGCTTGCCACCCAGTTCAATCGGCTGGCTGAGCATCACCGTGGTGGTGCGCGAATCGCGCCGGGTATCTTCAGCCTCCCACGACACTTCGGGATTGGGAATCAAGCCGGCCTGCTGCCGGTCCCCTTGGGCGATGCCGATTTCCCACTGCGCTGCCGCCAGGTCAGGGTTGCCGGCGAACGCCGTTTGCAGGGCCTGATCCAGCGTCAGCGTCGAGCCGGGCAAGTCCGCTGCGAAACCTGGACCGGCCAGCCATAAAAAACAGGTGGCACTCACCACCCGCCGCGTTTTTTTCAGGCGTGATCGCGCCGTCAGTTCTCTTAAACCGGGCAATGGAATACTTCCTTAAATCAAGAATCTTCGGTGCCGCCACGGTAAAGTTCTGAACTTATCGACAAGGTGACTGGAACATTACAAATCCGTTATCCACGGTTCCGGCAAGTTGTTTTGCTCTAGCATGCGAAGTACAAAAGCCAACATCGCAATACATAGAAACAAATGCTCAGTGGTTATCCGCCGAACAGTACTTGCCCGAACTCAGTTCTCATGCAGCGGATGAAATTTTGGACACATGCACTGCGACAAGCCGTCGCAGAGGGCCGGTTTAAAGCCACAGTACCGATGTTTTTGGTTGACCCTGTAGCCACTACAACCTTTACCTTGCACACGTTGATACGGAGAACCGCTGAAGCAAAACACAAAACCCGTACAATTCGCCGTTATTGAAACCCGTCCGGACACCCTTACAAAAACAACAACTTTCCCGACCAACTTAGTTACATATCCTTTAAACAGAAGTGGTGATTAATCATGCGAATCCTTGTCGTCGAGGACGAGCTTAAAAGTGCCGAATACTTACATCAGGGACTGACGGAAAGTGGTTATATCGTTGACCACGCGGCAACGGGGGCCGATGGACTGCATCTGGCCCTGCAACAGGTTTATGACCTGGTGATCCTGGACGTGAATCTGCCCGAACTGGATGGCTGGGGCGTACTTGAACAACTGCGGCGTACCCGCTCCACCCGGGTGATGATGTTGACCGCGCGCGGTCGACTGGCCGACAAGATTCGTGGCCTGGACCTGGGCGCCGATGACTACCTGGTCAAGCCGTTCGAGTTTCCGGAATTGCTGGCGCGGGTACGCACCTTGATGCGCCGCAGCGAAAACATCCCGGTGCCACAGGTGCTCAAAGTCGCCGACCTCGAACTCGACCCGGGGCGCCACCGCGCCTTTCGCGGCGAGCAGCGCATCGACCTGACCACCAAGGAATTCGCGCTGCTGCATCTGCTGATGCGCCAGTCCGGCGAGGTGCTCACCCGCACCCAGATCATTTCGCTGGTGTGGGACATGAACTTCGACTGCGACACCAACGTGGTCGAAGTCTCGATCCGGCGCTTGCGGGCGAAAATCGATGACCCCTTCGACAACAAGTTGATTCATACCCTGCGCGGTGTCTGCTACGTGCTGGAGGCGCGGGAATGAAGCCGGTGAGCCTGTCGCTGCGCCTCGGCCTGACGGTGAGTATTCTCGGGGCGCTGTTGGTGGTGTTTCTGGCGAGCTTGGCGTATTTCGCCCTGACCCATGAGCTCAATTCACTCTCCCGGGACAGTCTGGAAAAGAAAATGGCGCAGGTGGAACACAGCCTGTCGCTGTACATCGATGCCAATGAAGTCAGTGGCAAACCGCACATTCTGCTCGATCAGGTCATGGGGCATGACAACCTGACGCTAACGATTTATGACCGCTCGAACCTGCGATCACCGTTGTTGAAGTCCGGCTCCGGCATGGCCGATCCGCGCGTCGAACTGAAGGTCATGCGGGCGGCCACCGATCAGTTGGCTTACTCCACCAGCACCGATGCCCAAGGCGTAAAGTTTCTGACCGCCTCCCGATTGATCCGCCTGAAGGACGGCACCAGCGTCCCGGTAATGCTGTCGATGGACAATGCCCACGATCAGGCGTTGCTCAGTGCCTATCTGCGCACGACGCTGATGGCGTTGCCGTTGCTGCTGATCCTCATCGGCCTCTGTGCCTGGGCGGCCGTGCAGCGTGGCCTGGCACCGATGCGCGAGTTTCGTAAAGTGGCGGAGATGGTGTCGACGCAAGACCTCGACCATCGACTCTCGGTGGTGAACATGCCGCAGGAACTCAGTGAACTGGCGCAGGGCATCAATTTCATGCTGCATCGCCTCGACAGCGGCGTGCAGCAGTTGTCGCAGTTCTCCGATGACCTGGCCCACGAACTGCGCTCGCCGATCAACAACCTGATGGGCAAGGCACAGGTGACGCTCTCCCGTGAACGCACGACGGATGAGTACAAGGACGTTTTAGTGTCGTGTACCGAAGAACTGGATCGCCTTGCGCGGATTGTCTCGGACATGCTGTTTCTGGCGCAGGTCAGCCACCCGGCGGCGCTGACGCCTTTCGAGCTGATTGCGCTGGAAGATGAAGCCCTGAAAGTCGCCGACCTGTTTTCCCTGTCCGCACAGGACAAGCAGATTCAGTTGACGGTCATTGGCAGTGCCCGGGTGATGGGCGACCGGCTGATGATCCAGCGGGCGATCTCGAACCTGCTGTCCAACGCCCTGCGTCACTGCCCCGCCGGGCAAACGGTGTCGCTGCTGATTGAACAAGGCGCGACGCAGGTTTCCCTGCTGGTCAGCAACCCCGGTGCGGGCATCGAGGCGCAGCATCTGCCCCATCTGTTCGACCGCTTTTACCGCGTCGACAGCAGCCGCTGCCGTGCACAAGGCAGCACCGGACTGGGCCTGGCCATCGTGCGCTCGATCATGAGCCTGCATCAGGGCGTGGCGGAGGTTAAGAGCCTGCCGGGAGTGATGACGGTGTTTCGGTTGGGGTTTCCTGCGATTGAGGGGGTGGCGCACTGAAGCATCGTATTTGAGATATCCGCTGCCGGGGCCGGCCTCATCGCGGGCAAGCCCGGCTCCCACAGTGATCACCGTCGTCCGCAGCATGTGTGCCCCCGCTGAAACCTGTGGGAGCGTGGCTTGCCCGCGATGGCGGTGGGTCAGGCACCCACAAAAACGGCACCTTTCGGTGCCGTTCGCCTTGCTCAGTACAGAGGTTTACTTACGCGCATCCGCCCACGATTTCAGCAGCTCGTTGTAGCTCACGGTTTCGCCTTTCGGCTTCTCGTTCGCCAGTTTCGGCTTCGGTGCGCCCGGTTGATCGAACCAGTATTGCGCATCGCGCTCGGGGTTCATTTTCGGGGCGCAGGTGGTTTGCGCCTTCGAACGTTCCAGACGGGACATGATCGCGTCCTGATCCTTGGCCAGACCATCAAGTGCCTGTTGCGGGGTTTTCTCGCCGCTGGCCGCTTCGGCGATGTGGCTCCACCACAGTTGCGCCAGACGCGGATAGTCCGGCACGTTGGTCCCGGTCGGGGTCCATTGCACGCGGGCCGGGCTGCGGTAGAACTCGACCAGACCACCGAGTTTCGGTGCCAGGTCGGTCATCGCTTGCGAGTTGATGTCCGACTCGCGGATCGGCGTCAGGCCGACGATGGTTTTCTTCAGCGACACGGTTTTCGAGGTCACGAACTGCGCATACAGCCACGCCGCCAGTTTCTGCTTCTCAGGCGTGGACTTCATGAACGTCCACGAACCCACGTCCTGATACCCCAGCTTCATGCCCTCTTCCCAATACGGACCGCGCGGCGATGGCGCCATCCGCCACTTCGGCGTGCCATCGGCATTGACCACCGGCAGGCCCGGCTTGGTCATGTCGGCGGTGAACGCGGTGTACCAGAAGATCTGTTGGGCGATGTTGCCCTGGGACGGCACCGGCCCCGACTCGGAGAAGGTCATGCCCGCCGCTTCCGGTGGCGCATAGGCCTTGAGCCAGTCGACGTATTTCTGCGTGGCAAAGACTGCCGCCGGGCCGTTGGTGTCGCCGCCGCGGGTCACGCTGGAACCCACCGGGTGGCAATCCTCGACGCGGATGCCCCACTCGTCCACCGGCAAACCGTTCGGCAGGCCTTTGTCGCCGCCACCGGCCATGGAGAACCAGGCATCGGTGAAGCGCCAGCCCAGGGACGGGTCTTTCTTGCCATAGTCCATGTGCCCGTAGACCCGCTTGCCGTCGATTTCCTTGACGTCTTCACTGAAGAATTTGGCGATGTCTTCATAGGCCGACCAGTTCACCGGCACGCCCAATTCGTAGCCGTACTTTTCCTTGAACTTGGCTTTCAGCTCCGGCCGTTCGAACCAGTCGGCGCGGAACCAGTACAGGTTGGCGAACTGCTGGTCAGGCAGCTGATAGAGCTTGCCGTCCGGGGCGGTAGTGAAGGAAATACCAATGAAGTCCTTCAGGTCCAGGGTCGGCGAGGTGAAGTTCTTGCCTTCGTTGGCCATCAGGTCGGTGATCGCTTCGGTCTTGCCGTAGCGGAAGTGCGTACCGATCAGGTCCGAGTCGTTGACCCAGCCGTCATAGATGCTCTTGTCCGACTGCATCACGGTCTGCAGTTTTTCCACCACGTCGCCTTCTTGCAGCAGGTCGTGGGTCACCTTGATCCCGGTGATCTCGGTAAAGGCCTTGGCCAGCACCTTGGACTCATATTCGTGGGTGGTCAGGGTTTCGGAGACGACTTTGATGTCCATCCCTCGAAAAGGCTCGGCCGCCTTGATGAACCACTTCAATTCCGCGAGCTGCTGCTCGGCCGTCAGGGTGGACGGTTTGAACTCGGCGCCAATCCATTTCTTCGCAGCGTCTTCATAGGCGTCGGCCCAGGCCGCAGCGCTCAACCCACTGAGTGCCAGCATGGCTGCCAATGAAATGCTATGTCGCAGCTTATTGTTTTTGTCGAACATAGAGACCTCCTGTTTGATTTTCGGAGCAACATTGCCGAGCGATTCGACTAGCCCCAACGCATCACAGCCAACAGCCACACCAGGGACAACGCGGACGCTACCCAGATGCTCCAGTCGGTGACGCCGATTACCAGCAAATGCAGGTAGGCGCTGCCGAGAAGACCGATAAACAGCCGATCGCCACGGGTGGTGGCAATCGGCAACAAACCCCGCCGAAGAATGCTCGGCGAACGCAATTCCCAGGTCGTCATGCCCACCAGAATCAGGCCAATGACGATGAAGAACGCCGCGGTCGGGACCGTCCAACTCATCCATTCCATCACCAGCTCCTCATACCCGGCCGAGGGCAAAGCCCTTGGCCACGTGGTTGCGAACAAACCAGATCACCAGCATGCCCGGCAGGATGGTCAACACCCCCGCCGCCGCCAGCACGCCCCAATCGATACCGGACGCCGATACCGTGCGCGTCATCACCGCCGCAATCGGCTTGGCGTTGACCGACGTCAGCGTGCGCGCCAACAGCAACTCGACCCAGGAAAACATGAAGCAGAAAAACGCCGTGACGCCGATCCCGGAACCGATCAGCGGGATGAAAATCTTCACGAAGAACTTGGGAAAACTGTAGCCGTCGATGTAGGCGGTTTCGTCAATTTCCTTGGGAACACCGGACATGAAGCCCTCAAGAATCCACACCGCCAACGGCACGTTAAACAGGCAGTGAGCCAGGGCCACGGCGATGTGGGTGTCGAACAGCCCGATCGAGGAATACAGCTGGAAGAACGGCAGCAGGAACACCGCCGGCGGTGCCATGCGGTTGGTCAGCAGCCAGAAGAACAGGTGCTTGTCACCGAGGAAGCGATAGCGCGAAAACGCATACGCCGCCGGCAGCGCCACGCTCAGGGAAATCACCGTGTTCAGGCTCACGTAATACAGCGAGTTGAGGTAACCGGTGTACCAGCTCGGATCGGTGAAAATCACCTTGTAGTTATGCAAGGTGAAGTCCGAGGGAAACAGCGTCAGGCCGCCGAGGATTTCGGTGTTGCTCTTGAAGGACATGTTCAGCAGCCAGTAGATCGGCACCAGCAGGAACAGGATGTAGATCAGCAGTGGAATCAGCTTTCTCTTGCTCATGATGGGCCTCAGCGGTTGGCGTCAGAGTGAGTCATGGCGGTGTAGAACAACCAGGACACCAACAGGATGATCAGGAAGTACACCAGCGAAAACGCCGCTGCCGGTCCCAGGTCGAATTGCCCTACGGCCATCTGGGTCAACGTCTGACTGAGGAACGTCGTGGCATTCCCAGGGCCGCCACCGGTCAGTACGAACGGCTCGGTGTAGATCATGAAACTGTCCATGAAGCGCAGCATCACCGCGATCAGCAGCACGCTTTTCAGCTTGGGCAACTGGATGTGCCGGAACACTGCCCACGCCGAGGCCCGATCAATCCGCGCCGCCTGGTAATACACGTCCGGAATCGCCCGCAGCCCGGAGAAGCACAACAGCGCCACCAGCGACGTCCAGTGCCACACGTCCATCACCAGCACCGTGACCCAGGCGTCCATGGTGTTCGACGCATAGTTGTAGTTGATGCCCATGGCATTCAGGCTCGAACCCAGCAGGCCGATGTCGGCGCGGCCGAAAATCTGCCAGATGGTGCCGACCACGTTCCATGGAATCAGCAGCGGGATGGCCAGGATGATCAGCACCAGTGACGACCAGCGGCCCTTGGTCGGCATGGTCAGGGCGATGGCGATGCCCAGCGGGATTTCGATCAGCAGCACGCAGGCCGAGTAGATGAACTGCCGCAGCAGCGAGTCATGCAGGCGCGGATCGAGCAGCACCTGCTTGTACCAGTCGGCGCCGACGAAGTAGCGGCTGGACTGGTCGAAGATGTCCTGCACCGAATAGTTGACCACCGTCATCATCGGGATCACCGCACTGAAGGCCACCAGCAGGAACACCGGCAACACCAGCCACCAGGCCTTGTTGTTTTGCACCTTGTTCATGGCTGTGTCTCCAGCAGGTAATCATCGGCATAGACCATCAACCACTGCGCCGGAAAACTGATGTACGCCGTGCCTTCGGGCACCGGCTTGTCTTCGGCCAGGCGCACTTTCAACGGTGCGCCGTCGAGGTTCAGGGTCAGGATCTTGTAGGTCCCGAGGTCTTCGATGTGTACGACCTGTGCTTGCATCGCGTCATCAAAGGGTTCTTCCCACACGTGGACGAACTCCGGACGGATGCCAACTTTCAGGGTTTTCCACTCGGACTCGGCGATGCGCTGCTGTTGCGCCTCGGACAGCGGCAGGTGCGTCGAGGCGAACCCCACGCCACCCGGTTGCGGCGTGACCTCGATCAGGTTCATCCCCGGGCTGCCGATGAAATAGCCGACAAAGGTGTGGCTCGGCCGTTCGAACAATTCCCGCGGCGTACCGAATTGCACGATCTGCCCGCCGTACATCACCGCAATTTTGTCAGCGAAGGTCGAGGCCTCCAGCTGATCGTGGGTGACGTAGACCATGGTGATGTTGAACTGCTCGTGAATCTGCTTGAGCTTGCGCCGCAGCTTCCACTTCAGGTGCGGATCGATCACGGTCAGCGGTTCGTCGAACAGGATCGCCGAGACGTCATCGCGCACCAGCCCACGGCCCATGGAAACTTTCTGTTTTTCATCGGCGGTGAGGTTGCTGGCCTTTTTGCTCAGCAACGCCTGCAGGTCAAGGACCTCGGCGATTTCCTGCACCTTGCTGTGAATTCTCGCCTCGGCCATGCCTTGGTTACGCAGGGGAAACGCCAGGTTATCGAACACCGTCATGGTGTCGTAGACCACCGGGAACTGAAAAACTTGGGCGATGTTGCGCTTCTCCGGCGTCAGGTCGTTGACCGCTTTGCCGTCGAACAACACATGCCCCTGCGAGGGGCTGAGCAGCCCGGAAATGATGTTGAGCAAGGTCGACTTGCCGCACCCCGATGGCCCGAGCAACGCATAGGCGCCGCCCTGCTCCCAGATGTGATCCATCTCGCGGATCGCGTAATCCTCAGGGCCGGTGGGGGTTTTGGTGTAGCTGTGGGCGAGGTTCTGCAAACGGATTTCGGCCATCAGGCAACCCTCGCAATACGGCGGCCGGGCGCCTGGACCAGACGTCCCTGCGCATCGAACACAAACAGTTTATGGGTCGGGATATAGATGCGAATCGGTGCATCGACGTCGTATTCGTGAACGCCGGGCAAGTGCAGCACCAGCAGGAAATGCTCGTTGCGCACGTGCAGGAAGGTTTCCGAACCACTGATCTCGGCGACCTCGACGGTCACGGCCAGCTCCAGGTCATCGTCGTTGCTCGGCACCAGCGAGATGTGGCTCGGCCGCACGCCAAAGCGGAATTCGCCCTCGCCCACCGGCCGCAAATCCACGTTCAACGGGAAGTGCACGAAATTGGCGAAGCTGACTTCGTTGCCGGCAATGCGCCCCGGCATCAGGTTGATCGGCGGCTCGGAGAACAGCTCTGCCGCGAGCACGCTTTGCGGCTGGTGATAGACCTCGGACGACTTGCCGCTCTGGATCACCCGGCCTTCGTGAAGAATGGTCGTGGTGCCGCCCAGCGCCAGGGCTTCGTTGGGTTCGGTGGTGGCGTAGATGGCGATGGTGTGGCGGGCCTTGAACAGCTCGCGCATTTCCTGGCGCAATTCTTCGCGCAGCTTGTAATCGAGGTTGACCAGCGGCTCGTCGAACAGGATCAGCTCGGCGTCCTTGACCAGCGCGCGGGCCATGGCCGTGCGCTGTTGCTGACCGCCGGAGAGTTCAAGGGGATGGCGCTGGAGAAACTTCTCGATGCGCAGCATCTTCGCGGTTTCCAGCACTTTGCTCTGGATCAGCTCATTGGACACACCGCCCTGGCGCAATGGCGAGGCAATGTTCTCGAAGACGGTCATGGTCGGGTAATTGATGAACTGTTGATAAACCATCGACACGTTGCGCAAACGCACCGGGCGCTGGGTGACATCGACGCCGTTCATGAGGATGCGGCCGCTGTCGGGCTTGTCCAGCCCGGCCATGAGGCGCATCAGGCTGGTTTTGCCGGACAGCGTGCGCCCGAGCAAAACGTTGAAGGAACCGGGTTCAAAACTCAGGCAGGCATCGTCGATCCAGGTCTGGCCCTCGACGGTGCGGCTGACGTGCTCCAGGGTTAATGACATGGCTCGGCCTTTTTATTATTTGGAGTCAAGCGACCGGAGCTACAGAGCGAGTTTCGTGCCAGAAATTGCAAGCTATTGATCTGGTTTGAAAATCCTTCAGTGAAGGGTGTGAGCACTTTCGTTGCTGAACAGAAATGAACAACTGAGGCTGAACAACTGAACAATCCGCTGGTTGACAATGAACAATAGTGAACAACACTCTACACACCGTTTTACTGCGAAATATTCCGAATTACGCACGGCCCTGTAGCAGCTGCCGAAGGCTGCTACATGAATCGCGTTACTCACAACAAAAATAATAATGTTCAGAGATCGACTGCCATGGCCGCACCCGCCTCGCCGCTCTCCCACGACGCCGTCATTCAGGACTCCTGGAAGCGTTGCCGCGCCTTCGGGCTTGATCATCAGAGTGCACCCGCGTTTGATCAGCTGCCGGCCGAAGGCATCGCACAATTGCTGGAGAGCCAGCATTCCCTGGTGCAAACCACGCATCAAGAAGTCCTGCCGTATTACGAAAACATCCTGAGCAATTCCAACTGCCTGATCATGCTCGCCGACAATCAAGGCCAGGTGCTCACGTCGTGGGGCACCCAGCGCTTTATCGAGCCGAGCCTGACCCGTGGTTTCAGCGCCGGCGCCAGCTGGATGGAGCGTTGCAGCGGCACCAACGCCATCGGCACCGCCCTCGCCTGCGAGCAGGCCGTGCACATCGAACACGATGAACACTTCCTGAAAGCCAATCGCTTCATGACCGGTTCCGCTGCGCCGATTTTCGATGCCGAGCGCAAAGTGATCGCGGTGCTGGACGTGTCCAGCGACAGCTACCTGCCGCCGTCCCATACCCTCGGCATGGTCAAGATGATGAGCCAGACCGTGGAAAACCGGCTGATTCTCAACCTGTTCCACGGCCAGCACTTTCAACTGACGTTCAACACCGGGTTGAACAATCTCGACAGCCAATGGGCCGGGCTGTTGATCTTCGACGAGACCGGCCAGGTGCTGTCCGCCAACCGCCGGGCCGACAATCTGCTGGGCATCAGCCTGTCGCGGGTCAGCGTCGAAAGCCTGTTCAAGGTGTCACTGCTGGAATTGCTGAACCAGCCCGACGGCCTGCCGTTCGCGCTGCAAGCCTCGGGGCGCAATCGCTTTCAGTGCCTGCTGCGGCGGCCGAAACAAGTACCGATTCAAGCGCGACTGTTTTCTGAACCCAAGAGCGCTGAACCGGTGGTCGTGGCGGCACCCGAAACGATCAGCCTCAACACCCTGCACTTCGGCGACAGCCGCGTGGAAAAAGCCGTGCGTCAGGCTGAACGCCTGCTGGAGAAGGACATTCCACTGCTGATCCACGGCGAAACCGGGGTCGGCAAGGAAGTCTTCGTCAAAGCCCTGCACCAGGCCAGCTCTCGCAGCAAACAACCGTTCATTGCGGTCAACTGTGCGGCGATCCCCGCCGAACTGGTGGAATCCGAGCTGTTCGGCTACGAGAAAGGCGCGTTCACCGGCGCCAACCAGAAAGGCAGCATCGGGCTGATCCGCAAAGCCGATAAAGGCACCCTGTTTCTCGATGAAATCGGCGACATGCCGCTGCCGACCCAAGCCCGGTTGTTGAGGGTATTGCAGGAACGCTGCGTGCAACCGGTGGGCAGCAGCGAGCTGTTCCCGGTCGATATCCGGATTATTTCGGCGACCAACCGTGCGTTGCGTGAGCAAGTGCAACTGGGGCGGTTCCGCGAAGACCTGTACTACCGGATCGGCGGTTTGACCCTGGAACTACCGCCCCTGCGCGAACGCAGCGACAAGCAGGCCTTGTTCAAACGTTTGTGGGAGCAGCACCGCGAGCCATCGCAGTGGGCCGGGTTGAGCCGTGAGGTGCTGGAACTGTTCGGCCGTCATCCGTGGCCGGGGAATTTGCGCCAGGTCAGCAGCGTGATGCAGGTGGCGCTGGCCATGGCCGAGGAGCAGCCGGTACGACCGGAGCATTTGCCGGATGATTTTTTTGTCGATCTGGAGATGGAACCGGTGGATTCGCCAGAAGTGTTGGCGGTGGATTTGAATGATGTCGAAGATTTGAATCGGCAGTTGCGGGCGGCTGGGGGGAATATTTCGCACTTGGCCCGGCGGTTGGGGGTTAGTCGCAATACCCTTTATAAGCGGTTGCGCCAGGCTGAGTGATGAGTGAACCGCAATCCTGGTGTTCGGCTTTAGACCATCGCGAGCAAGCTCGCTCCCACAGGGTTCAGTGTCGTGCGCAGAACTCAAACCAAGCGAAGATCAACTGTGGGAGCGAGCTTGCTCGCGATAGCGCCAGCCGGGACACCACAACCTTTGAGCCCTGCACATAAACAAAAACCCGCATCGCATAAAGTGCTAATTGCGGCGACTGAATTTGTTGAATGAAATGATGCCGAAGTCAGAATGGGACTAGGTGCTTGCTGTAACCGAACTTAACACCCGATGCAAAAAAACCTCCGCATTCACGCTGTTTTTTACAGCTCTGACACTCAGAAGCGTATTCGTTCTTCCAGTCGCTGATTGATTTACGGTAGTAGGGTTGAATGTCCGAATTCACCAAGCATAGCTGATGGTTGTATACCGAGACGTTCATGCCGTACTTGGCCAAAATCCCAACTGATTTGCTGAGTGTATCTTTGTACTCAATTGGGTCAATCCATAGTTCATCAAGATTTGCCCTAGTGAAGCCCATCATCTCAAGGCCCATCAACGCCACATGATCAACAAACAGCAGATTACGTGCGATGAACTCACACAGCTCAGGCAGGCGCTGCACCGATAGCTTATGAATGACAACTCGGATCTCAACTTTCTGACCCAAACGCTTCAGATTGAGAATGCCCTGAATGGTTTCATCGAATGCGCCCTGGGCCTGGACGATGTAGTCATGCAGCGTCGGGTCGTCCGAATAGACAGGTATTCCGATCATCGCGTCGGGCAATTCAAGCTGCGCATACTTTTCGGCGAACGCAGGGTCTTTAAAACTGCGCCCGTTCGAGAGAATGTGGATTGCGGTTCTTGGTAGATAACTTTTTGTCAGGCTGATGATTTTAAGGAAACGCTCCCGATTGGTCGTTGGCTCGCCGCCAGTAAATACCAACTCTGGGGTGTCCTTTGGAATCAGCGGGATCAGATCCTCCGTTTCATCGAGCAACCATGAATCATCAGCAGCCTTAGGCGGTTGTGAGCACATGAGGCAGTAATGATTGCACTGTTCAGTAATCAAAATGCTGTTGTTGGGCGCTGATACCCGAAACAGTACACGAATTGTCCGACGATCTGCTGAAAGCCTGACTATGTCACCATCACCAATGTAGCTGTAGTCATTCGGTAGGAGTGAGTAATCTGAGTCGGAAGGCAGCACCTCAACCAACTCACGATGCTTTTCAAGCAGCAGGTAGTGTGCGAATCCTCGGGGAATCTGGTGATCAGAAACCAGATACGCCATTTCTCGTCGCAATACTTCTGGCAGATTCCGGCTGGTCGCCACTTTGAGTAACGTGAGGTCCTTATGAACATCAACCGCATGGATACGGATAATCTTTCCGCCGAGCTTCAGCATCGATTGGCCCACCCCATAAAAATCCGTTTCGTTTGCTCATCGCTTTCCATCAGTTCAATGAGATGCTTGAAAATCGCCATATTTCGTTTGCAGAAAGAGGACTCAGATTTTCTTGCAACCACATCCTTGTGAATGGCGTGATGGTAGACGGGCTCAGCGCCGCAGTAAGGCTCAAATGCACAGTCAGAGCACATTGGAGCGCTTAGAGTGAACGAGTTCTCCAGTGCATCCAGAAGCTGATCAGAAAGGATTATTTCCTCATAGGAATGCTCGAGAATGTTGCCCAACCTAAACGTATGATCACCCATTTCAGCAAGCATTCGGCTTTCATCTGAGGCGTAGACCGATCCGTCGTAGTTGAACACGATGGCTGCGATCCCAGCACCGGCAGGGTTCATCAAATCAACAAACCCAGGGTCCCCCGATGTCAACATTTTCGTCAGCACAATCGAGGAGTACTGTTCTACAAATCTTATGCCGGACTTGTTCAGTTCAATAATGTACTCAAGACCTTCCTTGTAAAACTCCAGCCAACGCTCCGTGTCATAAGACATGAATTTCTTGGTCTTGATCGCAAAGCCGTAAGGGGAAAGCGTACGTAAAAAAATCCCATCAAAGCCCAGTCGCAAGTATTCATCAATGATGTCACGTGCGCGTGGCAGGCTCTTATCTGTGGTTGTCATCAGGGCTGAAACTTGGTCATAGCCGAGGGCTGCGCGGGCTTTTTTCAAGCCTTCCTCGAAACGCTGGTGACTATCTCGACCTGGCCGTGGGCGATTTGCATTATGCAGATCCATTGGCCCGTCCAGAGAAGATGAAAGCACGATGCTGTGCTGCTTACAGAACTCGAGCATGTCATCGGTCAGAAGCGACAGTGTGGTCGCGATGACGAACCGCAGATCTCGCCCTTCCTTGATGTTGCGCTTTTTTGCTTCAAGAACGACGTATCTCACCATCTCGAAGTTCAGCAGTGGTTCGCCACCTTGAAATTCAATTTTTATCGCCGGATTCGGTGACCTAAAAACGAAATCCAACGATTTGTCGGCCATCTCCGTGGTCATGTCGAATTCGCCTTTGCTTTCCGACTGCCTTGATACCTGGCAATACGGACAGCTGTGATCACAGCGAAGGGTCACCACAAAGATATGTAGATTGGTGAACTGGGCCAGTCTGGACAACCGCGTGCGTATTTTGAGTGCCAAGAGCTGAAGTGGCGCTTGTTCATTGGTGAAGCGAATAAATTGCTTAGACCGGAGCGTAGGAATTAGCTCTGATGTAAGAGGAAGCGTCTTGTTGATGATCGGCTCAAGCATAGACGATGGAATGACGTGGAACTCGCCTGCCATATTGGTGATGACATACTCATCGTCATTGAGGCGATCAAACTTGAAGGGCAGCAACTCGTAAGGACGTTGCTGCGCGTAGAACTCAAGCTTTTGGAATTTACTCACTGATAAGCCCGGTTTTTGAAAAGGCCAGTCCAAGGATTAAATTTTTGATCGGCTGCGTCTCAGCGCTTAGCTGGTGGCGCAATTGATAGTCGAGCACATCCTTCTTGAATTCTTGAACGGCAGATAGGAAGGACGACTCGTCAAGGCCGATATTCGAGGACAAGGCGCAGATAAACTGTCCCTCATCGACTGCGATATCAACCGTCAGGGAATTCATCGAACGATAAGCGGCTTTCTGCAAAACCTGCGCGTCGTAAAGCCGCTCATCAAAAACGAGCTTATGTGAGTAAATCATCACGAGCCTGAAGTGTGAGAGGAATGCGAGGCGTGCGAAGCATGGGAGCTGTGGGAGGTGTGATAAGCCATCAACTGCCCTTGGTCCCCGCGTTTGAGAACAAAGGCGAATTGATCACTCCCACCGCGCACCGAAAGGTTTTCGCTTTGAGCTTCAGCCGGGAATGTGTTTGGGGTATCGGTTATTGGTTCTACAACCTCGTGGGTGGCTACTGCTGATGCTTGTTCGGTTGCCATCGCAGCTGCAAGAGTGGCCATCGGGACCAGAAAGGAGCGTTTTTTCATCACGAAATTTCCCTATCGTTCTTGTGGTTTTATGGGAGTCTCGCTGACACCTATCTGTGATGTCAATATGGAATCGACTAATGGCCTTTTAGTGACCCATAACCCAACAGACGACTCGTCTTTTTAGTAAAGGCTATATAGCGAAAAACAACATTGCAGCGACATCTCCATATAGTTCTTCTATTAGCGAACTTCACGGATGCGGCGCACAGCCCTTCAAAAAACAACGAGGCATCTAACCGACGCGAGAATGCGTTATCGAACCTCTTGAGCTATCTTAAATTTTCAGTTTAGGCCAACAGCCCTAATGACTTTAAAATCTCAGACGGGGCATGCAGTAGTAATTTTTTATTGGCAGTGCAATTTTCGCAGGTTCCCTATGAGATTGAGAAATAATCAAATCGACAGCCAATACAGTCGACATAAAAAGCCACTATCCAATGATCCTTCCAGTTTCTTGGAGGCTCAGCTTTCAGCTTTAAATTTACATAAAGGGTCAACTGTTCTTGATGCGGGGTGTGGGTATGGACGTAATTCGGCACTATTATCCAAACATAATTTAAATGTAGTGGCTGCAGATTTTTCTTATGAAAGCTTTAGCAACTCGTGGTTCTTAAACTATAAAAACATAAACCCAATTATTATGGACTGCAGAAAACCACTCCCTTTCAAAAGCTGTTCTTTTTCAGCCGCGATCATCATTCATTTTTACAGTAAATATTTAATAGAAAATTTAATCGACATAATCAAACCCGCTGGATTCTTAATTTATGAAAGTATTAGTGGCAACGGTGAAAATTGGCGTGAACTGGGTGTTACCGAAGAGGTAAAAAAAATCCTGGAGAAAAAGTTTATTATCAAACACTACAAAGAGCGACTTGTTGGCCCCGATAGAAAATATGCCACCGTAAAATTGATTGCTCAAAAAATTAGTTAATAGAGTACCTGTAATTATGGACTGAAAGCATTCGCTAGAATGGATCTACGATGTCGAGGATTTGAATCGGCAGTTGCGGGCGGCTGGGGGGAATATTTCGCACTTGGCCCGGCGGTTGGGGGTTAGTCGCAATACCCTTTATAAGCGGTTGCGCCAGGCTGAGTGATGAGTGAACCGCAATCCTGGTGTTCGGCTTTAGACCATCGCGAGCAAGCTCGCTCCCACAGGGTTCAGTGTCGTGCGCAGAACTCAAACCAAGCGAAGATCAACTGTGGGAGCGAGCTTGCTCGCGATAGCGCCAGCCGGGACACCACAACCTTTGAGCCCTGCACATAAACAAAAACCCGCACAAGGCGGGTTTTGTTTTGCAGCGGATAACGCAATCAGTCAGCCAAACGCCAGGTCGTGCCGCCCTTGCCGTCTTCCAGCACCACGCCCATGGCGGTGAGCTGGTCGCGGATGCGGTCGGATTCGGCCCAGTCTTTACCGGCACGAGCCGCCAGACGCGCAGCAATCAGCGCGTCCACTTCAGCGGCATCCACACGCCCTTCAGCGCCAGCCTGCAAGAAGTCATCGGCCTCAAGCTGCAACACGCCCAGCACGCTCGCCAGTTCCTTCAAGCGCGCTGCCAGGCCCGCCGCCGCATTGAGATCGCTCTCGCGCAGGCGGTTGATCTCACGCACCATTTCGAACAGCACCGCGCAAGCTTCCGGCGTGCCGAAGTCGTCGTTCATCACCTGGGTGAAGCGCTCGACAAAGGCCTCGCCACCGGCCGGTGCCACGTTCGGCAGACCTTTCAACGCGTGGTAGAAACGCTCGAGCGCGCCTTTGGCGTCCTTGAGGTTGTCTTCCGAGTAGTTGATCGCGCTGCGGTAGTGGCTCGACACCAGCAGATAACGCACGACTTCCGGGTGGTACTTTTCCAGCACGTCGCGAATGGTGAAGAAATTGTTCAAGGACTTGGACATCTTCTCGCCATTGATGCGAATCATGCCGCAATGCATCCACGCGTTGGCGTAGGTCTTGCCGGTGGCCGCTTCGCTCTGGGCGATTTCGTTTTCGTGGTGCGGGAACTCGAGGTCGCTGCCGCCGCCATGAATGTCGAAGGTCTCGCCGAGGCAGCAGGTCGACATCACCGAGCATTCGATGTGCCAGCCTGGACGACCGTCGCCCCACGGCGAAGGCCAGCTCGGCTCGCCCGGCTTGGCGCCTTTCCACAAGACGAAGTCCAGCGGGTCCTGTTTGGACTCGTCGACTTCGATCCGCGCGCCGATGCGCAGGTCTTCGATTTTCTTGCGCGACAGCTTGCCGTAGCCCACGAACTTGGCGACGCGGTAGTACACGTCGCCATTGCCCGGTGCGTAGGCATAGCCCTTGTCGATCAACGTCTGGATCATGGTTTGCATGCCAGCGATGTGATCGGTGGCCCGCGGTTCCATGTCCGGCTTGAGGATGTTGAGGCGCGCCTCGTCCTCGTGCATCGCGGTGATCATGCGCTCGGTCAGCGCCTCGAACGGCTCGCCGTTCTCCTTCGCCCGATTGATGATCTTGTCTTCGATGTCGGTGATGTTGCGCACGTAGGTCAGGTTATAACCGCTGAACCGCAACCAGCGGGTCACCAGGTCGAACGCGACCATGCTGCGGCCATGGCCAATGTGGCAGTAGTCGTACACGGTCATCCCGCAGACGTACATGCGCACATTGTTGCCATCCAGAGGCTTGAAGACTTCTTTGCTCTTGGTGAGCGTGTTGTAGATCGTAAGCACTTTAGTTTCCTTGAATCACTGGCCCCACGAATCACGCAAGGTCACGGTACGGTTGAACACCGGATGACCTGGTTTCGAGTCCTTGATATCCGCGACGAAGTAACCTTCGCGTTCGAACTGGAAACGGTCTTCCGGCTGTGCATTGCCAAGCGAAGGCTCGGCACGACAACCGGTGAGGACTTGCAGCGAGTCAGGGTTGATGTTGTCCAGGAAACTGGCGCTGTCTTCAGCCTTCTCAGGGTTGGCCGAGCGGAACAGGCGATCGTACAGACGCACTTCGCACTCGACGCTGGCAGCGGCCGGCACCCAGTGCACCACGCCTTTGACCTTACGGCCTTCAGGGTTCTTGCCCAGGGTTTCCGGGTCGTACGAGCAACGCAGTTCGACGATGTTGCCATCGGCGTCCTTGATTGCTTCGTCGGCGCGGATCACGTAGCTGCCGCGCAGACGCACTTCGCCGTTGGGTTCCAGGCGTTTGTAGCCTTTTGGCGGCTCTTCCATGAAGTCATCGTGGTCGATGTAGATTTCACGGGCGAACGGCAGCTTGCGCACGCCCAGTTCTTCTTTCTGCGGATGGCGCGGCAGTTCGAGGTTCTCGACCTGGTCTTGCGGGTAGTTGGTGATCACCACCTTCAACGGACGCAGCACGCACATGGCGCGCGGAGCGTTCTGGTCCAGATCCTGGCGGATGCTGAACTCGAGCATGCCGAAATCGACGACGCCGTCAGAACGGTTGGTGCCGACCATGTCGCAGAAATTGCGGATCGACGCAGGCGTGTAACCACGGCGGCGGAAGCCCGACAGCGTGGACATGCGCGGATCGTCCCAACCGAACACGTGCTTTTCATCGACCAGTTGCTTGAGCTTGCGCTTGCTGGTGATGGTGTAATTCAGGTTCAGGCGGCTGAATTCGTACTGACGCGGGTGCGCCGGTACTGGCAGCGCGTCCAGGAACCAGTCGTACAGCGGACGATGGCTTTCGAATTCCAGGGTGCAGATCGAGTGGGTGATGCCTTCGATGGCGTCCGACTGACCGTGGGTGAAGTCGTAGTTCGGGTAGATGCACCACTTGTCGCCGGTCTGGTGGTGATGCGCGTGACGGATGCGGTACATGATCGGGTCGCGCAGGTTCATGTTCGGCGAGGCCATATCGATCTTGGCCCGCAGCACACGGGCGCCGTCCGGGAACTCGCCGGCACGCATGCGGGCGAACCAGTCGAGGTTTTCTTCCACGGAGCGATCACGGAACGGGCTGTTCTTGCCCGGTTCGGTCAAGGTGCCGCGGTATTCCTTGGCTTGTTCCGGGCTGAGGTCGTCGACGTAGGCCTTGCCGGCCTTGATCAGCTCGACGGCCCAGTCGTGCAACTGGTCGAAATACTGCGAGGCGAAGCGCACGTCGCCGGACCATTCGAAGCCCAGCCATTTGATGTCGCTTTCGATCGCGTCAATGTATTCCTGGTCTTCCTTGGCCGGGTTGGTGTCGTCGAAACGCAGGTGGGTGACGCCGCCGAATTCCTGGGCCAGGCCGAAGTTCACACAGATCGACTTGGCGTGACCGATGTGCAGGTAGCCGTTGGGCTCAGGCGGGAAACGGGTGACGATCTGCGTGTGCTTACCCGAGTCCAGGTCCGCCTGGATGATCGGGCGCAGGAAATTGACCGGCACGGCAGGGCCGGTCTTGGCATTCGAGGTAGGGTCGACAGTGGGCTTGCTCATAGGATCCTTGAACGTACAAGTGCGTGGCCGGAACGAAAGGCCTGACAAAACAAAGCCGCTATCATAGCCGATGCTGTCAAGCTGCTGACAGAGCGGGCCCTAAAACAGGTGCGTTTAATGCACCTGTTTTGAAAAACAGCCTCGAAATTAACGCCTGTCGCGCTAAACTGCGCACCTTGGCTGCTGTTGGCCGGACCGGTTAAGGGCCCTGACGCCCCGAAACCCACGAATTCATTAAAGAGTACCGATCATGACCCAAGTCAAACTGACCACCAACCATGGCGACATCGTCCTGGAACTGAACGCTGAAAAAGCCCCGATCACCGTGGCCAACTTCATCGAGTACGTGAAAGCCGGTCACTACGAAAACACCGTTTTCCACCGTGTCATCGGTAACTTCATGATCCAGGGCGGCGGTTTCGAGCCAGGCATGAAAGAAAAGAAAGACAAGCGCCCAAGCATCCAGAACGAAGCCGACAACGGCCTGCCGAACGTTAAGTACAGCGTGGCCATGGCTCGCACCATGGAACCGCATTCGGCTTCCGCCCAGTTCTTCATCAACGTGGCTGACAACAGCTTCCTGAACCACAGCGCCAAGACCACTCAGGGCTGGGGCTACGCCGTGTTCGCCAAAGTCGTTGAAGGCACCGACGTGGTCGACAAGATCAAAGGTGTTGCCACCACCATGAAGTCCGGCCACCAGGACGTACCAGCAGACGACGTGATCATCGAGAAAGCCGAGATCATTGAGTGATACTGCTGATTTCAGACTTGCATCTGGAAGAGGAGCGCCCGGACATTACCCGGGCGTTTCTGGATTTGCTCGCCGGACGCGCCCGCTCGGCGAGTGCGCTGTACATTCTGGGCGACTTTTTCGAAGCGTGGATTGGCGACGACGCCATGACGCCCTTTCAGCGTTCCATCTGCCAGGCCCTGCGCGAATTGAGCGACAGCGGCACGGCCATTTTTCTGATGCACGGCAACCGCGACTTCATGCTCGGCCAGGCCTTTTGTAAACAGGCCGGCTGCACGCTGTTGAAGGACCCGAGTGTCGTGCCGTTTTACGGCGAACCGGTGCTACTGATGCACGGTGACAGCCTCTGCACTCGCGACGAAGCCTATATGAAGCTGCGTCGCTACCTGCGCAACCCGATCAGCCTGTTCATCCTGCGAAATTTACCGCTGCGCACCCGGCATAAGCTGGCGCGCAAGCTGCGCAGTGAAAGCCGCGCGCAAACGCGGATGAAGGCCAACGACATCGTGGATGTCACGCCGGAGGAAATTCCGCGGATCATGCAGGAATACGGCGTGAAAACCTTGATCCACGGCCATACCCATCGCCCGGCCATCCACAAGTTGCAGTTGGGCGAACAAGCGGCCAAACGCATTGTGCTGGGGGATTGGGATCGCCAGGGCTGGGCGTTGCAGGTGGATGAGAACGGGTTTGCACTGGCCCCCTTCGACTTCACCCCGCCACCGCAATTGGCCGCTCCCACTCACTGACTGCCGAACACAAAACCCTTTGTAGGAGTGAGCCTGCTCGCGATAGCGGTGGATCAGTCAACAAAAGTGTTGAATGTGAATCCGCTATCGCGAGCAGGCTCATTCCTACAGTGGATTGTGTTTAGGTCAGTGACCGGAAGCAGCCGGCCCCGCTTTCGCTGCAAACGGCGGTTTCGCCAGCCATACAATCAGAATCAACCCCATGAACCCCCAGCCCAGCAACGTGAAGTAATCCACGGTGGAGAGCATGTACGCCTGACTCGTCAGCACATGATCCAGCTGCGCATAGGCCGGGTTACCCGCCCCGCCCAAGGTGTTCAGTGCATCACGGGTGGCCGGATCGAATGTGGTGATGCTTTCGCTCAGATACGCGTGATGCTGATCCGCCCGGCGAATCCAGATCCAGGTGGTCAGTGACGCCGCAAAACTACCGCCCAGTGTGCGCAGGAACGTCGCCAGGCCCGCGCCGTCGGCGATCTGGCTCGGTGGCAGGTCCGACATCAAGATGCTCAGGGTCGGCATGAAGAACAGCGCCACGCCAATGCCCATGAACAGTTGCACCAGGGCGATGTGCTGGAAGTCCACTTCATTGTTGAACCCGGCGCGCATGAAGCAGCTCAGGCCAATGGCCAGGAACGCCAGCCCGGCCAGCAATCGCAGGTCGAACTTGTGCGCGTACTTGCCGACAAACGGCGACATCAGCACTGGCAGAATCCCGATCGGCGCCACGGCCAACCCCGCCCAGGTCGCGGTGTAGCCCATCTGGGTTTGCAGCCATTGCGGCAGGATCAGGTTGATGCCGAAGAACCCGGCGTAGCCGAGCACCAGCACCAGCGTGCCGATGCGGAAGTTGCGATACGCGAACAGCCGCAGGTTCACCACCGGGTGCTTATCGGTCATTTCCCAGATGATGAACACCGCCAGCGCGATCACGGAGATGGCCGCGCCAATCAGGATGAAAGTCGACTCGAACCAGTCCAGGTCATTGCCCTTGTCGAGGATAATCTGCAACGCACCGACGCCAATGATCAACGTGATCAATCCCACGTAATCCATCGGTTGGCGGCTGGTTTCCACCGGGCGCGCCTTGAGTTGCTGGCGCACCACCATCACTGCGAAGACGCCGATCGGCACGTTGATGAAGAAAATCCACGGCCAGCTATAGCTGTCGGTAATCCAGCCGCCAAGAATCGGCCCTGCAATGGGCGCCACCACCGTGACCATCGCCAGCAACGCCAGGGCCATGCCGCGCCTCGCGGGGGGATAGACCGCGATCAGCAGCGTCTGGGTCATCGGGTACAACGGACCGGCCACCAGGCCTTGCAGCACCCGAAAACCGATCAGTTCCGGCATCGAGGTCGAGATGCCGCAGAGAAACGAGGCCAGCACGAACAGCACCGTGGCCCAGAGAAACAGCTTCACTTCACCGAAGCGGCGGCTGAGCCAACCGGTCAGCGGCAGCGCAATCGCGTTGCTCACGGCAAAGGAAGTAATCACCCACGTGCCCTGCTCCGAACTCACGCCCAGGTTGCCGGAAATGGTCGGCAGCGCCACGTTGGCGATGGTGGTGTCGAGCACTTGCATAAAGGTCGCCAGCGACAGGCCGATGGTGCTGAGCAACAGGCTGGGCGGCGTGAAAGAGGCGTTATTGCTCATCGCGAATCCTTTGAAACCGGGAGGGCGCGGCGCCCATTAACGGAGCGCCGCTGAGGGATTGGCGAATCAGCGTTGCGCGGTCTTGCTGACCGCCGCGCTGTTGTCGTGGATCAACTGAGTGATCATCGCGTCGGCTTCAGCCAACTGACGGTCGTAGACGTTGGTGCTGAACGAGGCCTTTTGCGGTGGCTGTTGCGCCAGCACCGGGCCGCTCTGGTCGTGCAGGTTCACGTCAACCTGAGTCGACAGCCCCACGCGCAACGGGTGCCTGGCCAGTTCTTCGGCGTTGATGTGGATCCGCACCGGCACGCGCTGGACGATTTTGATCCAGTTACCGGTGGCGTTTTGCGCCGGCAGCAGGGCAAATGCGCTGCCGGTACCGGCGCCGAGGCTGTCGATGGTGCCGCTGAATTTCACGTCGCTGCCGTACAGGTCGGCCTGGATGTCCACCGGCTGACCGATGCGCATGTCACGCAATTGGGTTTCCTTGAAGTTGGCGTCGATCCACAGTTGATCCAGCGGAATCACCGCCATCAGCGCGGTGCCCGGCTGAACCCGTTGACCCAATTGCACAGAGCGCTTGGCCACGTAACCAGTGACCGGCGCGATCAAGGTGCTGCGCGAGTTGTTCAGGTACGCCTGACGCAGTTGCGCGGCGGCCGACATCACGTCCGGGTGCGACGAGACCACAGTGTCATCGACCAGCGCACTGGTGGTTTTCAATTGCTGCCTGGCGTTGGCCAGGGCGTTTTGCGCCGAGGTCAGGTCGTCGCGAGCGTGGGACAGTTCTTCCTGGGAAATCGCACCGCCAGCGGCGAGGTTTTTCCGGCGATTGAAGTTGTCCTGAGCCTTCTGCACTTCAGCCTGCTGGGCGTTGACCTGGGCTTTCATGCCGTCAACGTTGCTGTACAAACCGCGTACCTGGCGCACGGTGCGGGCCAGATTGGCCTGGGCACTTTGCAGGCCGACTTCGGCGTCATTCGGGTCGAAATTGATCAGCACCTGGCCTTCGTGGACCAGGTCACCATCATCCGCGCCGATGCTGACCACGGTGCCGGTGACCAGCGGGGTGATTTCCACCACATTGCCGTTCACATAGGCGTCGTCGGTGCTCTCGTTCCAGCGCCCGAAGAGTTCGTGATAACCCCAGACGCCGACACCGGCGAGGACAACCACGATGGCCAGAACGACCAGCATGACTTTGCGTTTACGCGAATTGCTCGTGTCTTGAGCGTTGTCTGGTGATGTGTTGGTTGGAGCAGCAGATGTATCGGCAGTGGCCATGACAAATACCTTGAATTAGTTGTGCTGCGTGGCTGGGAGGGCGTTGGCTGCGGTCAGGGTTTCGCCCTGAAAACCGCCGCCCAGCGCTTGCATCAATTGGATCGACAAGTCGATCTGCTCGGCATTCAGGTTGGCCAGCTGACGCTGGGCCTGGAGCAATTGCTGCTCGATGCTGAGCACGTCCAGGTAGTTGCCGATGCCGGAACCGTACCGCTGGACCACGGTGTTGTAAGAATCCTGGGCAATGTCGGTGGCATGCTGCTGGGCACCGATTTGCCGGCCGATATCGCGCAACTGGTTAATGGTGTCGCTGACATCGCCGAGCGCTTTCACCAGGCTTTTGTTGTACTGCGCCACCGCGAGGTCGTAATCGGCGTCGCGGGAATCGAGGTCGGCGCGCAGGCGGCCACCGTCGAAAATCGGCACAGAAATCGTGGGGGCGATGTTGAAGAAACGGCTCGCCGAACCAAACATTGCATCCCCCAACAACGATTCGGCACCGGCCGCGGCGCTGAGGTTCAAGTTGGGATAGAACTGGGTTTTGCCGGCGGCGATGTTCTTGCTCGCGGCTTCGACCCGCCACCTAGCGGCCACCAGGTCGGGACGACGGCCGAGCAATTCGGCGGGCAGCACCGATGGCAAAGCGACTACGCTGGCCTGAAGAATTTTCGGTCGGGCGATTTCGTTGCCGCGGTCCGGACCTTTGCCGAGCAGTACCGCCAGGGCGATTTTGGCGCTGTTCAAGCGTTTTTCGGCGTCGATCAGGCTGGCTTCGGACGTGGCTTCCAGGCTTTGGGTCTGCTGGAACTGATACTGACTGTCGATGCCCGAGCTCAGGCGACGCTGACCCAAATCGAGCATTTGTTTAGTGCGCTTGAGGTCTTCATTGGCCAGGTCGTAGACGATGTGCGCCTGCCCCAAGTCGCTGTAGGCGCGGGCGACGTCGGCGGACAGGGTCAACTGCGCGGCCTGTTGATCGACTTCGGCGGCGCGAGCTTGCCCCAATGCAGCTTCCCAGGCTTCACGCTGACCGCCCCACAAGTCGAAGTTGTAATTGAAGCTGGCACCGATGTTGCGCACGGTGGCGTAAGTGCCGCCCTGCCCGGTCGGGTCCTGATCGCGGGCCAGACGCGAGCGGCTGACACCGGCGCTGGCATCGAGGGTCGGCATGCGCGCGGCGTCGGCGGCATAGGCAGCAGCGCTGGCCTGGTGCGCGCGGGCGTCGGCGATTTGCATGTCGGGGCTGTCGTGCAAGGCTTCGCGGATCAGACCGTCGAGTTGCGGGTCGCCGAGGCTTTTCCACCAGTCGTTTTTCGGCCAGGCCGCTGGCGACAGGCTTACGCCGCTGAGGGATTGTCCGGCCTTGAGGGTTTTCGCATCGAGGCTTTTGCCTTCTGTGGTCAAGCCGCTGTAGCTGGCGCAACCGGCCAGGGTCATGGCGGCCAGGGCCAGGCTCAACCCGGTGCGCAGAGTTTTACTGTTCATTTGTCACCTACCCGCAGCAGGGTGATCGAATCACCGGCGGCTATCAGGATTTTCTTGAGGAGGTGTTCCAGGGTTTTCAGCTCATCGGGGGTGATGGCGCCGGCCAGTTCGTTCATGGCGTCGGCGCCAATGTGCGGCAGGCGGTCGGCAAGGTTCTGGCCTTCTGCCGTCAGCACCAGTTGAACCTGGCGGCGATCCGCCTCGCAGCGTTGGCGGATGAGGAAACCTTTCTGTTCCAGGCGATCAAGCATGCGGGTCATCGAGCCGCTGTCCAGCGACAGGTGACGGCACAACTCGGCCGGGGTATCGACGCCGAACTGGGCCACGATGATCATCACCTTGAACTGAGCGGCGGTGATGCCGTGGGGTTCCATGTGGGTGTCGATGATCCGGTCTTTGAGCAGAGCGGCACGTCCCAGCAGGAGACCGAGGTGGCAGTTTTCGAAATCGTCTGGGGTGAAATGCTTCATCTGACCACCAATTAGCTGCCTAAGCAGTGAATGTATGACGAGATGTTACTGCCTAGGCAGCCAATGTCAACGTAATAGTTAGGTTGCTTTGTATTTGACAGATAAATGGCGCAGCACAAAAGCAAAAAATCGCAGCCTACGGCAGCTTCTTCAGGTTTTTATGTACCCCTGTAGAAGCTGCCGCAAGACTGCGATCTTTATGCTTTTTGCTTACAACGTTGCCGCAGTGGCCGACCCAGGCTTGAACCAAGTCGGCGCGAGGCTACTTACTCAAACGTGCACTGCTCCGGCGCCACGCCCGCGCAACGAGGCAGCACGCTGCCATCGGCCTGGGTCTGGTTGGTCCAGGCAGCGCCCACTGGCTTCACCGCGTCAGCGGATTTCAACGTCATTCGCACACCTTCGCGTTTTGGTCCCACGTAATCGCAGGCTACGAAGTTTTTCGCGTTGACGACATACGCTTCCTCGAAGGCTACGGCTATCAGATCCTCCTTTGCAGCTATCGGGTTCTCGCCTGTCCATTGCAGACCTTTACTGGCAGCTGCGGTGTAGACAAAGCCGCCGTCTTTCATCGCTGTTTGCTGGATCGCCCCGACAGTCGGGCAAGCGTTGCCGGCATAGGCATTAGCCATCAAAGCCATCATTACAACTACGCCAGCGGAAAATTTATTGGTAATACCGGTCATGCTTGTTACTCCATGTGCACTTAAAGATTCGTCATCATCCATCTACGACTTGTTATTAGCCCAGTCAGATAAATCAATTGATCGCATCAATTGCGATGACGCATCCTAGTACAGAAACTCATTTCAACAAATAGCAGAGATGAGTAAAAAAACATCAAAACGTGTCAACTTACCCCACTACAAAACAATAACAAATAATAAAAAAATAAAATCCAAACTGACAGCCAAACCCCTAGACATCAATAGCCTCAACACCTGAAGCGATCAAACCCTCATCAGCACACGCCTCACAAAAAAGACAAACAGACAGTTTCCCACAAGGAAACATCCACTCGCCCTACGAGAACAACAAAGTTAATCCCTCAAACCGCGACAACTTTTCTTATTCCTTATAGTGAATATCCCCACACACTAAAACCTCCCTCCTTACTTCACATTGTTATTACATGAAGAGGAGGGAGCATTTGAAGTTCTTAAATCAAAAATCCCGCTTGTAGAAGATGTCCAGCGAACTCGCCACGCCGCTCGCCGCTTCGAGGTAGACCTTCTTGCTCAGCTTGTAACGCAGGGCAATGGTGTTGGCCGGTTCAAACACGCCCACGCCATAACGCAAACTGAGTTTCTCGGAGATATTGCCGCTGGCCACGACGCTGGTGGCAGTGCCGCTGCCCTCGGTGTCCAGTTGGAAATCCTGGATTCCCAGCTCTTTGGCCAACCCGCCGGTCACCCCGGAACTGCCCATTAAACCCAAGCCAAGTGCAGCCTGGGCGAGCATGTTGTTGTCTTCGCCGTTGCTGCTCAGCGGGCGCCCCAGCACCAGATAGGACAAGGCCTGTTCCTGGCTCATGGCCGGTTCGGAGAAGATCTGCGTGGTCGGCTGCTCGGCACTGCCGCTCAGGCGAATACCGGCGATCACGTCGTCAGTCTGGCGAATCGCCTCGACGTCCAGGTACGGCTGATCGAGCGGGCCGGCAAACAACAAGCGCGCCCGGCGCACGGTCAGGCGCTGACCGTAGGCGCGATAACGTCCGTCGTTGAGCCACAGTTCGCCGCGTGTGTCCAGGTTGTCGCCGATGTGCACATGCCCCTGCACATTCGCGGTCAGGCCAAACCCGGCAAAGCTCAGCTTGTCTTCGCCCACCACCACATCAATGTCCATCTTCATGGCCAAGGGCGGTTTGCCTTCTTCGGTCTGTTGGCCGACGATCACTACGTCATCGGAGATTTTTACCGTGGAAGGCGGCAACTCGCGAATGGTGATCTCGCCTCTGGGCACCAGCACTTTGCCGGCGATCGCCAACTCATCGCCCTTCATCGAGATTTTCAAGTCCGGCGCGACTTCCAGCTTGGCGTACGGCTCGACCGTCACCGGTAACTGCGAGCCCTTGAGCGCCAGGTCCACCACCAGCGCCTGTCCCCAGGCAATGTTGCCGTTGAGGGTGCCCTGCCCGGCCTTGCCGCTTTTCCAGTCGCCATTCAATTGCACGGTTTCACCGACAATCACTGCTCTCAGTTGCAAGGCGTGCAGCGCCATCGGCAGTTCCGCCCCGGAGACTTCACCGTCGCTGAGCAGCAGGCTGCCGTTGACCTGCGGCGCCAACAGGCCACCGGAAATCGTGCCGCTGCCATTCAGGCGCCCGGTGAGCTTTTCGACCATTGGGACGAACGGCCGCGCCACCGACAGGTCCAGCCCGCTCAAGCGGAACGAACCGGTGAGCGGTTTGTTTTTCGGCAACGGGTTGATCTGCGCCTGCACCATCAGTTCGCCCAGTTTGCCGCCGACGAAGTTGAGATCAGTGTCGATGCGTTTCGGCGTGAGTTTGCTGGTGAGTTTCAGCGTCTGGTACGGGAAGTCCAGCCACTGGTCCTTCTCCTTCATGCGCAACGTGCCGCCGCTGGCGTCGATGCTGATCTGGCCGTTCGGGCCGCTGGCCGGCAGGTCCAGTTGCAGGTCGGCGTTGAGGCTGCCCTTCCAGGCGAAATCCTTCGGCAGCCACTGCGCCAGGCTTTCAATCGGGAATTGCTTGAGGTGGAAACGCAGCTTCGGCTCCGGCATTAAACGCTGGTCTTCACCGCACAGGCTGGCCGGGCCGGACATCCAGCAGTGGGCGCCGAAATTGATTTTGCCGTCCGCCAGCCGCTCCAGTTTCGCCGGGCCTTGCAGCTTCCAGTCTTGCCCACCGGTCTGGATATCGCCGCTGGCCAGGCGCCCGCGCCAGTTGCCTTTGTCCAGCGCACCGTCGAGACCGAGCGCCAGTTTCAGCTGCGGGCCTTGCAGGTCGAGGCTGAGTTTCTGGTGTTTGATGTCACCCTGGCCACTGGCGGTCAGCGTACCCAGTGAGGTTTCACCGGCCTGAATGCCGCTGCCCTTGAGGTCGATTTTCGCCCGTTGCGCGCTGTCGAGGGTGGCGTCGAGGTTGAGGCTTTGCAGGCGATTGTCGTCGAACGCCAATTGCGTGCCTTGCAGCCCGAGCTTGCCTTGCGGCGCTTTGAGCGTACCGGCGACATCGATGCGGCCGTTCAGTTGCCCCCGCAGTTGCGGCCAGAGCTGGGCCAGACGCGGCATCTTGATGTCGATCTGGCCGGCAAGTTTCTGTTGCAGGCTGCCCTTGCCGTTGATGCTGTTGTCGCCGAGGCGGATTTGCAGCGCGTTGAGGTTCCATTGCTCGCCGCCGCCATCCGCCTTGGCCTGGATTACGGCGGGTTGCCCACGCAGTTTGCCTTTCAGGTCGAGGTCGGCAGTGAGGCTGAGTGTGTCATTTTTCATCTCGCCTTTGCTGCGTAGCGGTCCGGCCAGTGTGCCCGGCAATTCCGCCACCCAGTACGCCGGGTTGATCGCCGACAGGTCGAGCGCGGTGTCCCAGGCAATGCCGTCGGCGAATTGCAGGTTCAGGTGCCCTTCGGCCTTGCCCTGCCCGGCCTGGAGCTGGATTTGTTGCAGGTAGATTTTCGTCAGGTCGCCGCTGAACGGGCTGTTCAGCGTGAAAGCGCCAGCCGGTCCATCCGCCGCTGCCTGGAAGCTGCCGAGGTACTTGCCGTCGGTGTAGGAGATGTCACCGTTGAAGCTGCGCAACGCCACTTCCGGTTCGTCGATCAGCGGATAGAGGCGGTGCCACGGGAAATCCAGCCAGGCGATTTTCGCGTCGGCGCTCAGGCCTTTGCTCCAGTCGAGGGTGCCGCTGAGCTTGAGGTTTTGCTTGTCGTTGGCGGTGAGGTCGAGGGCGGCGATCTGGGCGCCGTTGGCGTCGACCTTGCCTTGCAGCAGCAACGCGACCGGGCCTTGTTCGGCGGGCAGCGTGGCTTTACCGAGCAATTGGTAACCGTTTTTCAGATCGCCGTCGCCGGTGAGTTCCAGTTGATTGAGTTGCAGGGTGTCTGGCAGGTCGGCGGCGGGTTTGAAGCCGTCGGCGGTGATGCGTACCTTGGCCGGCAAGTTGTCCGCCAGCGGTTGCAGCTCGCCGGTCAACTGTCCGTTCAAGTAACCGCTGCTGTCGGCTTTCAGGTTCAGGGTTTTCAGCAGGTCGCCGTCGACCTTCAGCGCCAGCGTCCAGGGCGCGGGGGCTGACAGGGTCAGTTGACCTTCAACCTTGAGCGGCCAGTTGCCGGTGGGTTGCAGCAAGCCGGAGAGGTTCAGGCTCAGGTCATCGCGCTGCAACTTCACCGAGTCGATCTGCATCCCTTGCGCGGTCCAGTGCGCCGCCAGTTGCAGGCCTTTGAGTGCTTCACTGCCGTTGAACAGCAGGCTGCCGATCTGCACATCACCCAGTTCGATGGCCAGGGGTAGCTTCAGATCCGGAAGGCTGATCGGCCCGCTGCTTTCTTCTTCAGCACCGGGCTGAAATTGCAGGCTGACTTGATCAGCCTTCACTTGCTCAAGGCACAACGTCATGCGTGTCAGGCACAGCGGCGACCAGGCGAAAATCACCTTGCTCAGCTCAACCCGGCTGGTGTCTTGCTGCCACAGCACATGATCGGCGCTCCACTGCCCGCCCAAACGGCCCTGGAAATTCTCGACGGTCAAACCCGGCACGAAGCCCAACGCCCAGCGACTGCCCGTGGCCGTGCCCAGCACCGAGGCGATGCTCAGGACAACCAGCATCAGCAGCGCCAGAATCGCCAGCAGCGTTATTTTCAAACCACGATTCACAGCTCAGGCCCCATGGAAAAGTGCAGCCGAATGCCGCCGTCATCGTCCAGCGCGTGGGCCAGGTCGAGGCGGATCGGCCCCACCGGCGAGACCCAACGCACGCCGATGCCTACCCCGGTCTTGAGGTTTGGCAGTTCGAGTGTATTGAAAGAGTTGCCCTGGTCCACGAAGGTCGCGACCCGCCACTTCTCGGCGATGGAATATTGGTATTCGGCGCTGGCCGCGACCATGTAGCGCCCGCCAATGCGGTCGCCCTCGGAGTTCTCCGGGGACAGGCTTTGATAGTCGTAACCGCGTACGCTCTGATCGCCACCGGCGAAAAACCGCAGTGACGGCGGGACTGAGCTGAAGCCATTGGTGGCGCTGCCGCCCACCTGTACCCGGCCTAGAAAGCGGTGTTTGTCAAAGACTGTGGTCAAGCCTTTCACCAACGCGGTGCCGTAGAGCAAGTTGCTGTCTGAGCCCAGGCCTTCTTTCGCCACTTTGGACTCGAATTGCAGGCGATAGCCGTTGTGCGGGTCGATGCGGTTGTCACTTTTCAGGTAGGAATAGCTGACGCCGGGCATCAACAACGTACTCAAACCCGAGTCGTCGCCCAGGGAGTAATCCTCACGCTGCCATTTCAACGACACCACGCGCTGCCAGCCACTGGGCAATTTGCTGTGCCATTCCGGGCCGATGGTCAGCAGCTTGCTGTGGGTGTCGGTGCCGGCGATGTCTTCGTTCTGGTAACCACCGGCAAAACGCAGTTTATCGGTCAACGGCGGGTCGAGCGGGATGTCGTAGAACAGCCCGACGTTTTGCCGGGGCGCCGACAGCTCGGCTTCCCAGCCATAACTGTGCCCCTGCGGATTGACCCAGTGTCGGGTCCAGTTGGCCTTGACCCGGGGACCGACGTCCGTGGAATAACCCAGGCCCAGGCCCATGGTTCGCGGCTTGCGCGTTTCGAGCTTGACCTCCACCGGGATCACGTCGTTCTTGGACGCCGTCGGTGCCGCATCGACGCGCACACCTTCGAAATAGCCACTCGATTGCAGCGCCTGGTTGAGTTCGGCGATGAGTTCGGAGTCATAAGGCGCGCCTTGCTTGAACGGCACCATGCGTTGCAACAGGTCTTCGTCAAACGGCGTGTCGCCTTCGAAACTGACCTTGCCCAAGGCGTAGCGCGGGCCGCTTTCGTAGATCAGTTCGATATCGGCCACGCCGGCACGCGGGTCTACCGATAATTTCTGGCGGGTGAAGTGGCCGCTGAAAAAGCCGAAGCGCGAGGCTTGATTCTGGATCAGGCGCTTGGCGTCTTCGTAGTGGCCATGATTGAGCACCGCGCCGGTTTTCAGCGACGCGCCCTGGGGCACACGAAAGGATTTGAGGGAGGCCGCCGGGCCGTCGACGCGAATCGTGACAGTGCGCAGGTGCACCGGCTCACCGGGATCGATGTTGAGCACCAGGCGCGGCGTCTTGCCGCCCTTCACATCGCTATCGATCTGCGGCTGGTAATACCCCAAGGCCTGGGCGGCCTTGCGCGCCTGATCCTCGGCGCCACGACTGAAGCGCAGCAACGCTTCTTCGTCACGATCGCCGAGGTTGCCGATATAGCCCTCTATATTGGCTTTCAGTTCATCGTTGGACGGTTTTATCCGCACATCCAATTCACTTTGCGCCAGCGCCGCGCAGCTGGTGAACAGCATCAACGCGCCACTGGTAATTCGTCCTGGAAATTTCATAGGCGCGGATGCTATCACGAGCTTGGGAGCGTGATAGAGCCTCGCATGGCGTTAAAGTTCTACCGTTTATGCCGTTGCGGTTTGCAACACCTGCGGATTGGCGTGAAAAAACACGTGTTCGCGAATCGGTCCTACCGCGACCTCGCCGATTTCCTCATAACCCTGACGCTTATAGAACTCCAGATAGCGAGGATTCCCCGTGTCGAGGATCACCCCCTGGGAGGTTTCATCGACTGCGCACCAGTTATGCACCGCTTGCAGCAGTTGTTCGCCGAAGTGTTTGCCCTGGAATTGCGGGTGAATCCCCAGCAGCGGCAGCACGTGGACCGAATCACTCGGCACGCAGGCCGCGACGGCGGCATGGTAATCGAGGTAGCGACGGGTGCAGCGAAACCCGGTGCTGAGCACCATGCGCAAACGCCAGGCCCAACTTTCGGTGATACCCAGGCGTCGTTGCGGCGGCGCGATCAGCGCGATGCCGATCAAACGGTCATTGACCAGCAGGCCGATGGCTGGCAAATCCTGAAGGAAATGCTGTTTGACCAATTCACGCACGGTAGCCCGCACCCGATGTTCATAACCGGGACGTTCGGCCTCGAACAGGTAACCAAAGGTCGGCTCGTGCCGGTAGGCGTGGTACAGCAGGGAGCGCGCTTCGTGGGCATAGCCGCTGTCGAGCATGTGAATGTCGGCGATGGCGGTCGAGGTTTCAGGCATAACGGTTGATCTCCCCGGTACAGCTCAAATGGCTGTGCTCTTCTTGGTACGAGCCTATCGGTGCTGACACAGTTCCCTACTGATCGATATCAGTGTTGACTGTGATGACGCCATCGCTAGCAAGCTCGCTCCCACAAAGGTATAGACCAGACTCGGACGATAGGAGTGAGCCTGCTCGCGATAAGGCCCGCATCAGCGATGAAAGACCAACCGCCGAACACGAATCCCCTCACCCTACACTGGCCCGATTCCTACATGTCAGCTAGCATCGCCCTTTTGCCAGGACTGCCGACCATGAAGATCGTCTCCTTCAACATCAACGGGCTGCGCGCTCGCCCGCATCAGCTGGCGGCGCTGATCGAAAAACACCAGCCAGACGTCATCGGCCTCCAGGAAACCAAGGTTCACGACGACCAGTTCCCGCTGGCCGAGGTACAGGCGCTGGGCTATCACGTTTATTTTCATGGGCAGAAAGGCCATTACGGCGTCGCCCTGCTCTCGCGCAAAGAACCGCTGGCCCTGCACAAAGGCTTCGCCACCGATGAAGAAGACGCTCAGCGCCGCTTCATCTGGGGCACGTTCGCCGACGCCAACGGCGTGCCGGTGACGATCATGAACGGCTATTTCCCACAGGGCGAAAGCCGCGACCACCCGACCAAGTTTCCGGCCAAGGAACGCTTCTACAGCGACCTGCAGCAACTGCTGGAAAGCCAGTTCAGCAACGATCAGCCGGTGGTAGTCATGGGCGACGTGAATATTTCCCCGGAAGACTGTGACATCGGCATCGGTCCGGACAATATGAAACGCTGGCTGAAAACCGGCAAGTGCAGCTTCCTGCCGGAAGAACGCGAGTGGATGGCCCGCCTGAAAAACTGGGGCCTGGTGGACAGTTTCCGCCACCTGAACCCGGACGTGGCCGACCGTTTCAGTTGGTTCGACTACCGTAGCCGTGGGTTTGAAGACGAACCCAAGCGCGGGCTGCGGATCGACCTGATCATGGCGTCCCATGGCTTGTTGCCACGGGTCAAGGATGCTGGCGTGGATTACGACCTGCGAGGGATGGAGAAACCCTCCGATCATGCGCCGATCTGGCTTGAATTGAGCTGATATCCAAATCTCAACACAATCCCCTAAATGTAGGAGTGAGCCTGCTCGCGATAGCGGCTGTACATTCAGCATCTTTGTTGACTGACAGTCCGCTATCGCGAACAGGCTCACTCCTACATTAGATAACTGTCATCTTTCGGAAATCTTACTGACTTATTCTCCCCGCACTTTCTTTGGTTTTTTAAGGTGCGGGCATGACGCTGCGCGTTTTGTTTCTATGGATGCTGTGCGCCGGCCTGCCCCTGACGGCATCGGCCGCTGATTTACCAATCTCCGCCAATGGCCCGGTGCTGCGCATCCAGGGCTCTAACACCATCGGTGCGGCATTGGGCCCGGCGTTAGTCGAGGGGCTGTTGCGCGAACAGGGCCTGCTCAAGGTTCACAGCGAAGCATCGGACACCGCGAACGAACTGCGCATCGTCGGCGAAACGGCACAAGGCCGTCGCGTTGTGGTGGAGGTGGCAGCGCACGGCTCCAGCACCGGCTTCACCGCGCTGAAGAATGCCAATGCCGACCTCGCCGCCTCTTCGCGTCCGATCAAGGACAGCGAAGTGGTGGACCTCGAACCCTTGGGCGACTTCAAAAGCCCCGACGCCGAACAAGTCATCGCCATCGATGGCCTGGCGATCATCCTTCACCCGCAAAACCCGTTGAACCAGCTCAACACCGAACAACTGGCGCGAATCTTCAGTGGCGAAGCCAAAACCTGGGAAGAGCTCGGCGGCAGCGGTGGCGCGATTCATGTCTATGCGCGGGATGACCAGTCGGGCACTTACGACACGTTCAAGGAATTAGTCCTCAGCCGTCGTGGGAAAACCCTGAACGGCGCCGCGAAACGCTTCGAGTCCAGTGAACAATTGTCTGACGCCGTCAGTCTTGACCCGCAAGGTATCGGCTTCATCGGCCTGCCCTATGTGCGCCAGGCCAAAGCCGTGGCAATCGTCGATGGCCAATCCCAGGCGATGTTGCCGCTTAACAGCCTGATCGCCACGGAAGACTATCCGTTGTCCCGCCGGCTGTTTTTCTACCTGCCGCCCCATGGGAAAAACCCATGGGCCGAGGCCCTGGCGGTGTTCACGCAAAGCAGCAAAGGCCAGGCGATTGTCGCGGCCAACGGTTTTATCGCCCAGACGGTCCAGGCCATCACGGTCACGCCGAATGCGTTGATGCCGGAGGGCTATCAGGCACTCAGTCGTCACGCGCAGCGGCTGTCGGTGAATTTCCGCTTTGAAGAAGGCAGCGCAACGCTCGACAACAAGGCGCAACAGGACCTGACGCGGGTGCTCGACTATATAAAGCAGCATGACAAAACCAACCGCGAGGTCACGCTGGTCGGGTTTGGCGATGCCAAGAGCGATCCGGCACGCGCCGATCTGCTGTCGAAGCTGCGGGCGATGGCGGTGCGGCGAGAACTGGTGAAAAGCGGCGTGGTGTTTCGCGAGATTCGCGGCTTTGGTGCGGAAATGCCAGTGGCGGCGAATAACGCGGATGAAGGGCGGATCAAGAATCGACGGGTTGAGGTTTGGGTTTACTGAATCACACCGGCGCCCAACGCCACAAAACCGGCCTGTAAAGATACTAAAACTGATATTTCCTACAGGTTCACTTTGTTGATGGCAGTCGCTTAATGGTGGCATCCCGATCAAGGGTTTCTCACCAGAAAGGAACGCTGACATGACAAACCCCACTCAAGCGCCAATACCGTTGTCAAAGTCTGGTGATCTGGATCAGTCCTTTGGTTTTCTAGGCACTGTGCCGGGTCCTGCCAACGGCACTGTTCATTCGATTGTCTCTTCGGACAACGGCACGCTGACTTACGCCATCGAGGACGGTGTAGCATTTCAAATCCGCAGGAACCTCATCAATGGCGGTCGAGATACTGCATTTGGTGACGACGGTATTGTGACGGGACAGTTTGAAAGTGGCAGAAGATCCAAACCCTGCCGACTGATACTTCAAGAGCAAAAAATTCTGGTCATCGGCGATATTCTCACTGACCAAGGAAAACCAGGAGCACCGGCAGTTTTACGTCTCAATGACAGTGGCAGCCCTGACCTTGTTTTCGGCACCGTACAGTTGCCCCCTCCTGCATTCTCCTCAAATTACGATTCGACTGACGGATGCCTCCAGCACGACGGCAAAATCGTCGTTCTGACCCAGAAGATTGATGCCTCGGGTGTTGGCAATTTGGGGCAACTGACACGCTTGAAAAAGGATGGGAGAGGCGATAACAGTGACGGGATTGATCGCGATTTCGGTGAGCAAGGCAACGTCGAGATCAGTTTTGGCGAGCACCTCAGCCGAATGATTAGCGTGGTTATACAACCGGACAGCAAAATCGTTGTCGGTGGCCATTACGTCACGGCAAGTGCTTCCGTCTCCCAAATTGTGCTGGCGCGGTTTGACATTAACGGCACACGCGACAAGAGTTTTGGCAACGACGGATATGTGCGGTTAGGACCTGAAGACGGCCGGTATGAATTGGGTCAGTTGATCGTTCAGGCCGACGGGAAGCTGCTTTGCGCGGGTATGACCGGGCGTTCTGCAGCCCTGTTGATGCGATTTGACACCCATGGAAAACCTGACCAGACGTTTAACGGAGGTCAGGAATTACGTACGGAGCTAGGTCATCAAAACGCGAATTGGAGCGCACTGTCGATTCAGCCCCACGACGAAAAAATTGTCGTGGCAGGTTGGACGCCCGGGTTCCCCTCTTCAATGTTTTGGGGAAGGTTATTGCCTGACGGTACTTTTGACACAGGTTTTGGTAACACGGGCTGGATTAAATCATCAGTGCCGGGCACCCCGTATTCTGTGACCATTCAGGAACGCGGGAGGATCATCGTTGCAGGCAGGCGAGAAAACGCGTTTATGTCCGTCGTCTGCGGTGTGCAGGGCTGACAAACCTCGCGATAAAGACTCCCGGGACGCCAGCAGCGAAGCCGTCTGCTGGCGTACTCAAGGTTTTGTCAGTGCCCGCTACGCATCATTTCTTTCGGCACATACTTGCCAATCTCGAATTTGCCAATCGCCGCACGGTGCACTTCGTCCGGGCCGTCGGCCAGGCGCAGGGTGCGCTGCATGGCATACATGTAGGCCAGCGGGAAATCGTTGGAAACCCCTGCCCCGCCGTGGATCTGGATCGCCCGGTCGATAACGCGCAAGGCCACGTTCGGCGCGACTACCTTGATCTGCGCGATTTCGCTCTTCGCCACTTTGTTGCCCACGGTGTCCATCATGTACGCCGCTTTCAGCGTCAGCAGCCGTGCCATGTCGATTTCCATCCGCGAGTCGGCGATCTTGTCGATGTTGCCCCCCAGGCGTGCCAACGGCTTGCCGAATGCGGTACGGCTGACCGAGCGTTTGCACATCAATTCCAGCGCGCGCTCCGCCATGCCGATCGAACGCATGCAGTGGTGAATCCGGCCTGGGCCCAGGCGACCCTGAGCGATTTCGAAGCCGCGTCCTTCGCCCAGCAGGACGTTTTCGTACGGCACGCGGACATTTTCGAACAGTACTTCGGCGTGGCCGTGCGGCGCGTCGTCATAACCGAACACCGGCAGCGGACGGACGATCTTCACGCCCGGGGTATCCACCGGCACCAGAATCATCGAGTGCTGGGCGTGGCGCGGCGCATCCGGATCGCTCAGGCCCATGAAGATCAGAATCTTGCAGCGTGGATCGCAGGCGCCTGAGGTCCACCATTTCTTGCCGTTGATGACCCACTGATCGCCATCACGCACGGCGCGGGCGGCCATGTTGGTCGCGTCGGAGGAGGCAACATCCGGCTCGGTCATGGCGAACGCCGAGCGGATTTCCCCGCGCAACAGCGGTTCGAGCCAGCGTTGTTTCTGTTCTTCGTTGGCGTAGCGCACCAACACTTCCATGTTGCCGGTGTCTGGCGCGGAGCAGTTGAACGGCTCCGGGCCCAGCAACGAACGGCCCATGATTTCGGCCAGCGGCGCGTATTCGAGGTTGGTCAGGCCGGCGCCGAGTTCGGACTCAGGCAGAAACAAATTCCACAGACCTTCGGCCTTGGCCTTGAGTTTGAGTTCTTCCATGATCGCCGTCGGCTGCCACCGATCGCCTTCGGCAACCTGGCGCTCGAACACGGCTTCGGCGGGATAAACGTAAGTGTCCATGAACGCGGTTACGCGCTCACGCAGTGCCTGAACCTTGGGCGAATAAGCGAAATCCATGAGCATTTACCTTCTTGGGCAGAGGTTGTTTTTGGTCATGTATCGATGCTAGAACAGCGTTGATAATTTACCTAGCCTATTCTCGGCGTGTATTAACATTCATCACCGATATATGATCGGGTGATTGAGAACCAACAATAAGAGTGCAGCGCAATGAATCTGAGCAAGGTCGACCTCAACCTTTTCATCGTCTTCGACGCGATCTACACCGAAGCCAACCTGACCCGTGCCGGGCAGATTGTCGGCATTACCCAGCCCGCCGTCTCGAACGCTCTGGCCCGCTTGCGCGAGACCTTCAACGATCCGTTGTTTGTGCGCACTGCCCAAGGCATGGTGCCGACGCCCATGGCCCAGAACATCATCGGGCCGGTGCGTAACGCCCTCTCCCTGTTGCGGGTGTCGGTGCAGGAAAGCCGCATTTTCAACCCGTTGCAAGCGGTCAAGACGTACCGCATCAGCATGACCGACCTCACCGAAGCGGTGATCCTGCCGCCACTGTTTCAGCGCCTGCGCCGCCTGGCGCCGACGGTGATCATTGAAAGTTTCCTGTCCAAGCGCCGCGAAACCACCAAGGAACTGGCGGCCGGGCGTCTCGACTTCGCGGTGGATGCGCCGCTCAATACTGACCCGCAAGTGCGCCACGTCAAGTTGATGGAAGACCGGTACGTGTGCGCCATGCGCAAGGGCCACCCAATGGCGGGCAAAGAGAAATTCACTCTGGATGATTATCTGTCGCTGACCCACATCCATATTTCCAGCCGCCGCAGTGGTCTGGGGCATGTCGACCTGGCACTGGGGAAAATGGGCATTCAGCGCAAAATCGCCCTGCGCTCCCAGCATTACCTGATGGCCTCGCAAGTATTGCAGCAGACCGACATGGTCATGACCGTGCCGGAGCGCTTTGCCCGTCGCAATGACTTGCACGCCTTCAGCTTGCCGGTCAATGACGTGCCGCCGGTGGAAACTCATCTTTACTGGCACGAAAGCACTGACCAGGACCCGGCGAACCGCTGGATGCGCGAGCAGATGATCGAGTTGTGCCAGCAGGTGACGGCGCATGAGAAGAAGCTTGAAAAGGTGTAGGACTTGATACCGAGGTGCTCCCATCGCGAGCAGGCTCACTCCTACAGGGGATCTACGGTGACTAGTCAATCTATGTCTGTGCAGAGATCTCCTGTAGGAGTGAGCCCGCTCGCGATGAGGCCCTTAAGAAAACCATAGACCCCAGCCCCTTGACGTAAACGTCAACCTGCCATTAGCTTAGCGCCATGACCTTTTTCGAGCGCTTCCATGAGCAGCCAGACCTATAGCATTTCCGACCTCGCCCGCGAGCTCGACATCACAACGCGGGCCATCCGCTTTTATGAAGAGCAAGGCTTGCTCAGCCCCGAGCGTCGCGGCCAGGAACGTATCTACTCGCCCCGCGACAAGGTCAGCCTGAAGCTGATTCTGCGGGGCAAGCGCATCGGCTTCTCCCTGGCCGAGTGCCGCGAGCTGATCGAGCTATATGACCCCACAGGCGGCAATCAGAAACAACTGCAAACCATGTTGAGCAAGATCGCCGAGCGCCGCGAGCAGCTGGAACAGCAGATGCTCGACATCGAGCAGATGAAGCTGGAACTGGATACCGCGCAGGAACGCTGCACTCAAGCGCTGGAACAGACCATCCAGAACCAGAAGGTTATTCAATAGGGCCACACAATCCCCTTGCAGGAGTGAGTCTGCTCGCGATAGCGCCGGATCAGTCAATACATGTGTTGAATGTAAATCTGCTATCGCGAGCAGGCTCACTCCTGCAGGGTTATTTGAACATTCAGACAATCAACACAGGTCGATTCCCATGTCTCTACCCACCCACGTACGCATGGTCGAAGTCGGCCCCCGCGACGGTCTGCAAAACGAAGCCCAACCCATCAGCGTTGCCGACAAGGTTCAACTGGTCGACGCCCTGACCGCCGCCGGCCTCGGCTATATAGAAGTCGGCAGTTTCGTTTCCCCAAAATGGGTGCCGCAAATGGCCGGTTCCGCTGAGGTTTTCGCACAAATCCAGCGCAAACCCGGCGTGACCTATGGCGCCCTCGCCCCCAATCTGCGCGGGTTTGAAGATGCGATGGCGGCCGGGGTCAAGGAAGTCGCGGTGTTCGCCGCCGCGTCTGAAGCCTTCTCGCAACGCAACATCAACTGCTCGATCAGCGAAAGCCTGGAGCGTTTCGTACCGATCATGGACGCCGCCAAGCAACACGGCGTGAGCGTGCGCGGTTACGTGTCCTGTGTGCTGGGCTGCCCTTACGAAGGTAACGTCGCCCCCGAGCAAGTCGCCCGGGTCGCGCGCGAGCTCTATGCCATGGGCTGTTACGAAGTGTCGCTGGGCGACACGATCGGCACCGGCACCGCTGGCGCCACGCGCAAGATGTTCGAGGTGGTCGCAGCCGACGTGCCCCGTGAAAAACTCGCCGGGCACTTCCACGACACCTACGGCCAGGCCATGGCCAACATCTACGCCAGCCTGCTGGAAGGAATCTCGGTGTTCGACAGCTCCATCGCCGGCCTCGGCGGCTGCCCGTACGCCAAGGGTGCCAGCGGTAACGTTGCCACTGAAGACGTGGTTTACCTGCTCAATGGCCTGGGTATAGAGACCGGTATCGACCTGGATGCATTGATCCTGGCCGGCCAACAGATTTGCACGGTGCTGGGGCGTCCAAGCGGTTCGCGCGTGGCCAAGGCTCGCAGCGCACAGTGAGTGTGTCCGGGTGTTACCGCGTGGACACAAAGGTGGGCGCAAGCGAGTAACACGGAAACAGATTCCAGGGTTTTCCCTGATACGGAAAACCCTACAAAATCTTAAAGCATTGATTTTAAAGGGTTTTAAAAAGTTGGCACGGCTTCTGCTATCTCTACTGCATAACAAGAACAAAAAAAGCAGCAAGCCCTAATAAAAATAAGACGTAACGACTCTGACATAACAAAAACAACACGGCAGAGACGCAGCTAACAGATTTTTTTGGAGAGGATGTGCTTTTCAGGGTGCTTTTCGGAGTTACCCGCAACCGGGCAGAGAACAATAAAACTACCCTCAGGTAGCTCCCGAACTGGTTGGATCGCTCAGCGAAAAAGTAGATCAGCGCTCAAAAAAATACGTTTGCTCTTGATCCCGGATGGGGATCGACAAAAACAGCGGTAAAGGGTCACGGTCACTAAAAACAAAAACAGACCGCCCCTCAATAATAAAAAAAGAGCACGCGCAACGACAAAATTAAAGGGGAGCTTCGGCTCCCCTTTGTGCTTTCCGGGATTTGTGATTTCCCCCGCTCTCTGTAGGAGTGAGCCTGCTCGCGATGGCGGCAGCACATCCAACATCGATGTCGACTGACTCACCGCTATCGCGAGCAGGCTCACTCCTACAGGGGGATGGGTTTAGCCTTTGTTTTCACGCAGTTCTTCGATACTGATCTCACGCATCCGGAATTTCTGGATCTTGCCGGTCACGGTCATCGGAAACTCCTCCACAAACTTGAAGTAACGCGGCGTCTTGAAGTGCGCGATGCGCTCCTTGCACCAGGCTTGCAGTTCCTGCTCGGTGGCGCTGTGGCCCGGGTGGAACTTGATCCAGGCAACTATCTCTTCGCCATAACGCGAGCAGGGAATGCCGATCACCTGCACGTCCGCCACCGCCGGGTGGGTAAAGAAAAACTCTTCCAGCTCCCGCGGGTAAACGTTCTCGCCGCCACGGATGATCATGTCCTTGTTGCGCCCGGCAATGCACACGTAGCCTTCATCGTTCATGCTCGCCAGGTCGCCGGTGTGCATCCAGCCGGCCTGATCGATGGCTTCCGCGGTGCCTTGCGGGTTGTTCCAGTAGCCGAGCATCACGCTGTAGCCACGGGTGCACAGTTCACCAATGGTGCCGCGCGGCACGAGATTACCGGCCTCGTCGATGATTTTGCTTTCCAGCTGCGGCTGGGTGCGGCCGACGGTGGTCACGCGTAACTCCAGCTCGTCTGACGGACCGGTCTGTAACGACACAGGGCTTGTTTCCGTCATGCCGTAGGCAATCTGCACTTCATTCATGTGCATTTCGTTGATGACCCGGCGCATCACTTCGATCGGGCACGTGGCACCGGCCATGATTCCGGTGCGCAGGCTCGACAGATCGAATTCGGCGCGCTGGGGCTGATCGAGCATGGCGATGAACATGGTCGGTACGCCATACAGCGCCGTGGCTTTTTCTTCGGCGACAGTGGTCAGGGTCAGCAATGGATCGAAGGCATCGTTCGGGTAAATCATCGTGCTGCCGTGGGTGATGCAGCCGAGGTTGCCCATGACCATGCCGAAGCAGTGATACAGCGGCACCGGGATCACCAGGCGATCATTAGCGGTCAGGCCGAGGCTTTCGCCGACCATGTATCCGTTGTTGAGAATGTTGTAGTGACTGAGGGTCGCGCCTTTCGGGAATCCGGTGGTGCCGGAGGTGTACTGGATGTTTACCGGTTGATCGAAATGCAGGCTGTCCTGGCGTTCGCGCAGCTGTTCATTCGAAACGCTGGCGGCCAGATCCGCCAATTGCGACCACGGCAGAAAACCTGAAGGTGGCTGCGCATCCAGGCTGATGACGCCGCGCAAATCAGGCAGGCGCTCACTGTGTAACTGTCCGATGGATTGCTCGGCCAGTTCGGGAACGAGCCCTTGCAGCATTCCGTGATAGTTGGATGATTTGAACGCGCCGGCGCAGACCAGCCATTGGCAACCGGATTGTTTCAACACGTATTCGAGTTCGGAGCTGCGGTACGCCGGGTTGATGTTGACCAGAATCACGCCGATTTTCGCGCTGGCGAACTGGCTGATGCACCACTGCGCGCAGTTCGGCGCCCAGATGCCGAATCGATCACCGGCCTGCAAGCCCAGCGCGAGCAGCGCTCTGGCGTGCAGGTCAACGACCTCGGCCAGTTGCTGCCAGGTGTAGCGCAACTGTTGATGGCGCACGACCAGCGCCTCCCCGGTCGCCTGCTGCGCGACGGTGTTATCGAACGCCTGGCCGATGGTCATCGCCAGCAAGGCTTTGTCCTGGGAACCACGGGTATAGCTGCGCTGCGGGCTTGCACTGGGTTGATCCATGATGACCCCTATTGTCTTTATTAATGGGCTGGCGGCGCTCCCACAGGATGCCCGCGTTCTATCTTGAACTGGCTCTACTCTCGCTCAAGTTGACGTTAACGTAAAGGGTGATTGACAGCCATTCGTCACAGGCTTACGTTAACGTAAAGGTGAGAGCCGAATCATTGCCCTCCCCACCCTACAAAAAAGCCAAAAGGTGCCCCATGAGCTACCCATCCCTGAATTTTGCCCTCGGTGAAACCATCGACATGCTGCGCGATCAGGTTCAGTCCTTCGTCGCCAAAGAGATCGCCCCGCGCGCCGCTCAGATCGACATCGACAACCTGTTCCCCGCGGACCTGTGGCGCAAATTCGGCGACATGGGCCTGCTCGGCATTACCGTACCGGAAGAATACGGCGGCGCTGGCCTGGGCTACCTGGCCCACGTTGTGGCGATGGAAGAAATCAGCCGCGGTTCGGCGTCGGTGGCCTTGTCCTACGGCGCCCACTCCAACCTCTGCGTCAACCAGATCAACCGCAACGGCAACCACGAGCAAAAATCCAAGTACCTGCCGAAGTTGATCAGCGGTGAACACATCGGCGCCCTGGCCATGAGCGAACCGAACGCCGGTTCCGATGTGGTCTCGATGAAACTGCGCGCCGACAAACGCGGCGACAAGTACGTGCTCAACGGCAGCAAGACCTGGATCACCAACGGCCCTGACGCCAACACCTACGTGATCTACGCCAAGACCGACCTGGAAAAAGGTCCGCACGGCATCACCGCATTCATCGTCGAACGCGACTGGAAAGGCTTCAGCCGCAGCAACAAGTTCGACAAGCTCGGCATGCGCGGCTCCAACACTTGCGAGCTGTTCTTCGACGACGTCGAAGTGCCGGAAGAAAACATCCTCGGCGTGCTCAACGGCGGCGTGAAAGTGTTGATGAGCGGCCTCGACTACGAGCGCGTCGTGCTCTCCGGCGGCCCGACCGGCATCATGCAGGCGTGCATGGACCTGATCGTGCCGTACATCCATGACCGCAAGCAATTCGGCCAAAGCATCGGCGAATTCCAGCTGATCCAGGGCAAAGTCGCCGACATGTACACCCAACTCAACGCCAGCCGCGCTTACCTCTATGCGGTGGCCCAGGCTTGCGAGCGTGGCGAAACCACGCGCAAGGACGCTGCCGGCGTGATCCTCTACAGCGCCGAACGCGCCACGCAAATGGCCCTCGACGCAATCCAGATTCTCGGTGGCAACGGTTACATCAACGAATTCCCGGCCGGTCGTCTGCTGCGTGACGCCAAGCTGTACGAAATCGGCGCCGGCACCAGTGAGATCCGTCGCATGCTGATCGGTCGCGAACTGTTCAACGAAACCCGCTAAACGGAGCTGTCCATGGCTATCCTGCATACCCAGCTCAACCCCCGTTCGGCGGAGTTCGCCGCCAACAGCGCGGCGATGCTCAAACAGGTCGACGCCCTGCACACCCTGCTCGCCCAAGTGCAGCTCGGTGGTGGCCCGAAGGCTCAAGAGCGCCACACCTCGCGGGGCAAATTGCTGCCTCGCGAGCGCATCAATCGTTTACTCGATCCGGGCTCGCCGTTTCTTGAGATCAGCCAACTGGCGGCCTACGAGGTGTACGGTGAAGACGTTCCGGCCGCTGGCGTGATCGCCGGGATCGGTCGCGTGGAAGGTGTCGAGTGCATGATCGTCGCCAACGACGCCACGGTGAAAGGCGGTTCGTATTACCCGCTGACCGTGAAAAAACACCTGCGCGCCCAAACCATCGCCCAGCAGAACCGCCTGCCGTGCATCTATCTGGTGGACTCCGGTGGCGCCAACCTGCCGCGTCAGGATGAAGTGTTCCCGGATCGCGAGCACTTCGGGCGGATCTTCTTCAACCAGGCCAACATGAGCGCCATGGGCATTCCGCAGATTGCCGTGGTGATGGGTTCGTGCACCGCCGGTGGCGCTTATGTGCCAGCGATGGCCGACGAAGCGATCATGGTACGCCAGCAAGCGACGATTTTCCTCGCCGGTCCGCCGCTGGTAAAAGCCGCGACCGGTGAAGTGGTCAGCGCCGAAGACCTCGGCGGGGCCGATGTGCATTGCAAGATTTCCGGGGTCGCCGACCACTATGCCGAGAGCGATGAACACGCCTTGGCCATTGCCCGACGCAGCGTCGCCAACCTCAACTGGCGCAAGCTCGGCGAACTGCAACAACGCGCCCCGATTGCCCCGCTCTACGCCAGCGACGAGTTGTACGGCGTGGTCTCGGCGGACGCCAAGCAGCCGTTCGATGTGCGCGAAGTGATCGCGCGGCTGGTCGACGGTTCGGTGTTCGATGAATTCAAAGCGCTGTTCGGCACCACACTGGTGTGCGGCTTTGCCCACCTGCACGGTTACCCGATCGCGATCCTCGCCAACAACGGCATCCTGTTCGCTGAAGCCGCGCAGAAAGGCGCGCACTTCATTGAACTGGCCTGCCAGCGCGGTATTCCGCTGCTGTTCCTGCAAAACATTACTGGTTTCATGGTCGGCCAGAAGTACGAGGCCGGCGGCATCGCCAAGCATGGCGCGAAACTGGTGACCGCCGTGGCGTGCGCCAAGGTGCCGAAATTCACCGTGATCATCGGCGGCAGTTTTGGTGCCGGTAACTACGGCATGTGCGGTCGGGCCTACGACCCGCGCTTCCTGTGGATGTGGCCAAACGCACGCATCGGCGTAATGGGCGCCGAGCAAGCCGCCGGCGTATTGGTGCAGGTCAAACGCGAGCAGGCCGAGCGCAGCGGCCAAGGCTTCAGCGCCGAGCAGGAAGCCGAGATCAAACAACCGATCCTCGATCAATACGAAGAACAGGGTCACCCCTACTATTCCAGCGCACGGCTATGGGACGACGGCGTCATCGACCCCGCTCAGACCCGCGATGTGTTGGCCCTGGCCTTGTCCGCGTCGTTGAACGCGCCTATCGAACCGAGCCGCTTCGGCGTGTTCCGGATGTGATCGGGAGAAAACCATGAGCGACTTCAAGACCCTCGAACTGCTGACCGACCCACGGGGTTTCGCCACCCTGTGGCTCAGCCGTGAAGAAAAGAACAACGCGTTCAACGCAGAAATGATCCGCGAACTGATCCTCGCGCTGGACACCGTGGCCAGCGACGCCAGCCTGCGGTTCTTGCTGGTGCGTGGACGCGGCAAGCATTTCAGCGCCGGCGCGGACCTGGCGTGGATGCAGCAATCGGCCGAGCTCGATTACCACACCAACCTTGACGATGCCCGGGAACTGGCGGAGTTGATGTACAACCTCGCCAAACTGAAAATCCCCACCCTTGCCGTGGTGCAAGGCGCCGCCTTCGGCGGTGCGCTGGGCCTGATCAGTTGCTGCGACATGGCGATTGGCACCGACGACGCGCAGTTCTGCCTGTCGGAAGTGCGCATTGGCCTGGCGCCAGCGGTGATCAGCCCGTTCGTGGTGCAAGCCATCGGTGAGCGTGCGGCCCGCCGTTATGCGCTGACCGCGGAACGTTTCGGCGGGCAACGGGCGCGGGAAATCGGTTTGTTGTCGGAAAGCTATCCGGGCACCGAGCTGGAGCAGAAAGTCGATCAGTGGATCGACAACCTGTTGCTCAACAGCCCCGCTGCCATGCGCACCAGCAAAGACTTGTTGCGTGAAGTCGGCCACGGCGCGCTGACCCCGGCCCTGCGCCGTTACACCGAAAACGCCATCGCCCGCATCCGCGTCAGCCCTGAAGGTCAGGAAGGCCTGCGCGCCTTTCTGCAAAAACGTCCACCGAACTGGCAAGCCCCCACCACCAAGGAGCCACGTTGATGAGCGCACCTGTTCTCACCACCTTGCTGGTGGCCAACCGTGGCGAAATCGCCTGCCGGGTCATGCGTACCGCAAAGGCTCTGGGCCTGACCACCGTGGCCGTGCACAGCGCCACTGACCGTGACGCGCGACACAGCCGTGAAGCGGACATCCGCGTCGACCTCGGTGGCAGCAAAGCCGCCGACAGTTACCTGCAAATCGACAAGCTGATTGCGGCAGCCAAGGCCAGCGGCGCTCAGGCGATTCACCCGGGTTACGGCTTTTTGTCGGAGAACGCCGGGTTTGCCCGCGCGATTGAAGACGCCGGCCTGATCTTCCTCGGCCCACCCGCCTCGGCCATTGATGCGATGGGCAGCAAATCCGCCGCCAAAGCGCTGATGGAAACTGCTGGCGTGCCATTGGTGCCGGGCTATCACGGCGAAGCGCAGGACTTCGACACCTTCCGCGAGGCGTGTGATCGCATCGGTTATCCAGTGCTGCTCAAGGCCACCGCCGGCGGTGGCGGCAAAGGCATGAAAGTGGTCGAGGATGTCAGCCAGTTGGCCGAAGCCCTGGCCTCCGCCCAACGTGAGGCGAAGTCCTCCTTCGGCGACTCACGGATGCTGGTGGAGAAGTACCTGCTCAAACCGCGCCACGTGGAAATCCAGGTCTTCGCCGACCAGCATGGCAACTGCTTGTACCTGAATGAACGCGATTGCTCGATCCAGCGTCGCCACCAGAAAGTCGTCGAAGAAGCACCTGCGCCAGGCTTGAGTCCGGAGCTGCGCCGCGCCATGGGCGAGGCAGCCGTGCGTTCGGCGCAAGCCATCGGTTATGTCGGCGCCGGCACCGTGGAGTTTTTGCTGGATTCGCGCGGTGAGTTCTTCTTCATGGAAATGAACACGCGCCTGCAGGTTGAACACCCGGTCACCGAAGCCATCACCGGCCTCGACCTGGTGGCCTGGCAGATTCGTGTGGCCCGTGGTGAAGCGCTGCCAATGACCCAGGCCGAGGTGCCGCTGATCGGTCACGCGATTGAAGTGCGGCTGTACGCCGAGGACCCGGCCAATGATTTCCTGCCGGCCACCGGGCGTCTGGAACTGTATCGTGAATCCGCCGCAGGCCCGGGGCGTCGGGTCGACAGCGGTGTTGAAGAAGGCGATGAGATTTCGCCGTTCTACGACCCGATGCTCGGCAAGCTGATTGCCTGGGGTGAGGATCGCGAACAGGCGCGGTTGCGCTTGTTGAGCATGCTTGATGAGTTTGCGATTGGCGGCCTCAAGACCAACATCAACTTCCTGCGCCGGATCATCGCGCACCCTGCGTTTGCCGCGGCAGAACTGGACACCGGGTTTATCCCGCGCTTCCAGGAGCAATTGCTGCCCGCGCCTTCGGACCTCAGTGATGCGTTCTGGCAAGCGGCCGCTCAGGCCGTTGCCCAGAGCCAGGCCGATTCACCGCGCGCAGATGACGTGAGTTCGCCATGGGCAATCAGCAATGGTTTCCGGGCTGGATTGCCGAAAGAAATCACCTTGCACTTGAGCTGCGAAGGCCAGGACCGCGCATTGACCCTGGGCGATGTCTGCACGGCCCAGCTTAAAGGCGAGCAATTGCTGACCGAACACCACGGTGTACGCCGCCAGCACCGAGCAATCCGTCGTGGCGACTCTGTTTATCTGCAATGGGAAGGTGAACTGCGCCGCATCGAGTCCTACGATCCGATCGGCGCCGTCGAAGCCAGCCACAGCCATCAGGGTGGGCTCACCGCCCCGATGAACGGCAGCATCGTGCGTGTGCTGGTAGAGGCCGGGCAAACGGTCGAAGCCGGGGCGCAATTGGTGGTGTTGGAGGCGATGAAAATGGAGCACAGCATTCGTGCGCCCCACGCGGGTGTGATCAAGGCCTTGTATTGCCAGGAAGGCGAAATGGTCAGCGAAGGCAGTGCATTGGTCGAACTGGAAGAAGCGTGAAATGAAGATCGGTCCTACATTCCAGGAGGACCGATCTGATTAGAATTTGGCCGTTGCCTGAACCACTACGCCGAGAATTCGGCATTCATCGGTATAAAGGGCTTTCGGATACGTCGGATTGAGCGGGACCAGGTAACGCTGCCCGCCCTCTTCGATCAGCTTGCGAAACGTCGCCTCGGTGCTGTCCGACCACTGCGCGATCACCATTTTTCCGGGCTCCGGCACAATGGCCGGGTCCACCAGGATCATCATGCCCTCGGCGATGCTCACGCCCGTGGGTGCCGTCATCGCATCACCCACGACCACCAGCCAGAACGCCGCGCCCTGGGCGTGGTAGTCGGTGAGTTCGAAGCGTGGCTTGCCGTAGACCGCCAGCTCACCGTCACGCAGCTGCATCGGCTCACGCCAGTCACTGACCGGGTAACGGAAGTACGGGTTGTACTTGTGCGTCAGGCAAGGCTCGTCGTCCTGCAAGACCTCGCGAACCACCATCGCCACTTCCAGAAAATCCATCCCGAGCGCGCGCAAGACACGATTCATGTCTTGAATGCTCGGCTGACGGCGTTTATTCAGCCAGTGACCCACGCCACCCTGGGACATCCCGAGGCGGTCGGCGAGTACCTCTTGAGTGACTTTGAGGTCACTCATCTTGGCTTTGACTAACTCAATCCATTTATCCATGTGCGGCACGATACGTGGGGTACTCCGACCAACAAAACACAACTTGTAGTATTTAAATTCCAGTCACAAATACAGTTCGTACTAGGATGGATTCACGGATCTGAATCTATCACGGAGCTTGCCATCGTCATGACGTTACCCAGCAATGACCTGCCAGATATGCACATCGATACCACCCTGACCTCGCCCAAAGGCAACGCCGCCGCACAGCGAGCGCTGGATTATTACTTGAAACCAACTGTGTCCGAACCCGCTGCCGTGGAGCGGTTCTTCGATGTGAACCCGGGGATCAGCGCAGAAGAGGCGCTGGTTCATGCCTCGGATTTGTTGCGATGTGCCGCGGCGACTGCACATGAATCAGCCAGCAACCTGAACGGTCCCAGTCGCGACCTGGCCTATTCGACGGTGCACATGATCGACATGGCGAAGGCGATGATCGATCGGTCTTTGCAAGCGCATCGGAACGCATGAAACGGGTGAGCGTTTGGGGAGGACAGGAAAGAGCTTTCCTGTCGCGCAGATAAAATCATTTGACTCTCAAACGAGAATGATTATTATTGCATTCAACTGATCGCGAGATCAGTCGATTGTCCAAGTGACCTCAGGTCGGTCTCCTGGACTATCTCCTCATCAGGCTAATCACGGTTTTTAACCCGGCTTTTTGCCGGGTTTTTTTTGCCAGTTATTCTGGCTTTTACCTTCAGGCTAATGAAGTCTTTGGGGGCTGCAAATTCGATGGCGTGGATAATATCAAAGGAATATTGGTTGGCAAGAGAAGCCCGGCTTCATTGGGCCAAACGATTCTAAAAATAGCACTTGAGAATCAATCGCACAGTCTCTAAGCTGCGTCGGCGTCATGGAAGACGCCCCCTCTGCACCCCGCAATTCCCCTCGGTTTTACTTCGGCAAGCCGTCACGCTTTCGACTTTACTCTTGGCTGAACAACCTGCGATTCCTCACTCACTGCCGAGGTGACCATCGTCGCTATGATCGACTTCAGCGCCAACTGCCCGACCGGCTGCCCCTGACTGTCAGTGACCACCAATTCATCGAACCCCGCCTCAACCAGTCTTTTGACCGCTGACTCCAATGACGTCCCCATGGGTACGGTCAGCGTCGCTCCACCTTTCACCTGAACAATGGGCCGCATGATGGCTTCGACGCCGATCACCCGCCCCCGATTCACTTCTTTGACGAAGTTGGCAATGTAATCATCGGCAGGCGTCATGACGATTTCCTGTCGGGTGCCTTGTTGCACCACCTCACCGTCACGCAAGATCGCGATGCGATCACCAATGCGCAGTGCCTCATCAAGATCATGGGTAATGAATACGATGGTCTTCTTGATCTCTTTTTGCAGGTCCAGCAACACCGACTGCATGTCCATGCGGATCAGCGGATCCAGGGCCGAGAACGCTTCATCCATCAACAGAATAGGCGCATCACTGGCCAATGCCCGGGCAAGGCCGACGCGCTGCTGCATGCCTCCGGACAGCTGATTGGGATAGTGACTTGCGTAACCCTGGAGCCCTACCCGGTCCAACCAGCCTGTAGCGATTTCTACTTGCCTGTCACGGGACATGCCCTGGATCTCCAACCCATACACCGCGTTGTCGAGCACGGTGCGGTTTGGCAGCAGCGCGAACTTCTGGAACACCATGGAAATTTTATGTCGGCGAAACGCTCGCAAATCAGTCGGGCTCATTTTGAGCACATCCACGCCACCCACGATGACTTCGCCGGCGGTGGGTTCGATCAATCGGTTGATATGGCGGATCAAGGTCGACTTGCCCGAACCGGACAGCCCCATGATCACCTGAATCCCCCCGGACGGCATGCTGATATTGATGTCCTTCAACCCCAGCACATGACTGTGATTGCTCAGCAGTTCAGCCTTGCTCATGCCCTGCTTGACCCGCTCGATACTGGCCTGAGCCTGGTAACCGAAGATCTTGTAGAGATGCCTGATTTCGATGCCGAAATCGTTGGTCAGATCAGTGGCCATGAACCCTCTCCAAATGCTTTTGCAGTCTTCGGCCATAGGCTTGGCTGACTCGGTCGAAGATCACCGCAATACCGACAATAGCCAGCCCGTTGAAAATGCCCAGGGTGAAATATTGATTGGAAATAGCCTTGAGCACCGGTTGGCCCAAGCCTTGAACCCCGATCATCGACGCGATGACCACCATGGCCAGCGCCATCATGATCGTCTGGTTGATGCCGGCCATGATCGAGGGCAACGCCAAGGGTAACTGGACGTTTTTCAGTTTCTGCCAACTGGATGAGCCAAAGGCGTCGGCGCACTCCAGCATCTCGGCGTCAACGTGACGGATGCCGAGGTTGGTCAAGCGGATCATCGGCGGCAAGGCGTAGATCACAACCGCAATCAGCCCCGCGACCTTGCCAATCCCCAGCAACATCACCACTGGAATCAAATAGACAAAGCTCGGCAGGGTCTGCATCACGTCCAGTACCGGGCTGACAAGGTTCTGCAGACGGTTGGAACGGGCCATCGCGATCCCGGTCGGCAAGCCGATGACGATGGATATCACCGTGCAGACGAAGATCATCGACAGGGTCTTCATCGTGTCAGACCACATGTCCAGATAACCGATTGCCATCAGTGTGAACACGCAACCCAGGACAATTCTCCAACTGCGGCTGGCGAACCAGGCAATCAAGGCGACCAGCACAATGATGATTGGCCATGGCGTCGTGGTCATGAACCTTTCGGACTGATTGAGGAAAACCTGCAACGGCTGGAAAAAGGCTTCAAAGCTGTCGCCGTAAGTGCTGGTGAAGTTACGAAAGGCGCCATCGATGGCCTTTTTCAAGGCCCGGAGTCTTTCGTCCTCCATGTGTGGAAAGCTGAGTAACCACTCCATGACATTCCCCTTTTGTAGAAGACCGTAGGAAGCTGGCAGGTCGTTTCAATACGTGGGTGTTTTTATTGTTATCGGTGCGCGAGGCTCAATGCAGCGCGAACAGGCGAGCTGCATCGACCCAAGTGGATTAAAGCGCAGCCTTGATCTTGCCGCTGGCTTCAGGGGTAACCCATTTAGTCCAGAGCGCTTCGTTGTTTTTCAGGAAATACTTGGCGCCTTCCTCACCGGTGGCCTGGTTGTCAGTCATCCAGGCAATCAGTTTATTCACCGTCTCGTTGGACCAGGCGCGCTTGTTCAGATACGCCATGACCGTTGGCGAGCGAGCGGCGAAGGACTTGGTGGTGAGGGTGTAGACCCGATCAATCGGCCAGCCATTCGGTTTGGGATCAGGACAGTCAGCAACGGTATTGCAACGTTTCCACTCCGCCGCATCGACCGGATGGCCGTTGTCCAGCTTCACCATGGGGTACTTGCCCAGTAAAGCCGTGGGCTCCCAGTAAAACCCAAGCCAAGGCGCCTTGCGCTCGTAGGCTTTGGCGATGGAACCATCCAGCGCGGCGGCCGAACCGGTGTCCACCAGGACGAAACCGGCCTTCTCGAAATCGTAGGCCTTATAAAACTGACTGGTGACCACGGTGCCGCCCCAACCCTGCGGGCCGTTGTAGATCGCGCCTTTTTTCTTGTCGTCAGGGGCCGGGAACAGTTCGGGATGTTTTTTCACATCCTCGAAGCTTTTGATGTCCGGATGGGCATCGGCAATGTACTTCGGAATCCACCAGCCCTGCGAGCCGCCGTCGGATAACGAGTTCGCCGCCTGGATCAGATTGCCACTTTGAATGCCGCTCCTGGCGACCTCCGGAACCAGGTCGATCCAGCCTTCGGGGGCGATGTCAGGCCGGCCCTTCTCGACCATGGAGGTGATGGTCGGAACCGTATCCCCGGTGACCAGATCGGCATTGCAACCGTAACCTGCGTTGAGAATCAGCTTGTCGACGTTGGCCATGACTTCAGCCGATTGCCAGTTCATGTTGGCAATCGTCACATCACCACACTCGGAGGCTGACACCCAACCGCTGAAGGCGACGATGCCGAGTGCAAGTCCCGTTTTCGAGAAAGACTTTAAATTCATAAACGCTAACCTCGATTGCGGCCAGAGTTAAGGAGGGCCAACTACCGCGTCATTGGACCTTCTTTCGTGTCAGCAGAATGGGCAAAGGGATTCATGCAACTGGCGACCGAGGCCGCTGAATCCAGACCTGCTTTTATTGTTTTATCGAATCCGCTGGCGAGCATGGCGTCGAGACCCGCCGCCGTGACCCCGCGATAATTGATGAGCGTCTGCAAGAGTTCGTCGACGGAGCGCCCATCGCCAATCAACTGACTGGCTTGCACCACCACTGCATGGCAAGCGCGCTGGGCGATTGCCGGTGGCAAACCGCTGCTCACGGCATGCTGAAACAGGCTGCGAGCCAACAATGCCGGGTAAGCAGGCCCTGTACCCACCAACGCCGTCAGGTAGTTCAAATGCCTTTCGCTGAAGACTTCATCGGCACCACCAAAGGTTTCGAACAAACACTGGGCGAACGCTTTTTGCTCTTCGCTGACCTGTTGAGTCGCCAGCCAGGGCGTATAGGATTTGCCGATTTCGGCGGCGGCATTCGCCATGGCGCGAATCACCTGCCGACTGCCGGTACGCTGCACCACATCTTCCAGAGAAACGCCTGCCATCAAGGAAATCACCAGCCGGTTTTCAGCGAAGATTTCTACCTCGGCAAACTGCTCGGGACGCACGGACACGATGACCACCTCACAGCGCTCCACCAACTCCTGGTTGTCGCTCGTTACCGTCACCTGTGACCACTTGGCACTCGTCAGCGGGTTGCTCGCACTGCGGTTCGAAAGCACCAAAGCCCCGGGCTGGACAAACGCCTTGTCGAGCATTGCCAGGGCAATCGAACGGCCAAGCCATCCCGATCCACCGATAATGCCTATCGTGGGTTCTTCGTACATGTGAACCTGCCTTCGTCAGTCAGACGTTGCGATCAGTCCTGGGTAGACGATGAAACCTCATCCATCACATACCCATGGCGGGAGTAGAAGCGTTTCAATTCACGCTCCAGGGGTTCCTGGCCGGTGAAGATCTTCACGTACTCGGGAATCCGCCGCATTCGCTCCCCGATATCCTCTCGGGTGTTGGTGCTGATGTAGCCAATCTGTGTCAGGTAAATCGTGCGGGCCCGCACATCGGCCCCCTCGTAGGTGTAGTCGAAGCGCATGAACATCCGGATCAAGGCTTCGCGGCGGGCAATGTCGGCCACGCGGATATGCTCGGACACTTCAGCGGACTGCAAGGCCCAACTGCGCATGGCAAATTCGAACTGTGAATCGAACAGATCGGGGTTCAGCCAACAGTCGAAAACATTGAGCATCGCTTCGGCAATGCTCTCGGCATAACACTCGGTCTGGGCGACCAGATTACCGGTGTTCTTCACCCGCCAGCGCTCGATCAAAGCAGCGAGCAGCTCTTCGCGGTCCTTGAAAAACCAGTAAAAGCTGGTTCTCGACAACCCCAGCTTTTTGGCCAGCGGCATCACCCGCACCGTGTCGACTCCGCACTCGGTCAGGCTTTCATAGGCTGCATCGAGCCACCCTTCCAAGGACCCTCTCCAGCCGGTTTCTACTGCTTTGGTTTGTTCGTTCATGGCTCGATCCTAGCCGCTCACACAACACCACGCAAGCAAAATGTACACCTGTGTCCATAGTGTTGACACAGGTGTACATTTCACCCTAACGTAATTTCAACGCAGGTCCTTGCCCGCTTTCGGAGAGTCTTGACGATGCTGAATGATCCGCTCCTCCAGCCCTATCAGTTGAAGCACCTGACTTTACGAAATCGCATCATGACCACCGCCCACGAACCGGCTTATCCCGTGGACGGCATGCCCAAGGAGCTCTATCGCGCCTACCACGTGGAACGGGCGAAGGCCGGCGTGGCTTTGACCATGACCGCAGGCTCCGCTGCGGTTTCCCGGGACAGCCCGCCGGTGTTCAACAACATCCTGGCCTACAAGGACGAGGTGGTCGGCTGGATGCGCGACCTGAGTGATGCCTGCCACGAACATGGCGCGGCCGTCATGATCCAGTTGACGCACCTGGGCCGGCGCACGCGCTGGGACAAGGGCGACTGGCTGCCCGTGGTGTCACCCTCGTTCGAGCGTGAAGCCTCCCATCGCTCCTTCCCGAAGAAGATGGAAGACTGGGATGTGGAACGCATCATCAAGGACTATGCCGACGCCGCCGAACGGATGAAGTTTGCAGGTCTGGACGGCATCGAGCTGCAAGCCTATGGGCACCTGATGGATCAATTCTGGTCGCCACTGACCAACGACCTCGATGCCCCCTACGGCGGCTCTATCGACAACCGGCTGCGCTTTACCTTCGACATCCTCAGCGCCATTCGCCAGCGCGTCGGCCACGAGTTCATCGTCGGCGTGCGTTATACCGGCGATGAATTGATGCCCGGCGGGCTGACCGCGGCGGATGGGCTGGACATCTCCAGGCGCTTGAAAGACAGCGGCATGGTGGACTTTCTCAATGTTGTCCGCGGCCACATCGACACCGACGCGGGTTTGACCGACCTGATTCCGATCCAGGGCATGCGCAATTCACCGCACTTGGACTTCGCGGGAGAAATTCGCGCCGCCACCGACTTCCCCACCTTTCACGCGGCGAAGATTCCAGACGTGGCCACCGCCCGCCATGCCATCGCTTCGGGCAAGATCGACATGGTGGGCATGACCCGCGCGCACATGACCGATCCGCATATCGTGCGCAAGATTATCGAAGGCCGCGAAGACGATATTCGCCCCTGTGTCGGCGCCAATTATTGCCTGGACCGGATCTATCAGGGCGGTGCTGCCTATTGCATTCACAACCCGGCCACCGGCCGCGAAACCAGCATGCCCCATGACATTCCCAAGGCGGCGAGCAAACGCAAGATTGTGATTGTCGGGGCTGGCGTCGCCGGGCTGGAAGCGGCGCGAGTGGCGGCCGAGCGCGGCCATGAGGTGGTGGTGTTCGAAGCCGCCAATCAGGCCGGTGGTCAGGTTCGGCTCACCGCGCAATCGGAACGCCGACGGGAAATGATCAGCATCGTCGAGTGGCGCATGGCCCAGTGCCTGGCACGTGGCGTCAGTTTTCGTTTCAATACCTGGGCCGAGGCCAGCAACGTCCACGACGAAAACCCGGACGTGGTGATCATCGCCACCGGCGGCCTGCCCCATACCGAGATTCTCTCGACAGGCAATGATCTGGTGGTCTCCACCTGGGACATTATTGCCGGGGATGTGAAACCCGGGCGCAATGTCCTGCTGTTCGACGACGCCGGTGATCATGCGGCGCTGCAAGCTGCCGAATTCATCGCCAGAAGTGGCGCAAAAGTCGAAATCATGACGCCGGACCGGACCTTCGCGCCGGAAGTCATGGCAATGAATCTGGTGCCGTACATGCGCTCGCTGCAAGCTTTGGATACCACCTTCACCGTCACCTTCAGGCTGCTCGCAGTCGAGCGCGAGGGGCAGGATCTGCTGGCAACGATCGACAGCGATTACGGCAGTGCGCGCAAGGTCCGACGCGTCGATCAAGTGGTGGTCAACCACGGCACCCGACCGCTGGACGAACTGTATTTCGAATTGAAATCCGCTTCCAGCAACGGCGGTGTGATCGAACATCAGGACCTGATCGTTGGCAACCCACAACAGGTGGTGACCAACCCGGACGGCAGATTTCAGTTGTTCCGCATCGGCGATGCCGTGGCTGCGCGCAACACCCACGCCGCGATCTACGATGCCTTGAGACTGGTGAAGGACTTGTAAACGAACCCAGGTGAAAAACATGCCAAGCGATGAAACACCCTCATGGAAAATTGCCGGGAAAAACGGCATCCAGGGACCGGTTGAAGGCTCTCTTTATTATTCGTCCTCAATGGATGACTGGTTGCCGACGAAGGCTGAAGGCTTCTGGATCAAGCCGCTGTTCGAGGACAGCGAACGCGGCGAAAAAACCATGCTGATGAAAGTCGACCCTGGCGCCCAAGTCGCCAGTCATACCCATGAAGGCGAGCAGGAACAACTGTTCGTTTTGCAAGGCTCCTTCTACGACCAGGACCGCACACTGAACGTCGGCGACTACTGTTGCCGCGCTCCGAACGCGGCACACAGTGCGGGCTCGGTGCAGGGGGCCGTCCTGATGGTGATCTATACACGCCGATGACGGTTTCACCAGGGGCGATTTTTCCAACCGCCTAATCCCTTTCCAGCGTGTAAAGTAGCAGCCATACAATCATATTCAGGAACCGACTATGACCGTGGCCAAATCTTCCTTCGACATCAGTGCAAACTTCGACAGCGGCAACATTGAAGTGCTGGATATCAGCAACCCGCTTCAAGCGCTGCTGGCCATCAAACCTGACACCCGCAGCCCGCACTTCCAGTGGTTCCACTTCAAGGCCAGCGGTCTGCACGTCGGTCAAGAGCACTGGTTTCGCCTGAACAACGCCAGCAAGTCCTCGTACAACAAAGCCTGGGACGGTTATCAGGCTGTTGCGTCGTACGACCACGTCAACTGGTTCCGCGTACCGACTATCTTCGAAGGCGACTGCCTGCGCTTCAGCCTCGAGGCCACCGCTACTCACGCCTGGTTCGCCTATTTCGAACCTTACAGCCGTGGCCGTCATGACTGGCTGATCGAACAGGCACTGACCAAGGCCGGCACCGAGCTGCTGGCGACCGGCAAGAGTGTTGAAGGGCGCGACATTCAGTTGTTGCGCAAAGGTACCGGCGCCGAAGGCCGGCGCAAGGTCTGGATGATCGCTCAGCAACACCCTGGCGAACACATGGCCGAATGGTTCATGGAAGGCGTGATCGAGCGCCTGGAAAAGCACGACGACCCGGTGTTGAACAAACTGCTGGCCAGCGCCGACCTGTACCTGATCCCGAACATGAACCCGGACGGCGCCTTCCACGGTCACCTGCGCACCAACGCCATGGGCCAGGACCTGAACCGTGCCTGGCAGAGCGCCAGCCAGGAGATCAGCCCGGAAGTGCTGTTCGCGCAACAGCAGATGGAAAAATATGGCGTCGACCTGTTCCTCGACATCCATGGCGATGAAGAAATCCCGTACGTGTTCACCGCTGGCTGCGAAGGCAACCCGGGCTTTACGCCGCGCATCGAAAAACTCGAAGAGCATTTCCGCAGCCATCTGAAACACCTGACCAAGGATTTCCAGACCAAGCACGGCTACACCCGCGACGAGCCGGGAAAAGCCAACATGACCCTGGCCTGCAACAGCGTCGGTCAGAAATTCGACTGCCTGTCGTTGACCCTGGAGATGCCGTTCAAGGACAACGACGATGCTCCGAATGCGCTGACAGGCTGGTCCGGCAAGCGCTCCAAGCAATTGGGCAAGGACGTGCTGACCACCGTCGCCGACATGATCGACACCCTGCGCTGATCACCCGAATCCTGTACGTTCGGCTCATGTAGCAGCTGCCGAAGGCTGCGTTCGACAGCGGCTACATGAGCCGAACGCAGGCTGCGCCAGCTGCTACAGGGATCAGCCGCGGTCCTTGCCCCGCAACATGCTGTCCAGCACATCATCGCGCCGCACCCAGCCGTGAAACAACGCCGCCGCCAAATGCAGCAGCACGGTCAAGAACAGCAAATACGCCAAATACCCATGCGCCTTGCGTAAAAACGCAAACACCTGCGCATTGGCCGGCAGGATCGATGGCAACTGGAACGAGTTGCTGAGCATCACCGGATCACCCGCCGCCGAAATCATTGCCCAACCGAGCAACGGCAACACGAACATCAAGGCATACAGCAAGACGTGCGAGGCCTTGGCTGCCAGCGCCTGCCAGCTCGGCAAATCGGCCGGCAACGGCGGTTGTCGGGTGGAAAAGCGCACGAACAAACGCACGATCACCAGCAGCAGAATCGCAATGCCCAACGGTTTGTGCAGATGGATCAACCACTCATGGCGCTCGGACACCGAAGCCACCATCCCCGCACCGATAAACAGCATCGAAATGATCATCAGCGCCATCAGCCAATGCAGCAGCCGCGCCAATGGCGCGAAATGGTTCGGTTGGGCGCTCATTGTTGAGCCTCCTGTTTAGCGGCGGGCAACTGACTGACTTCACTGGTGCGGCGCAAGTAGGAACTGGCGTAACCGGCTGAACGAGCCGCGAGCAACGGGTCGTCGGAACCTTCGATACCGCTGGGCAACACGAGCGGGTCGTAGTTGATGTCACGGCACTCGCCATTGAGTTGCGGCTGGGTACGTTCAAGGACCAGCGTGCCGGCGTTCAACACTTTGCGACCATCGGGCCAGGCCTTGCTGGCGTCGTTGACCGGGTCCCCCGGGTTGGCCAGCGTGATCATCAACTGCCAACGCAACGGTCCGGCCGACAAGCGCTGAACCAGGTCTTTCTCCAGAAAATCGCTGCCTTCAGGTGCTGTGGCGCCCGCCGCATCCTGTGCCACCGGCACCATGTTCCAACGCACTGCCTGGCGTTGACCGGCCGCATTCACCAGGTAGAACGCATTGACGCTGTTGTACGTCTCGGTCGCATAACTGGCCGACGGCTTGGCGGTTTTGATCCAGGCCAGGAACGGCGCCGCTTCCGGATGGGAGCCGAAGAATGCCGGGACCGCCGCCGGATCAGGTTTACCCGTGGCGGGAAGCGGCGACTGGGCTTGCTGCAATTGATAGAACGCTTCAGGCGTGCCCACCGGGAACACCGGCATGCTGTTCATCCCGGTGCGCCACTGCTGGCCGTTGGCCTGGGTAAATCGCAACGCCATGCTGCGAATCGGCACGGCGCTGTCAGGCGCGTAAGGATTGCCGGCGGGCAATGCGAACCGCCCGACCACCGGGGTCTGTGCTTCGCTGAACACCTGGGCACTGGAATAATTGCGCGCTTCACTGCTGCTTTCGAAATGGCCGATCACGCACACGCCTTTGGCGTGATTGCGCCGGAAACCCGGGTGCACGCCGTTGTTGGTTTCCAGCACATTGATCAGTTTTTTCGGCGTCAGACGTTGTGGGTCAAAGGTGCCGTTGACGTAGGCAAAGGCCCCGGCCAACGCGGCGACCACCACGGCAATGCCGGTCAGGCGTAACGTCAGGCTTGCGCCACTCAGCGGTGGCCGGGTGGGCCCGGTTGGCGGTGTTGAGCGATCAACCATGAAAGACTCCAGGGCCATCGGCCACAGGGGGAAGGAGCTATGAGACGAACGTCACGTAGGATTATTCCCCCTGAACTGTAGTTTCTTTCAAAGCGTCGCGAGCGACGAATACTCAAACCCCATCAGGCAGGGTTAAAACATGCCTCACGTTTATCGAGAAAAGCCTGCATGCCTTCTTTTTGCCCGGGGGTTGCAAACAACCCATGGAACGCCCTTCGCTCGTGCAACAGGCCTTCGCGTAATCCAGGCTCCAGCGCGCGATCAACCGCTTCGCGCGCTGCCATGGTGGCGGTTTTGGCGAAACCGGCGATGGTCTGCGCCGCCGCCAGGGATTCTTCCAGCAGGTCGGCGGCGGCAATGACTCTCGACACCAGCCCTGCCCGTTCGGCCTCCTGGGCAGACATCGAGCGGCCGGTCAGGATCATGTCCATGGCTTTCGATTTTCCGATCAGGTGCGTGAGACGCTGAGTGGCGCCCATGCCGGGCATCACGCCCAGTTTAATTTCCGGTTGAGCAAATCGCGCCGTATCGGCCGCAAAGATCAAATCGCACATCATCGCCAACTCGCAGCCGCCACCAAACGCATAACCGGCGACCGCGGCCAGCGTGGGGGTGCGTAACGTGGCAAAGGCTTCCCACCCGGCAAAATAATCCTCGTGGACCATGTCCAGATAGGACTTTTGGCTCATCTCCTTGATGTCGGCACCCGCCGCGAAATAGTCCACGGTACCGGTCAGGACGAAACACCCCACCCCCGGATCCCGATCCAACCGTTGCAGGGTGTCCAGCAATTCGCGCATGACCTCATCGCTCAGGGCGTTCCGGGCTTGCGGGCGGTTCAGACGAATCAAGACGACTCGATCATGATGTTCGATCAATGTGTGCATGGTGACCTCTTTGCAAAATAGTTGAAGGGTTAATAGCCAGCGCTCACGTCAGGAATCCCAGATCGCGCCGTAGGCTGGAATGCCTCGACTCTCCATTTCCTCGACCACTCGCTGAGTCAGTGTCTGGTTGGAAATGCAGATCACGGCCTCTGCACCGAACGCTTGAACCGCGTCATAGGCCAGTTGCACCAGATCGGGTTTGCCGAGCACATCGGTGTCCCAGATCAAGGCATCGGGCTGGGCCTGAAGAATTTCCTCCACCAGCTCGTCACCGTAGGTTTTTCGTGGGTTGCGGGTCGACCAGATCAGATGGATCGGCACTTGCCTTGCGAGCAGATGGGGCAGCACCGGGCCGATACCGCTGCCGGTGGCGACATACACCACCGACTTGAACAGGGTTTCGATGTGCGCCACGCCAGCGGTGGTAATGCCTTTGACCCAGACGTGAGTTGGCATTTGCTCGATGAATTCGCCGGTCCAGTCCCCGGCCCGGGAAATGATCAGCCGAAAACCGGCCTCCCCCGGCGTGGGAATGTTGGCAAACGAATGCCATTCCAACAGCGGGTTGAGACTGATGGCGTTGGACGAACCGGCAAACGGCGTGACATGCCCGAACCGGGCAATGACGGCGTGGGATGAAGTCCTGAGTAACTGCACCGGCACTTTGCGCAAACGCAACCATGGCAATGCAATGCTGAACGTCAGCACCATCAGCATCCAGAAGGGCACCGAGGTGGCCAGCACCTCTTGCAGCGGCACTTGCGGGTTCTGATCACGAGCAAACAGAAGGGTCGAGCCCCAAAACATGACGAGTGCGGCCCAGCCACCGAAGCGGTGAGTTCGCTCGAACCCATTGTGGAAACGCGAACGAATCCACGGATGCGCCATGGTCGCCACCAGTAGCAACACCCCCAACAGCCCTGCATTCACCCAAAGCAGCGCGGTCGAAACGCCACCCTTGCCGTCAATCCAATGCCAACCCAATGAGCCCAGCAACGCCACGAACCAACCCATGGCGGCCAAGGCTCCGCCACTGTGCAGGCCCCCCAAGTGATAGACCTTGGCCAATGAGCGACGAATCATCAGTGGCCAATGGGTGGGGGCCCGGGTGGCCAGCCAGAACAGCAGATTGATGACGTATTGCTGGCGGATCAAAATCGCCATCGACAGATTCGCCACTACCAGCCCCGCCAGCGTTTCAAGGGCAATACCGGTGGATGTCCACCATTGCCCGGCGTTCAATCCATGCGCCAGCGCGGCACCATTGAGTATCAGGACCAGTGCCACAAGCCGGTTGTAATGGGAAAACCACGGCAGCGTTCCAAGGCGTCGCCACAGCGCACGCTTGGCGGGTAAACCGCGAGCGGCGCTCATGCGCTCACCCTCGATACAGCGTTGGCATCAAGGTTGGCCTGCTGCGCCTGGGCCAGCAGCCGCCGCTTGTCGACTTTACCCCGTGAAGTCAGGGGAATGTGGTCCACGGCGATGATCAACGAAGGGACGCAATAATAGGCGAGGCGCGCCTCACAGCGACGTCGCGCCGCTTCGATGTCGGTGGACGCAGGGCTGACGAAGGCCACCAGATGACGACTGTCGAGTTTCAGCGTAACCGCTCGCTCGCAGGCGTCGCATGACTCCAGCACCGCCGACACACTGTCGAGCTCAACCCGAAAGCCCCTCACCTTGACCTGATCATCAACGCGTCCCAAGTGTTCGAGCTCGCCCTCCTCCGTCCAGCGCCCCAGGTCGCGAGTCCGAAACATCATCCGGTCCTGACCCAGAAATGGATCGGGTCGATAACGTTCGGCGGTGAGCGCCGCATTCCCCAGGTAACCCGCCGTTACGCAATCCCCGCCCGCCCACATTTCCCCTTGCCCCCCAATGGCACACGGTCGACCGTCTTCATCGAGTACGTATACCGTGTTATTGGGCGTGGGTTTGCCGATGGTCAGGGGCCTGCCGGCCTGATACCGCTGCATGGTGTTGACGATGGTGGTCTCGGTCGGGCCGCAGGCATTGTAAAACGTGCAAAACGACGACCAGCGATCGGCCAGTGGCTGTGGGCACGGCTCGCCGGCAACGGCCACGACCTTGGCCTGTTGGCAACGCGCGGGATCGAGTGTGCCGAGAATCGACGGCGTGGCGATCAGTACGTCGCATTGCTCGGCGGTCTGAGCAATGTCTTTGCCCCGGATCATCAACGTCGCGCCATGGGCCAGGCAACCCAGAATCTCCCACGCGGCCATATCGAAGGCGATGTTCAGCATCTGCCCGACCTTGAACCCAGGCTTCATGCCGAGGTTGCCCGGTTCCGTCAGCAGAATATTGCAGACATTGCGGTGGGTAACCCGAACCCCGTTGGGCTGCCCGGTGGTGCCGGAGGTGAACAACAGGAAGCACAGTAGATCCGGGATCGTTGACGGCGTACCGGCCACGTTCACTTCGTCCGATGAGGTGGTCGGGGCTGTCATGAAATCATCAAGGCATATGCAGTGCTGCGCTGCTGTCAGGGGAATCTGCGACTCAAGATTCGACAGCGTCAGCACAAGACGCGTGGCGGCAACCTCCATGATGTGGCGCAATTGTGTCGTGGGGGTGATCCCCACGTGCTGGGGAATGTAGGCCGCGCTCGCCTTCAATACGGCCAACATGCCCACCAGCATGGGGATCGAGCGTTCCACGAACAGGGCAACGTGATCACCGGGCTTGACGCCCTGGCTGATCAACACGGCAGCCAGTCGATTGGCCTGCCTGTTCAATTCGTTGTAGGTGATGGATTCACCTTGCCAAAGGGCCGCAATACCTTGTGGATGGGTCACGGCTTGCGCTTCGATTGCGTGATGAATCAAGGAGAACGCTGGCTTGACCGTCGGCCCACGGCCCAATGTCTGCCAAAGGTCATGATCCACAGCTGGCGCAGGCATGGGCGAAAAGACCACTGCGGGTTTGAGGGTGATAGCGTGCTCTTGCATGTCAAAAATCTCATCGGGCTCTATGTTCAAGCTCAAGACCGGACGGTGGCGCCGAGCCGACTGACTGGCTGGACGGAATGCCGCTTGCGCTTGTTACGAGGGTTGAGCCACGACGCTTGACGCAATTACAGGATTACAACCAATGAAGAAAAGTCCTACAAAAAACAGTCCGTGGGATTTTCTTTTACGGCAGAGGGAATAACCTGCGTCAGACGGCGTCTTCCTTGTCACTGCCGCCCTTCACTGACTCAGAACCCGCCCTTTCCCATGAACGATATCGACGAACAACTCAGAGAAATCATTCCCAGGCTCCGGCGCTTCGCCGTGTCGCTGACGCGCAATCCCAGCAGCGCCGACGATCTGGTGCAGTCGAGTCTGGAACGAGCGCTGTCGAGTTGGGCGGACAAACGCCCCGAAGGCGACTTGCGCGCCTGGCTGTTTTCGATACTGTACCGGCAGTTTCTGGATGCCCACCGCCGTTCCCGGCGCTATGCGCGGATGCTCGAATTCTTTACCGGGCGTGACGACGCACAGCCCTCGGTCGAACGCACGGTGATTGCTCAATCGACGCTGCAAGCCTTCGACCGACTCACCACCGAACAGCGCGCCCTGCTGCTTTGGGTGTCGGTGGAAGGTTTGAGTTATAAAGAGGTCGCCGAGATTCTCGACGTCCCCACCGGCACCGTGATGTCCCGCCTGTCCCGCGCCCGCCAGGCCTTGCGCCAGCTCAGCGACGGCGAAATCATCAGCCCATCTTTGCGGATACTCAAATGATCAGCATGCCCCCGAGCGAGCGTGACCTGCACGCCTACGTCGATCACCAACTCAACGACGCCGACCGACGTCTGGTGGAAACGTATCTGGCCAGCCACCCGGAAACGGCCGCGCAAGTGCGCGCCTGGCAGCACGACGCCCACCAACTGCGCGCAGCCATGAGCGGCGCCCTGCACCACACCGCCAACCCGGACCTCGACCCGGCACTGATTCGCCAGCGCCTCAAACGCCAGTCGCGTCGTCATCTGGCCAGTGCAGCGGTGCTGTTGATTGCCGTCAGCGTCGGTGGGTTGAGCGGCTGGCAAGCGCGCCAAATGACCCTGCCCAGTCCCCCGCTGCCGATGACCGATGCGCTGCAGGCTTACCGGCTGATCGCCCAGCAGGGCATTCTGCCGGCCGACTACACGGTCAGCGACGATGGCGACATGCAGGGCTGGCTCGACCGTTATTTCACCCGCGCCAATCGCCTGCCGGACCTGTCGAGCGCAGGCTTCAAACCGGTCAGCGGCCGTTTGCTCAGCACCGAACAAGGGCCGGCGGCGATGGTGGTTTACGAGGATCAGGGCGGGCACAAGATCAGCTTCTACGTGCGCCCACCGGGACCGAAAAACATTTTCCTGCCGCGAGGCAGTCGCAGCGATGGCGAGTTGCAGGCCGAATATTGGTCCGGCAGCGGCTACAACTACGCGATGGTCAGCCCGAGCGACACGCCGACGGCGCAGATGCTCAAGCAAACGGAGCAGTTCTGACCACCTAATGGGATTCGGCGTCGATCACAAAACCTGGCCCCCCCAATCAACGGTAGGAGTGAGCCTGCTCGCGATAGCGGTGGGTCAGTCAACAGCAATGCTGGATGTACCAACCTCATCGCGAGCAGGCTCACCCCTGCAAGGGGTTCAGCAATCTATTCAGCCCTGCCCAAACACCTGTGAAGGCCGGCGCAGCAGCGGATCGAATGGATTAATCCGCGGCCCGATCATCGCCGCTTCGCGCTTGAGCATCTCCACCACCGTCGGCAATCGATCCGGCCCCAGCCGGTCACTCACCGTCGCCACACTCAACGCCGCCACCGCCCGCCCCTCTCGATCCAGAATCGGCACCGCCACCCCGGCCATGCCTTGCAGCACACCGGTGTTGCGCCCCGCATACCCCAACGCGCGCACGTTCTCGACCTCCGAGCGCAGGAACACTTCGTCGTACAAATGGAAATCCTTGAGTCGCGGCAGGTTGTAATGAATCACCGTATCGCGCTCCTCCTCCGGCAGGAACGCCAGAATCGCCAGGCTGCCCTGGCCCACGCCCAGCGCCACGCGCCCGCCGATATCGCCGGTGAACGTGCGGATCGGAAACGGCCCTTCGCTGCGGTCCAGGCAGATCGCGTCAAAACCGCTGCGCGCCAGTAAAAACAACGAATCCCCCAACGACGCCGAGAGCCGCAGCAACGACGGCCGCACCAGTTCACGCAGGTTGCCGGTATTGCCCGCTCGCGCCGCCAAGGCAAAAAAATCCAGGCTCAGGCGATAACGTTTGCTGCGCACATCCTGCTCGACCATGCCCTCGTCCATCAGGCTGCGCAACAAACGGTGCGTGGTCGGTTGCGACAAGCCGATGCGCTGCGCCAGTTGTGTCACGCGCTCCCCGCCCTCGACGGTGTCACCGAGGCTGCGCAACACGGCAAACAATCGGGAGACCGCACCGACACCGACTTCATTTTTGTTTTCATTCCGATCAGTGGAATCTGACATATGGTTTCTCGACAATAAATTTACTCACTGAATGAAATCGAAAATAGTCATCGCTTCAGTGAAATAGGCCATTGAGCCCATCCTAGTCTTCGTCCTAATCTGCGTCCACAGGGGCGATTCGAACAACAGCGGCAGCCGACTCCAGTCGAGCGCCAACGCACCCCGCAAGACCTTTTCGTATCTGCCCATACAAAAAAGCGCGCCTTCGGGTGACGCATAACAATCTCAGGTGGAGCGCAGTCATGGCTTTTGTGCAACTTGAAGGACTCGGCAAACGTTACGGTGAGATCGACGCCGTCGTCGCCACTAACCTCTCGGTAGAGAAAGGCGAGTTCGTGTCCCTGCTCGGTCCGTCCGGGTGCGGCAAAACCACCACCCTGCAAATGATCGCCGGCTTCGTCGAAGTCACCAGCGGTCGCATCCTGCTCGACGGCCGCGACATCACCCACGCCAAACCCGCCAGCCGTGGACTGGGCGTGGTGTTCCAGAGTTACGCGCTGTTCCCGCACATGACCGTCAAGGACAACGTCGCCTTCGGCCTGCGGATGCGCAAAGTGCCCGCCGCCGAGTTGCAGCAACGCGTGGCCCGGGTGTTGAAACTGGTGCGCCTGGATCAACACGCCGAGCGTTATCCCCGCGAGCTTTCCGGTGGTCAGCGCCAGCGTGTGGCACTGGCCCGGGCCTTGGTGATCGAGCCGCCGGTGCTGCTGCTCGACGAGCCGCTGTCCAACCTCGATGCCAACCTGCGCGAAGAGATGCAGTTCGAAATCCGCCGCATCCAGCGCGAAGTCGGGATCACCACGCTGATGGTCACCCACGACCAATCCGAAGCGCTGTCCATCAGCGACCGCGTGGTGGTGATGCAGGCCGGGCGCATCACGCAAATCGACGCGCCTTACACCCTCTACGAACATCCGCGCACCGAGTTCATTTCCGGCTTCGTCGGCAAAGCCAACCTGCTGCCCGGCGAGCGTGACAGTGCCGGCGTGGTGCAGGTGCGCAGTGGCGGCGACCTGACCCTGAGCCTGCGCCCGGAAAAAATCGATCTGCGCGAACAAGATCACGGGCGTCTGCAAGGCAAGATTGCCAGCCGCTTCTTCCTCGGCAGCCAATGGTTATACGGCGTCTCCACGGCCTTGGGTGACATCAGTGTGGTGCGTCGCAACGACGGCTCGACGCCGCTGAACGAAGGCACGGCGGTCGGCCTCGACTGGGATGCAAAGTTGCTGCGGGTGCTGACGGTCGACGAGGTGTCGGCATGAGTACGTTGGCCGCCGTTCGCCAGGGGCGTCAGGGCTACTTGTTGTCGGCACCGGCCCTGGCGTTGTACATCAGCCTGTTGGCCATCCCGCTGCTACTGACGCTGGTGTTGTCGTTCAACGTCTTCGACTACAGCTCGGGGATCAAGAGCGACGCCTACACCCTCAGTCACTACAGCAGCCTGCTGGGCGACCCGTACTTCTACGAAATCTTTCTGCGCACGATGTGGATCAGCGCCCTGACCACCCTGCTGTGCGTGGTGATCGGCGTGCCCGAGGCTTACATCCTCAGCCGCATGGGCGCGCCGTGGCGTTCGATCTTTCTGATCTTGATCCTCACGCCGCTGCTGATTTCGGTGGTGGTGCGCGCGTTCGGCTGGAGCCTGCTGCTCGGCGCCGACGGCCTGGTCAATCAAACCCTGCAAGCCTTCGGCGGTTCGCCGATGAAGCTGTTGTACACGCCGTTTGCGGTGGTGATTGCGCTGGTCCACGTGATGCTGCCGTTCATGATCATTCCGGTCTGGACCTCACTGCAGAAACTCGACCCGGCCGCCGAACAAGCCGCGATGTCCCTCGGCGCCAGTCACTTCACGGTGATGCGCCAGGTGATTCTGCCGCAGATCATGCCCGGCGTTCTTTCCGGCACCTTGATCGTGTTCGGCCTCGCCGCCAGCTCATTTGCGATCCCCGGCCTGTTGGGCGGGCGTCGCCTGAAAATGGTCGCCACGCTGATCTACGACCAGTACCTGTCGGAGCTGAACTGGCCGATGGGCGCGGCGATTGCCGTGGCGCTGCTGGTGCTCAACCTGCTGATCATGCTGTCGTGGAACCGGATGATCGAAGGCCGCTACAAGAAGTCATTGGGATAACTCGTCATGTCCAAGAACGGTCCTTTCGCCCTGCTGTTTCACGCCCTGGTGGTGCTGTTCATGCTCGCGCCGCTGGTGGTGGTCTGCCTCGTCGCGTTCACCCCGGAAAACACCCTGAGCCTGCCGACCACCGAGTTTTCCCTGCGCTGGTTCCGCGCGGTGTTCGAGCGCGCCGACTTTGTCGATGCGTTCTACAACAGTTTGATCCTGGCGTTTTGCGCCGCCAGCCTGGCGACCCTGATTGCGGTGCCGGCGGCGTTGGCAATCACCCGTTTCGAGTTTCCCGGACGGGATTTTTTCAACGGTCTGTTCCTGTCGCCGATCATCATTCCACACCTGGTGCTGGGCGTTGCCTTGCTGCGTCTGTTTGCGCTGATGGGGGTCAACGGCAGCTTCGCCTGGCTGATTTTCGCCCACGTGCTGGTGATCACGCCGTACGTGCTGCGACTGGTGCTGGCGTCGGCCATTGGCCTGGACCGCAGCGCCGAACATGCCGCGCAATCCCTCGGCGCCGGGCGCTTCACGCTGTTCCGGGAAATCACCTTGCCGATGATTCTGCCGGGCGTTGCGGGGGGCTGGTTGCTGGCGTTCATCAACAGCTTTGACGAGGTCACGCTGTCGATTTTCGTTACCTCGCCGGCCACGCAAACCCTGCCGGTGCGCATGTACGTGTACGCCACCGAATCCATCGATCCGATGATGGCGGCGGTGTCGGCCCTAGTGATCGCGCTGACCGCGCTGACGATGATTCTGCTTGATCGGGTCTACGGCCTTGATCGGGTGCTGGTGGGAAAACAATGAGGGCGCCATGGCTTTGCTGAAACGACTGGCCGAGGGCGATCGCCCGGCCGTGAACTTTACCCTCGACGGCCAACCGGCCAGCGCCCTGCTCGGCGACACCGTGCTGACCGCGGTGCTGACCTGCAGCGAGCACCTGCGCGGCAGCGACTTCAGCGCCGAACCCCGCGCCGGGTTCTGCCTGATGGGCGCGTGCCAGGACTGCTGGGTCCGCCTGGGCGACGGCCGACGCGTCCGCGCGTGCTCGACGCTGCTTGAAACCGACCACCACATCACCCGCGAACCGGGGCGCTCGCTATGAACACCGTGTCTATCTGCCGAAACCTCCCCCCCTGTGGGAGCGGGCTTGCCCGCGATGGCGGACTTTCAGCCAACATCGATTTTGAATGTGCGATCGTCATCGCGGGCAAGCCCGCTCCCACAGGGATTTTGTGGCTGTCGGCTAAAGGGTGGTGGGTATGAAGAAGCCTGTGGTCATCATCGGCGCCGGCCCCGCCGGGATTCGGGCGGCGCAGACGCTGGTGGCACATGGCGTTCGCCCGGTGTTGCTGGATGAAGCCGCGCGCGGTGGCGGGCAGATTTATCGGCGTCAGCCGGCCAACTTCAAGCGCTCGGCGGTCAAGTTGTATGGCTTCGAAGCACGCAAGGCCAAGGCGCTGCATCAGACCCTCGATACCCTGCGCGAACAACTCGACTATCGGCCCGACACCCTGGTGTGGAACGCCGAAGCGGAGGCGCTCGACACGCTGCATGAAGGCCGCGCCGCACGCATTGAGTTCTCCCGCGTGATTGTCGCCACGGGCGCTACCGACCGGATTCTGCCGGTGCAAGGCTGGACGCTGCCAGGCGTCTACAGCCTCGGCGCCGCGCAGATCGCCCTGAAATTCCAGGGCTGCGCCATCGGTGAACGCGTGGTGTTCGCCGGCAGCGGCCCGTTGCTGTACCTGGTCGCGTACCAATACGCCAAGGCCGGTGCGAAGGTGGTCGCGGTACTCGACAGTTCGCCGTTCAGTGCCCAGGTCCGCGCCCTGCCCGGCCTGCTCGCGCAACCGGCCACGCTGGCTAAAGGCATTTATTACCGCAGCTGGCTGAGCGCTCACGGCATCCCGGTGCATCAGGGCGCCACCTTGCAACGCATCGAGGGCGAACACCGCGTGCGGTCGCTGAACTGGTCCGACGCAAAGGGCGAACATCAAATGGCATGCGACGCCGTCGCGTTCGCCCATGGCTTGCGCAGCGAAACCCAACTCGCCGATTTGCTCGGCTGCGAATTTGCCTGGAACCCGCTCAACCGCGCCTGGCTACCGCAACGTGACAGCGCCGGACGCAGCAGTGTCGCCGAGGTGTACCTGGCCGGTGACGGCGCCGGGATCATGGGCGCCGATGCCGCGGAAATGGCCGGTGAACGAGCCGCCTTGGCGGTGCTCGAAGACAGCGGCCACCTGATCGCGCCACAGCGCTGCGTCCAACTCGAGCAATCGCTCACCCGGATAAACACCTTTCGCAAAGGGCTGGAACAGGCCTTCATCTTCCCCGAACACTGGGCAGCCCAAACCGCTGACGAGGTGATGATCTGTCGCTGCGAAGAAGTGCGCGCCGGTGACATCCGTCAGGTTGTGCGCGAGGGCCACTGGGAAATCAACCGGGTCAAAGCCCATTGCCGCGCGGGCATGGGTCGCTGCCAGGGGCGGATGTGCGGCGCCGCCACCGCAGAAATCATTGCCGGTGAGAGTCAGCGTGCCGTGTCGCAGATCGGTCGGCTGCGCGCACAGGCGCCGGTCAAGCCGCTGCCGTTTGGCCTGGAGGTCGAATCGTGATCGAAGTCGATGCGATCATCATCGGCGGCGGCATTGTCGGCGCCTCGGCCGCCCTGTTCCTCAGCAAAGCCGGACGTCGCGTGGCGTTGCTGGAGCGGGACTTTTGCGGCTCGCATTCCAGCGGTGTGAATTATGGCGGCGTGCGGCGTCAGGGTCGACCGCTGTCACAACTGCCCTTGTCGCAACGGGCACACGAGATCTGGGAACAACTGCCCCAGTTGATTGGCATTGACGGTGAATATCAACGCAGCGGTCATTTGAAGCTCGCACGCAGCCTCGACGACTTGCGTGCGTTGCAGGATTACGCCGCCAGCAGCCAGGGTTTCGGCCTCGATTTGCAGCTACTGGATCGCGCTGAATTGCGCGCACGTTTTCCCTGGGTCGGCGACGTCGCCGTGGGTGCTTCGTATTGCCCCGACGACGGTCACGCCAACCCGCGACTGGTCTCACCCGCCTTCGCCCAAGCCGCGCGGCGCCACGGCGCACAGGTGCATGAACAGTGCGCCGTCACTGCGGTGGAGCACGACGGCCAGTGCTTTCGGGTCAGCGCCCACAACGGTCTGGAACTGCACGCGCCATGGCTGCTGAACTGCGCCGGCGCCTGGGCCGGCCACCTCGCCGAACAGTTCGGCGAAGCAGTGCCCATGCACGCCGGGCACCCGGCGATGCTGGTCACCGAGCCGTTGCCACTGGTGATGAACGCCAGCACCGGCGTCGAAGGCGGCGGCATTTATGCCCGTCAGGTCGCTCGCGGTAATTGCGTGCTTGGCGGTGGACAGGGCTTTGCCCTCGACGCGGCCCGCGCACGCCCCGGCCAGCAGGCGGTGATCGAAATCCTGCGCCAGGCCGTCGAGCTCTATCCATTTCTTGAAGGCGCCCAGGCGATTCGCACCTGGAGCGGCACCGAAGGTTATCTGCCCGACCGCCAACCGGTGATCGGCCACAGCAGCACGCAACCCGGCTTGTTGCACGCGTTCGGCTTTGCCGGCGCGGGTTTCCAGATCGGGCCGGCGGTGGGCCAGGCGCTCACCGAGATCATCTGCAACGGCGCCTCGTCGACGTCGCTGGATGCGTTTTCCATCACCCGGTTTCACTCCATTTCCGTAGCTTGATAGAGGAAGGTCGCGCCAATGAATCATTTCAAACGCACTGCACTGCTCGGATTTTCATGCCTGAGCGCCCTGCTCACGGTGACCCAGGCTCACGCCAAGCCGACGCTTTACCTGGGCATGAACGGCGGGACCATGGAGCGGCTGTACGCCGACAAGGTGTTGCCGGTGTTCGAAAAAGCCAATAACGTCAAAGTGGTCATCGTGCCGGGCACCTCCGCCGACATCCTGGCCAAGGTCCAGGCCAGCAAAGGCAACCCGCAGTTGCACGTGATGTTCCTCGACGACGGCATCATGTACCGCGCCATCGCCATGGGCCTGTGCGACAAACTTGAGGACAGCCCGACCCTGGCGCAGATTCCGGCCAAGGGCCGAATCAAGGACCAGGCCGTGGCAGTGAGCCTCGGCGTCACCGGGCTGGCGTACAACACCCGGTTGTTCAAGGAAAAAGGCTGGAGCGCGCCGACGTCGTGGATGGACATGGCCGACCCGCGCTTCAAGGACAAACTGGTGTTCCAGTCGATGGCCTCGTCGACCTTCGGCCTGCACGGTTTCCTGATGTTCAACCGCATTCAGGGCGGCAGCGAAACCGACGTCGAGCCGGGATTCAAGGCCTGGCCGAACACCGTCGGGCGCAACGTGCTGGAATACATTCCGAGCTCGGCGAAAATTTCAGAAATGCTTCAGACCGACGAAGCCGCGCTGTTCCCGTTGACCCCGACTCAAGTCACCGCGCTGAAACTCAAAGGCATGCCGGTCGAGTACGCGCAACCGAAGGAAGGCGCCGTGGTGCTCAACGTTGCCGAGTGCGCCATCGCCAACAATACCCAGCCGGAACTGGCACAAAAACTCGCCGCGTTCCTGCTGACGCCTGAAGCGCAAGCCGCCGCACTTGAAGACGGCGACCAGATCCCCTCCAACCCGAACACCCCGACCACCGACAAGACGCGCGGCCAGGTCGAGGCGATGAAGCATTACCTGGAAACAGCGATTGCCATCGATTGGGACCAGGTCAACGAACAGCGCCCGGCGTGGAACGCACGCTGGAATCGCAGCATCGAACGCTAGATAACCGCCCCCGCACCCAGCTCGGCAGCCACACGATTGATGTAGCGGCTGTCGAGCTCCAGGGGTCTACCCGATTCGTCCGTCGACATGACTGGATGGGTAATTACCCATCTGGTTACACTACGCCGCCGCTGCTCGGGGAGCCGGCTGACGACTTCGGGGTGACATGACAATGGCCGCTCGACTGCCCAACCGTTCGCGACTGACTCCACGCTTGCCTTCCTTGCGCAGCCTTTTCGGCAAGGCGCTTGCCGCCCCTGCCAGCGGTACGGCGGCCGGTAAAGCCGTCCACGATTACTTCCGCCAGAAAGCCCATGCCCAGGGCTACACCCTCAGTCACAGCCAGCAGCGAGTGATCGACTGCATGGCGCAAAACGCCACGGCGCTGCTTGGCGCGTCGACAAAAACGCTTCCCGGTCTCTATTTGCATGGCGCAGTCGGTCGCGGCAAGAGCTGGTTGCTCGACGGCTTTTTCCAGGCGATTGCGGTCGAGGAAAAACAGCGACTGCACTTCCACGAGTTCTTTGCCCGCTTGCATCAGGGCATGTTCACCCACCGCGATCAGCCCGATGCGCTGGCCTTCACCCTCGATGAACTGCTGAGCGACTGCCGGGTGCTGTGTTTCGACGAGTTTCACGTCCATGACATCGGCGATGCGATGCTCATCACGCGGCTGTTCAAGGCGCTGTTTCGTCGCGGCATTCTGCTGCTGGTGACGTCCAATTATCCGCCGGAAGGTTTGCTGCCCAACCCGCTCTACCACGCCCGTTTCAAGCCGGTCATCGACCTGATCCACGCCCGCTTGCAAGTGATGGAAGTCGGGGGCCCGCATGACTACCGCAGTCAGGTCAGATCCCATGCGCAGCAGGTGTTTACCCAAGGCCGGTATGTCTGGCCGGGCAGCGTGACGCAACGGCAGGCGTTGAACCTGCCCGAACGCGTCACCCCGCCGCTGCAATTGGCGGTCGGCACCCGGCACCTTCAAGCGCGGCATTGCGAAGAGCGGACCATCGGGTTCACCTTTGGCGATCTGTGCGATCACCCCACGGCGGTCATGGATTATCTGGAGTTGTGCCGGCGTTTTGATCACTGGATCATCGACGACCTGCCCAACCTCGCCGACTGTTCGATGGCCGCGCAGCAGCGGTTCATCAATCTGATCGACGTTCTATACGATCAGGACAAACACCTGACACTGCTCGGCCAGCAATCGTTGCGCGAAAGCCTGGGCGGCGATGCCATCGACCTGGCGCGCACGCGCAGCCGCTTGGGTCAGTTGCTGGAAGTACGCGCACCGGCCTGACAGACGAGCCTCCTTTACCGCTATCATGTCGCCCATTTCCAGGCCACCGCGCCTTCCCCTGATCAATAGCGAACCCGCCCATGGATACCCTCGCCCAATTGCGCGCCGGCCAATTGACTGGCATCACCCGCCTGGACCTGGCCTGCGGCCTGACAGAGTTCCCTCGGGAAATCTTCGACCTGGCGGACTCGCTGGAGGTGCTCAACCTCAGCGGCAACGCCTTGCGCAGTCTGCCGGATGACCTGCATCGCCTGACCCGGTTACGCGTGCTGTTCTGCTCGGACAACCTGTTCACCGAACTGCCCGCGTGCCTGGGCCAATGCGCCGCGCTGACGATGATCGGCTTCCGCTCCAATGCCATCGAAACGGTCCCCGCCGCCGCGCTGCCGCCGTTGCTGCGCTGGTTGATCCTGACTGACAACCGCATCACTGAACTGCCCACGGAACTGGGCGACCGCCCGAACCTGCAAAAACTCATGCTCGCCGGCAACCGCTTGCAACGCCTGCCCCGCAGCCTGAGCCAGTGCCATCGACTCGAGCTGATCCGCATCGCCGCCAATCAGTTCAAGGAACTGCCCGAATGGCTACTGGCCCTGCCCAGCCTGACGTGGCTGGCGTATGCCGGTAATCCGCTGGAAACCGAAGCGGATGCCGCAGCGCTGCAAGCCACTCCGCGGATTCCCTGGGAGCAACTGCACCTGGAGCAGCAATTGGGCGAAGGCGCTTCGGGGGTGATTCATCGGGCCACCTGGGCGCAACCGGAGCAACCGGCCACGCAGGTCGCGGTCAAGCTCTACAAGGGCGAAATGACCAGCGATGGTTCACCCCTGCACGAAATGAACGCCTGCATCACCGCCGGCCTTCACCCGAACCTGATCCGCGTCGAAGGCCGAATCGTCGATCATCCCGAGCAACAAGCCGGGTTGGTCATGCAACTGATCGATCCGAGTTATCGAAACCTGGCCGCGCTGCCAAGCCTGGCGTCCTGCACGCGGGACGTCTACACCGATGACACCCGCTTCAGCGCGGGCGTGGCATTGCGCATCGCCCATGGCGTCGCCTCGGTGGCCAGGCATTTGCACCAGCATGGCATCACCCACGGCGACCTCTACGGCCACAACATCCTGTGGAACGAGGACGGTGATTGCCTGCTGGGGGATTTTGGCGCGGCGTCTTTCCACGCAACCTGCGACAGCCCTGAAAGCCGGGCGCTGCAACGGATCGAGGTGCGGGCATTTGGGGTGTTGCTGGGGGAGTTGCTGGAACGCATCGACTCGGGGTTGAGCGAGGTTGCGCGTGAGGAGCTGGAGGTGTTGCAGGAGCGCTGCTGTCACCCTGAGGTGCTGAAGCGGCCGGGGTTTGGCGAGATTGTGCGGGAACTTCAGGATCGGTGACCGCTGCGGGTCAATCGTCGGAACGCCGCCCGGAGACAGGCTCACTCCTACCTTGGATCTGTGTATGACGCAGACCCGTGCAGGAGTGAGCCTGCTCGCGATAGCGGTATTACTGAAGCAACAAATTACCCAGCCAGACCGACAAACATATCCTGCACATCATCATGGTTGTCGAGGCCTTCCAGGAACGCTTCAACCTCAGCCATCTGCTCATCGCTCAAACCGCTGACCGGATTCTTCGGCTGGTAGCCCAGTTTCGCCGACAACACCGTGAAACCTTGCTCCGGCAGTGCTTTTTGCACCGCGTCCAGGTCCGCAGGTTCGGTCAGGAACAGGGTCGTGCCCTCTTCTTCGCCCGGTTCAAAATCCTGGGCACCGGCTTCAATCGCCGCCATTTCCGGATCGGCATCCGGAGTGTCCGGGGACGCTTCGATCATGCCGACATGGTTGAAGTCCCACGCCACGGAACCGGAAGCGCCCAGTTGGCCCTTACGGAACGCCACGCGGATTTCCGCTACGGTGCGGTTGATGTTGTCGGTCACGCATTCAACGATCAGCGGTACCTGATGCGGGGCAAAGCCTTCGTAAGTCACGCGATGGTATTGCACGGTTTCGCCCAACAGGCCCGCGCCTTTCTTGATCGCGCGATCGAGGGTTTCCTTGGGCATCGAGGCTTTCTTGGCCTGTTCAACCACAAGTCGCAGGTGTGCGTTGGTGGCGGTATCGGCGCCGTTACGCGCAGCAATGGTGATTTCTTTCACCAGTTTGCCGAAGATCTTGCCCTTGGCGTTGGATGCCGCTTCTTTGTGTTTAACCTTCCACTGTGCGCCCATTACTCACTCTCTTGATCTGTGGCGCCGAGACATCTATTGGCCGACGCGTTGCGCAAGTTTATACGGCCTAAAGTTGGCAATCGACCAAAAAATGCGCCGGGTCCACCGGCTTCACCGATCGACATTTTCGCCAGCACTCGTAGGGCGATTCTGAAACAGCGATTTGCGGTGACCATTGAGCGGCGCGGTTTCGTACCCTTCGCGTCCGCAATCCAAGGCAGAAGCGCACTCGATGCACAACGACAAGGAAAGTCTCTACACCCTGACCCTCCTCGACAGCGGTTTAAGCCTGCAGGTGTTGACATTCAGTGGCACCGAAGGCCTGAACCGGCCCTACCGGTTCGACATTGAAGTGATTGGCCTGGCACCGGCGATGAACCTAGACCCGTTGCTGCAACAACCGGCCCTGCTGACGATGGGCGATCGCACCGCTGTTCACGGCATTCTTCACAGCGCCAGCCGTGAACACCGCGGCCCGCATTGCATCGGCTATCACCTGGTGCTGGTGCCTTACCTGCAAACCCTCGACCGTCACCGCTGTCGTCGGGTGTTTCATCACCTCAGCGTGCCGGCCATCCTGCGTCAATTGTTCCAGGAGCATGCGCTGTCCGAGGACAGCTATCGTCTGGAACTGGCCACCGTGCACTACCCGCCCCGGCCGTTTTGCATTCAATACGAAGAGTCCGACCTGACACTGATGCAGCGGCTATGCGAAGAAGAAGGCATCCACTATCACTTTGAACAGCAGTGCAATGGGCATGTGCTGGTACTGGCGGATGACAGCCAGACATTCCCCCAGGAGCCGCTCGTGCTGCCCTTTCAAGAGGATGCGCCCAGCGAGACGTCTTTGCCGGTGATCAGTGAGCTGTCCCAACGTCATAACGCACGTGTCCTGCCCACCCGCCGCGTTGCCAACAATCGAGGATTTCAGGCATCGGGTGCATCGGGTGACGGCGCCGCCAACCATACCTTGGCCAAGACATTCCCCTTCACCGGTCGCCCCGCCCCCGAGCAGGCGCACCGCGAGCAACTCAGTCGCCGGTCACTGGAGCGTCTGCGTTGCCAGCATCGACAGATTGAAGGCCAAAGTGATCACGCCGGCTTGCGCAGTGGCAGCATCGTGCAAGTGATGGAACATCCCCTGTCGGGCTTCAACGATCAGTGGCTGATCACCGACGTCCAGCACGGCGGGCAACAGCCTTCAATCCTCGCCGACCAACGTCCCCGTCGCTACAGCAATCAGTTCACCGCCATTCCCTGGTCAACGGAATTCAGGCCCGCGCTCACGCAACCCCGGCCGAGCATTCCAGGCTATCAGAGGGCGTTAGTGCTGGGCGTCGCCGGACAACCGGCAGCGCTGGATGAGCAACATCGAATCCACGTGCGGCTGTGGCCAGCACTGGAAGAGGACGCGGATGAATCCATCGGCCTGTGGCTTCCCGTGGCCCTCGCCACACCGCAAGGCGGGATTGATCCCGCCAGCCTGCCCCTCGCCGGCACCGAAGTGCTCATCAGCTTTCTCGACAGCGACCCGGATCGCCCGGTGTTGTGCGCCACCGTCTTCCACCCGACCAAGCCCCGCGCCGCCTATCCACCGCGCAGCGATGGGCGATTGCTGCTCGATTGGCTGATCAATCGCTAGCCCTTGTCCGCCTTGCCGGCCGCCGCGGCAAACTTGGCCAGGCGTACGTCCAGGTGCCGTGGCCTGCGGCCGTGATCTTCGGCGCGCTCCTTGCGGCGGATGGCGTTGCGCACCATCAGGGAACCGAGGTAACGAATCGGCTCCGGCGGAAAAAACCCTAAAGGACCGTTCACCAATGGTGAACGGGTCCAGGCATTGTCCAGCCCCAGGACCATCGAGGCCAGAATCTGCCCGCCCATGTGGCACGGGCCAACGCCGCTGCCGGAATAACCGAACCCGTAGAACACATTCCCGCTGGCGCTCATCTGACCAAAGAACGGCAGACCGGTGACCGAACGATCCGACGGACCATTCCAGGTCGCCTCGACCCTGGCGTCGGCAAACGCAGGAAAGAACTCGTTCAGGCTGTCTTTCAACAACCCGGCGTACGGAGACGGCTGATCGAACACCGGCAACATCCGCCCGCCATAGGCGAAGGTGTTGCCGCCCTTGCCGAGCATGATCCGGCCGTCCGGGGTGTTGTGGTAGTAGTGCACGAAAATCCGCGAATCAAGCACGGTGACGCCGCTGGTCAGGCCGATCTCGTCGAGCAGATCGGGGCGCGGCTCGGTGATCAACATGTCGCTGGAGACAATCGCCACGCTGCGCTCGAACTGCGGGAACGCCCGGGCCATCCAGGCGTTCATTGCCAGCACCACCCGGTCTGCGCGAACGGTGCCGTTGCGGGTTTGAATCCCCGCTGGCTTGCCCTCCTCCAACCCGGTCATCGCAGTGTTCTCATGAATGCTCACGCCCAACTGCAACGCCACCCGCCGCAAACCGCGCACCAGTTTCCCGGGTTGCACGCTGGCGGCCGCCGGGGAAAACCAGCCCTCCAGATGCTTGCTGGAACCGGCCATGCGTTGCACGTCGGCGACCGGGCGCTGGGTGAACGAGTTGATGCCGTTGCGCTCCAGCGCGGCAATCACCGCATCGGTCGAGCCACACTGGGCGCGATTGGTCGCGGTGTAGAGCGTGCCATCGAGGCGGTAATCGGCCTCCACGCCATACTGTTCGCAGAAGGTGCCAATCGCGTAAATGCTGCGCTCGGATTCCTTGACCAGGCGTACCGCCTCCTCGACACCGAACAGTCGCTCGAGGGTGAAATACTTGGCCGACCACGACAACGCACAACCGCCGTTGCGGCCGCTGGCACCGGCCCCGCAGATGTCGGCCTCGATCAGCACCACATCGAGTTCCGGGTTCTGCTCCTTGAGCATGATCGCCGTCCACAAACCGGTGTAGCCGCCACCGACGATGCACACGTCTGCACGGGTATCGCCATCCAGCGCCGGGCAAGTGTCGGACGTATCAGCCTTTAAGGCCTGGTCCAGCCAAAAGGGTCTCATGGGGAAATCTCCAGTCAGATGCCCACACGCCAGCCTGCCGCCCGTGCAGCAGGCTGCGAGGGACAGGATTCAGGTACGCAGGGGTTTGATCGCCATCGCCCGATTGGGCACGAAGGGATAGTTGGTACGCAGGCCAGCCGGGCGGCTGTTCCAGTGGGGAATCAACACCAGGGCCGAGAACAAGGCGCAACCGGCGAAGACGATGAACACGGTGACCGAGTCGAAGTAGCCCGGCAGCAATCCGCCAAGAATCGCCCCGACCGAACCGCAACCGTTGACGAAACCCGCTGCCGTCGCGCCCGCCTTGGCGGTGCCGAAATCAATCGCTGCCGCACCGCTGATCATCGAGTCCGGCCCGTACAGGGTCAGGCCCATGACAAACAACAGCACGACCACCTGCAAGACGCTGCCGGTGTGCAAGGCGCCCATGAACAAGGCCAGGGTCACGGTCAGCGCCAACAGGCTGAGGACGCAGGCCGGCATGCGGCGCGCACCGAACACTTTGTCCGATGCCAGACCCAGCAGGATCGGCCCGAGCAACCCGGCCAGTTCAAACGCGGTCGGGATGATCGCCGCGCCGACCTTGCCCACCGTCGGCATTTGCTCGAACACGATCACCGGGCCCCATAGCAGAATCGCGTAACGCGCCGGTTTCAGCAGAAAGTACGCCAGGCCCAGCACCAGCACCGTGCGGTTGCGCAGGATTTCCTTCAAGGGTTCCAGGATGCTGATCTTGCTTTGCGCGTCAGCCTCTTCGGCGGTCAACTCGGGTTCGATGTCCACCGCCGGCAGGCCGACGTCTTGCGGTGTGTTGCGTTGAAAAATAAAAAACAGCACGGCGACCAGCCCAACCACCGCCGCACTGGAAATGAACGCCGCATGCCAGGTGCCGATCAGCGTATACGCCCACCAGCCCGCAAACGGCGATGCCACCAGCCCACCAAAGGCATAGCAGGAACTCCATAACCCCAGCACCCTGCCGCGCTGCTGCGCGGGGAAGAAACTGCCGAGGTTTTTGCACAGCCCGGACCAGCCGGTGGACTGCGCCAACCCTTGAATCAACATGCAGGTGGCGAAGATCGGCAGTGTCGCGTAAGTGCCCATCACCAGCGCTGCCGCCGCCGAAATCAGTAACCCGCCGAGCACCACGACCCGTGGGCCAAAGCGGTCGGCGAGCATGCCCCAGGTGAACTGCCCGAGGGCGTACGCCGCCAGGTAGATCGCGTCGAGGTTGGCCATGGCCATTTTGTCGAGCATGAAGGTGGGGTCTTCGGCGATCCCCAGTTTGGCCACGGAAAATGCTTTGCGGGTGAAGTAGAAAGCGGCGTAGGCGAGCCAGGTGATCGCGAAGATCTGCACGCGCCAGCGCTTGATGGTGCCGATGGGATTGTTCATTGTGGTTCTGACCTCAGGGTGTGAGTGTGCCGGCAGAATTGGAAGAAAACGCCTGTGTTTTTATTGTTGAGCACTGCGGTATCGCGGATTCCCTGTCGCGATACCGGTCAGATGAGTCCTGCTGTTGCACGCACAGACTCATGGCCACCGCGGCTGTTCGACTGACCAGTCACCGGGGCTGAGGTGGATAAAAACAATTACTGATTAATAAGTGAAATCGATTTATCGTATTTCCAAAATAAGCTCAGCTTGTTACTGGAGGTTTCGATGTCGGTTTCCCACGCCCAACTCAAAGCCTTCCACGCCGTGGCCGTCCACGGAAGCTTTACCAAAGCCGCCGAGCGGCTATTCCTCACGCAACCGGCGATTTCCGACCAGGTGCGCAAACTCGAGGAGCGCTTCGGTGTGTTGTTGTTTCACCGCAACAAACGCTCGGTGCGCCTGACGGATCTGGGCGAGCGCTTGCTCGCCATCACGCAACGGCTGTTCGTGATCGAGGCCGAAGCCCAGGAGCTTTTGCAGGACTCTCAAGCCTTGCAGACCGGCAGCCTGATCCTCGCGGTGGATGCGCCGGTGCACGTGCTGCCGCAGATCGCGCGGTTCTGCGAACGCTATCCGGGCATCAGCGTGAAGATTGAAACCGGCAACACCGATGAGTCGCTGTTTCGTCTGTTCAACTATCAGGCCGACCTGGCGTTGTTGGGCCGGGATGTCAGTGATGAACGGCTGATCTCGCTGCCATTGCGCAATGACCCGATGGTGGCGTTTGTTTCACGCCATCATCCGTGGGCGGATCGCGAATCGATCTGCCTTGCGGACCTGGATGACACGCCGTTGGTGCTGCGTGAAATCGGTTCGGTGACACGCCAGACGCTGGAAGAGGAAATGGCCCGGGCGGGGTTTCGCATTCGCCCGGCGATTCAGGTGGAAGGACGGGAAGCGGCGCGGGAGGCGGTGGTGGTCGGGATTGGGGTTGGGGTGGTGTCGGCCGCCGAGTTTGGTGCCGACTCAAGGGTTTGCGCGTTGCCGATTACTGATTGCAAACGGCGGCTGACGGAGACGCTGGTGTGCTTGCGTGAGCAGAGTTCGCGGCGGGTGGTGGCGACGTTTCTGGAGATGGTTCGCGAGAGTCTGGTGTAGGCAGGCCCGCGATAGCCGCACCTCGTTTCTAACTGACCGGCGCCAGATCAAAAAACGCCTGAATCAAGCGCAAATCCCGCCGCCGCTCCATGCACCCGATCATGTGCCGGTTAACCAACCCCTCGCCCACAATCGGCACCGCCGCCACCCGTGGGTCATGGCTCACTTCCACCGACGACACCACCCCCACCCCCAACTCCGCCGCCACCGCCTCGGTCACTGCTTCACGACTGTCCAGCTCCAGCAACACCCGTGGACTGACCTTCGCCGAATCGCAGGCCTGATCGAACGTGCGTCGGGTAATCGAACTCGGCTCACGCAACACCATGATCACCTGATCCAGTTCCTTGAGCTTCACGCTGGAAGCTTTCGCCCAACGATGACTTTGCGGCACCAATGCGCAAATCCGCGATTCGCTCAGTGCCTGTAAATGCAGGCCCTTGCGCGGTTCAACCTCGGTCAACACCGCCACGTCGGCGTGCTCGGACAATAACGCCGCCAGGGTTTCCTGGGCATTGCCCAGCCGCAGGTTGACGGTGATGCCGGGGTAGCGCGCGCGCAGACTGGCCAGCATCGGCATGACCATGTGCGGCCCGTCTGCCGCCACTTCAAGCCGTCCGGTCAGCAACTGCCGGTTCGCTTCGAGCATCACCTGTGCCTCTTCCGCCAGGCCGAACATGGCCCGGGTGATCGCGGCCAGTTTGGTGCCCTCCTCCGTCAGCTCCACCCGTCGTGCGGTACGGCGCAACAAGGTGATCTGGTAATGCTCTTCCAGGGCCTTGATGTGCCCGGTCACCGCCGGCTGACTGATGAACAACCGCGCGGCGGCGCGGGTAAAGCTGCCTTCGCGGGCCACGGCATCAAAGGCCCGAAGCTGAAACAGGTTCATGAATAACTCTCACTGATGGCTGGCATAACAACAAACAATTTGATTGATAGCACGGCAAATTGCAATTTATGTCCCGTAGCTTCATCCCATCGAATGCGAGGACACGAGAATGAGTACTGCCGAACCCATCCTGCTTACCCCCGGCCCACTGACCACATCGGCCCGCACCCGTCAGGCGATGATGGTCGACTGGGGTTCATGGGATGACCGCTTCAATCAACTGACCGCCAGCCTGTGCGAACAACTGCTGGCGATCATCAACGGCGGCACCAGCCACCACTGCGTGCCCCTGCAAGGCAGCGGTACTTTCGCGGTCGAGGCAGCGATCGGCACGCTGGTGCCCCGCAATGGCAAAGTATTGGTGCTGATCAACGGCGCCTACGGCAAACGCCTGGCGAAGATCTGCGAAGTGCTCGGCCGCTCCTTCAGCACCTTCGAAACCGCTGAAGACGAACCGACCACCGCCGCCGACGTCGACCGTCTGCTGCACGCCGACGCCAGCATCACCCACGTCGCACTGATTCACTGCGAAACCAGCACCGGCATCCTCAATCCGCTGCCGGAAATCGCCAACGTCATTGCGCAACACGGCAAGCGCTTGATCATCGACGCCATGAGCTCTTTCGGCGCGCTGCCGGTGGATGCGCAACAGGTGCCGTTCGACGCCCTGATCGCCGCGTCCGGCAAATGCCTGGAAGGCGTACCGGGCATGGGCTTCGTCTTTGCTCGCAAAGAGTCGTTGGCCAACGCCGCCGGCAACTCGCACTCGCTGGCGATGGACCTGTTCGACCAGCACACCTACATGGCCAAGACCGGTCAATGGCGCTTCACCCCGCCGACCCATGTGGTCGCGGCGCTGCACGAAGCCTTGCTGCAATACAACGAAGAAGGTGGCCTGCCGGCGCGGCATCAGCGCTATGCCGACAACTGCAACGTGTTGCTGGAAGACATGGCCCGGCTCGGTCTGCGCAGCTTCCTGCCCGCCGCGATTCAGGCGCCGATCATCGTCACGTTCCACGCGCCGAAAGACCCGCGTTACCAGTTCAAGGAGTTCTACGAACGGGTCAAGGCCAAGGGATTCATCCTCTACCCCGGCAAATTGACCCAGGTTGAAACCTTCCGCGTCGGCTGCATCGGCCACGTCAACCAGGCCGAGATGCACGCGGCCGTGGCGGCGGTTGCCGAAGTCCTGCGCGAGATGGAAGTGTTAGAGATCTGACGCACAACCATCTGCTACACAAATTTGCTCATCATTCCAACAGACAGGATTTGAGACATGAACTACGCAAACCCAACCAAACTCCAGGCCGCCATCCTCGACTGGGCCGGTACCGTCGTTGACTTCGGCTCCTTCGCTCCCACCCAGATTTTCGTCGAAGCCTTCGCCGAGTTCGACGTCCAGGTCTCCATCGAAGAAGCCCGCGGACCGATGGGCATGGGCAAGTGGGACCACATCCGTACCCTGTGCGATCAGCCACAAGTCGCTGAGCGTTATCGCGCCGTGTTCGGCCGCGCACCGACCGACGATGATGTCACCGCTATCTACAAACGCTTCATGCCGCTGCAAATCGAAAAAATCGCCGAACACTCGGCCCTGATTCCGGGCGCACTGGACACCATCGCCACCCTGCGTCAGCAAGGAATCAAGATCGGTTCGTGCTCCGGCTACCCGAAACAGGTCATGGACAAAGTGGTCGAGCTGGCCGCCACCAACGGTTACGTCGCCGACCACGTGGTCGCCACTGACGAAGTCCCCAACGGTCGCCCTTGGCCGGCCCAGGCCCTGGCCAACGTGATTGCGCTGGGCATCGACGACGTCGCCGCCTGCGTGAAGATCGACGACACCGTGCCGGGCATTCTCGAAGGTCGTCGTGCCGGCATGTGGACCGTGGCGCTGATCTGCTCGGGCAACGCGCTGGGCCTGGACTACGAAGGCTATCGCGCCCTCGGCAGCGATAAGCTGGACAGCGAACGCAAGCGCATCCACGCGATGTTCGAAGGCTCGCGTCCGCACTACATGATCGACACCATCACCGACTTGCCGGAAGTAATCGCCGACATCAACAAGCGCCTGGCGAATGGCGAAATGCCGCAAAGCAGTTGATCGCGGTTTTCTGCGCATAAAAAAGCGTCAGCTCCATTACGGAACTGGCGCTTTTTTGATGTCGATCACCTGAACCAGAGCGTTATACGGCACAATCACCCAAGGCAAATCCGCCAAAGCGGATTACAGTTAAGGAACGCCGTCGGTCAAGAACGGTGGTTTCAGACCAGACCTGTGAGGAACACCGTATGCCCTGGAAGAATTCCGAATCACGCTACAGCACCGTATCGATCACGCTGCATTGGTTGATGCTGGTCTTGTTGGCGCTGGTTTATGCCTGTATCGAGTTTCGCGGGATCTTTCCCAAAGGCAGTGGCGGTCGCGCGCTGATTGTTGAATCGCACTTCATGCTGGGCCTGACCGTGTTCGTGCTGGTCTGGCTGCGCTTGTTCGCCCGCAGCCTGGGACCCGCACCGCAGATCTTCCCCGCCTCGCCCAAATGGCAAATTACGTTGGCGAAGTTAATGCACTGGGCGCTGTACATTTTCATGATCGCGATGCCGATTCTCGGGTGGCTGGTCACCAGCGCCAAGGGTAATCAAGTGATGTTTTACGGCTTTGACCTGCCAATGCTGGTTTCGGAAGACAAGGCGCTGGCCAAGCAGATCCAGGAGTGGCATGAACTGGGCGGCACCATTGGCTACTGGCTGATCGGCCTGCACGCACTGGCCGGGATCTATCACCATTACGTGGTGCGGGATAACACCCTGCTGCGGATGATGCCCAAGCGCGGCTGAACACAGCTGAACGCGATCCTTGTAGCAGCTGGCGAAGCCTGCTGCGACAAGGATGGGGTGGTTACTGAAATCCCCGGCGGCCTTGCAAGCCGCCGGTGTGGATGAAGATCAAGCGTGTACCCTTTTCAAAATGCCCTGCCTCGACTTGCTCCTTGAGCATCAGCAACGCCTTGCCGGTGTACAGCGGCTCTAAAGGCACACCGCTGGCGTGTTCGGCTTGATCGATGAAGTCGAGTAACGACTGATCGACTTTGGCAAAGCCGCCACGGCTGGCGTCCAGCAGTTCGAAGTTACGCTGCGGCACACCGGCCTCTTGCAGTATCGATTCGACCTGTTGCGCAACGCCGTGATCGTCGGGCACCGCCATCGCGCCATACACACTGCGTTCACCCGCCTCGGCCAGCACCAGGCCGGCCAGGGTGGTGCCGGTTCCGCACGCCAGCCACCAGCCGTCGAAGTCGCTCCATCCCAAACGATTCAATTGATCGTCGACCATTGCCTTCAACGTTATGCACCCTCGCGCGCCACGCAGACCGCCGCCCCCTTCTGGCACTGGATACAGATCAGGGTATTGCGCCTGCCAGGGCTGCCAGAAACCCGGTTCATGCCGCGCCCGGTAGCCGCCGTAGCCCAACCAGTGCAATTGCATGCCCAATGCCTGCAAGTCCTTCACCGTCGGGGTGTCTTGTGGATGGCCACGCAGCAGTCCCACGGTGGTGAAACCAAAGCGTTTACCGGCGGCGGCCAGTGCGTGCAGGTGATTGGAGTGAGCACCGCCCAGGCTGATGATGCCGTTGGCGCCGGCGAGGTTGGCGGCGTTGAGGTGTTCGATGAGCTTGAACCACTTGTTGCCGCTGATTAGCGGGTCGATTTTCTCCAGGCGCAGGATCGCGACTTCGATGCCGGCGGCGGTGAGCCAGTCGAGAGGGAGGGGGTCGAGGGGGGCTTGGGGTAGCCAGTCGCTGGGAGGGAGGAGCATTGGCGGTACGCATTCTGTCAAAAGACAGCAGCGTAGCAGCTGTCGAGCCCCAGCGAGGCTGCGTTCGGCTGCGAAGCAGTCGTAAAACCAACCACCGCGGTGTTCCAGATAAACCGCGGTGAATGGGTTGACGACTGCTTCGCAGCCGAACGCAGCCTCGCTGGGGCTCGACAGCGGCTACGAGGGATGTGACATGGCCTTAGAGTTCGGCGGCGAGGCGCGACCCCTGATTGATCGCCCGCTTGGCATCCAGCTCCGCTGCCACGTCCGCACCACCAATCAAATGCACGCTCTGCCCGGCCGCGACCAACCCGTCCTGCAATTCACGCAGCGGATCCTGCCCGGCACAGATCACGATGTTGTCCACCGGCAGCACTTGCGGCTCGCCGGTTTCGCCGATGCGGATGTGCAGGCCTTCATCGTCGATCTTCAAATACTCGACGCTGTTGAGCATCTGCACCTGCTTGTTCTTGAGCCCCGTGCGGTGAATCCAGCCCGTGGTTTTACCGAGGCCGTCGCCGACCTTGGATTTCTTGCGTTGCAGCAGGAACACGTCACGCGCCGGTGCATGCGGCTCAGCCTTGATGCCCGCCACACCACCGCGCGCTTCAAGGTGAGTATCGATGCCCCACTCCTTCCAGAACGCTTCGCGGTCCTGACTGGTGGCGACGCCCTGGTGCACGAGAAATTCCGACACGTCGAAACCGATACCGCCCGCGCCGATCACCGCGACACGCTTGCCCACCGGTTTGCGCTCCAGGATCACGTCCAGGTAGCTCAACACCTTGGCGTTTTCCACGCCGGGAATCGCCGGGGTCCGTGGCGCGATGCCGGTGGCGAGAATAATCTCGTCGTAACCGCCCTCGACCAGTCGAGCCACGTCGACGCGGGTGTTCAGGCATACCTCGACGTTGGTGGTCTGCAATTTACGGTTGAAATAGCGCAGGGTTTCGAAGAACTCTTCCTTGCCCGGCACGCGCTTGGCGATGTTGAACTGACCGCCGATTTCGCTGGCCGAATCAAACAACGTCACCTGATGCCCGCGCTCGGCGGCCACCGTCGCAGCGGAAAGCCCGGCAGGACCGGCACCGACCACGGCGATTTTCTTGATCTGCTGCACCGGCAAGTAGTTGAGCTCGGTTTCGTGGCAAGCACGCGGGTTGACCAGGCAACTGGTCAACTTGCCGCCGAAGGTGTGGTCCAGGCACGCCTGGTTGCAACCGATGCAGGTGTTGATTTCATCGGCACGCCCTTCAGCGGCCTTGTTGACGAAGTCCGGGTCGGCGAGAAACGGCCGCGCCATCGACACCATGTCGGCATCGCCTTCGGCCAGAATCTGCTCGGCCACTTCCGGGGTGTTGATGCGGTTGGTAGTGATCAGCGGAATGCTCACCGAGCCACGCAATTTGGCGGTGACTTTGCTGAACGCCGCGCGCGGCACTTTGGTGGCGATGGTCGGGATCCGCGCTTCGTGCCAGCCGATGCCGGTGTTGATGATCGTTGCACCGGCCTGTTCGATGGCCTTGGCCAGGGTGACGATTTCTTCCCAGCTGCTGCCGCCTTCCACGAGGTCGAGCATCGACAGGCGGAAGATAATGATGAAGTTCGGCCCCACCGCTTCACGCACGCGACGGACGATTTCCACCGGCAGGCGCATACGGTTTTCGTAGCTGCCGCCCCAACGGTCGGTGCGGTGGTTGGTGTGGGCAGCGAGGAACTGGTTAATGAAATAACCTTCGGAGCCCATGATCTCGACACCGTCGTATTCGGCGGTTTGCGCCAGTACCGAACAGGTCACGAAATCGCTGATCTGTTTTTCGATGCCTTCCTCGTCCAGCTCTTTGGGCTTGAACGGGTTGATCGGCGCCTGGATGGCGCTCGGGGCGACCTGTTTCGGGCTGTAGGCATAACGCCCGGCGTGGAGGATCTGCATGCAGATTTTCCCGCCCGCCTCGTGCACGGCGCGCGTCACGATCCGGTGCTTGAGCGCTTCTTCCTCGGTGGTCAGCTTGGCCGCACCGGAATACACCCCGCCCTCGTCGTTAGGGCCGATGCCGCCGGTCACCATCAGGCCAACACCGCCGCGCGCACGTTCGGCAAAGTACGCCGCCATACGCTCGAAACCGCCAGGTTTCTCCTCAAGACCGGTGTGCATCGACCCCATCAGGGTGCGGTTGCGCAGCGTGGTAAAACCCAGGTCCAGCGGGGCCAACAGGTGCGGGTAGTGAGCGGCGGCCATTTGTAACTCCACATCGAGCGATCACGGAAAAAGTGCAGGAGCTCTTCGGCTCCCGTCAGTCATGGTGGACAGACTAAGAGTCGCATCGCTGTCACTCAATGACCGAAACTGACAAGTTAATGATCAAAATGCGCAGCCGCCCTTGGCAAGGGCCGACAGGAACCCCGGCCCTGGCCGCAAACCCTGCCATGGGTTTCAGTTGGATTGGAATTCTTAGCACTGGCGATACGTGTACCCGAGGCCTTTCTCACAACATTTACCCAGGTTTAACTCCCGACATAGCCTTGCTGATACTCACGCGGCGTGCAGCCAAATTCGCGTTTGAACACCGTGTGCAGGTATTGCGCCGACTTGAAGCCGCAATCCTGGGCAATCTCGGCAATCCCGGACGTCGTGTTTTCCAACCCGGCAGCGGCAGCGGCCAGTTTGAAACGCAGCACTTCATCATGAACGCTGCGCCCCAACTTGCGACGAAAGTGCGACTCAAGAGATGACCGCGACACCCCCACATAATTCGCCACCTGCTCGGTCTTGATGCCTTGGCAAGCGTATTGCCGAATAAAGTGCAGCGCCTGCATGACATACGGGTCGTCGAGAGGTTGGTGCAAGCTGGAAGTCTGCACATTGATCCCTTCCGGCGGCACCAGGATCTGCGTGCCGGTCGAAGGCATGCCACACAGCATCTGGTGCAGCAAACGTGCGGCGGTACGGCCCATGCTGTCGGTACCCTGGATCACCGAACTGAGCGGCACCCGGGTCAGGCTGCGGGTCAGCGGATCGTTATCGATACCAATCAACGCCACCTGTTCCGGCACCGCGATCCCCGCCGTCAAGCAGGCTTGCAGCAGTTGCCGGGCCCGCGCGTCACTGACCGCGATGATGCCAATGGGTTTAGGCAGGCTGTGCAACCAGGCGATCTGCTGCGCGACGGCGCTGTCCCAAAGCGGTGCGCTGGTTTCCAGGCCACGATAAATTTCGGCGGGCAAGCCATCGCGCTGTAGCAGACGGCGGAAGGCACTCTCGCGCTCCTGCGCCCAGCGATTGGTCTGCGCTTCGGGCAGGCTGAAACAGGCAAAACGGGTCAGGCCGGCGTCGATCAGGTGTTTGTAGGCCAGATTGATCAAAGCGAAATTGTCGGTGGCCACATAAGGCATGTGCCGCGGGTAAGCGCGCTCATCCTCATAGGACCCACCCACAGCCACCACCGGCAGCTTGATCCCCGCCAGCGCCTGACCAATGACCGGGTCGTCGAAGTCGGCGATGATGCCGTCGCCCTGCCAGCGCTCGATACCTTTCAGCCGGCAGAGAAAGTCCTCCTCCAGAAACAAATCCCAGGACGCCCGGGTGCTGCTCAGATAGTTGCCGATCCCGCTGATGATGCCGCGGTCGTAGATCTTGTTTCCATTGAACAACAGGGCGATGCGGTGGCTGGGCGGAACGGTTTTCATTGTTTTTGTCTCCAGGCCGGTCGGCACAGACTAGGCGCGCGGAGGCGGAATCTCAATACTCAAAATCGAACCCGTGTTTGGTGATTTTCGCAATCGGTCAGCGCCGGGGCGGCGTTACTATCAAGGTCAGTCAGGGCCGCTCTCAAATAACAAGGAAATTGCAGATGACCTACTTCCCCGCGGTCGTCCGGGTTCGCCACAGGACCGACCAACTGCTTCAGTCATCAGCGCTTTACGACCGGCTCCACAAGTAACCTCTCCCCCAAAGTGTTTCCCTGTGTCGCACCGCATGACCGCGACTCTCGAGACCGGACTGCTCGCCTGTACGCGCCGGTTCTCTTGTCCGCCATTGCAGTACGTTTCCAGTATCGATGTGCATCTAAACAACAATAAAAGGACATAACCCTATGAAGAACCTGAAAACCGCCCTGCTCGCCAGCTTCCTGGTCATGATCGGCAACTCGGCCATGGCTGACGCACAACACCCGAAAATCGGCTTTTCGATCGATGATCTGCGCCTTGAGCGCTGGTCCCGCGACCGCGACTACTTCACCGCCGCAGCCGAGCAATTGGGCGCCAAGGTTTACGTGCAATCAGCCGATGCCAACGAGCAGCGGCAGATTTCCCAGATCGAAAATCTGATTTCGCGCGGCGTCGACGTGATTGTCATCGTACCGTTCAACGCCACGGTGCTGAACAATGCGGTCTCCGAAGCCAAGAAGGCCGGGGTCAAAGTTCTTTCCTATGACCGCCTGATCCTGAATGCCGACATCGACGCCTACATCTCTTTCGATAACAAGAAGGTCGGCCAGATGCAGGCTGAAGGCGTGGTCAAGGCGCAACCCAAGGGCAATTACTTCTTGCTGGGCGGAGCGCCGACTGACAACAACGCCAAGATCTTGCGTGAAGGCCAGATGGAAGTGCTTCAACCCTTGATCGACAAAGGCGACATAAAGGTGGTGGGTCAACAGTGGGTGAAAGAGTGGAACCCGACCGAGGCGCTGAGCATTGTCGAGAACGCCTTGACCGCCAATAACAACAAGATTGACGGCATCGTTGCGTCCAACGATGCCACCGCCGGGGGGGCGATCCAGGCCCTCGCTGCGCAGAAGCTGGACGGCAAGGTACCGGTCTCCGGCCAGGATGCCGACCTTGCGGCGATTAAACGGGTGATCGCTGGCACCCAGACCATGACCGTCTACAAGCCATTGAAACTGTTGGCCTCGGAGGCCGCCAAACTGTCTGTGCAATTGGCGCGCAACGAGAAGCCTACGTACAACTCGCAATATGACAACGGCGCCAAAAAGGTCGACAGCATCCTGCTCAAACCGACGCCTTTGACCAAAGACAACATCAACGTGCTTGAGGACGACGGGTTCTATACAAAAGCGCAGATTGCCGGGCAGTAATCGCCAGGTTTTCGACGCTTGCCTGACAATATTGGGCGGCTGACAGTCAGTCGTCGCAGGCAAGCGTTCGTCGAGAAGATTTCCAATCTTTGCTTTCGTTCGAGAGTTTTCAATGTCTGACTATCTGCTGGAAATGAGAGGCATCGTCAAAGCCTTCGGCGGGGTTCGTGCGCTGAATGGCATCGACATCAAGGTCAAACCGGGCGAGTGCGTGGGCTTGTGTGGAGAGAACGGGGCCGGTAAATCGACCCTGATGAAGGTGCTGTCGGCGGTCTATCCTTGCGACACTTGGGAGGGCGACATTCTTTGGCGTGGCCAGCCACTCAAGGCCTATTCGATCAAAGAGACCGAAGCCGCCGGTATCGTCATCATTCATCAGGAACTGACCCTGGTCCCTGATCTTTCCGTCGCCGAAAACATCTTCATGGGCCACGAACTGACACTGCCGGGTGGACGCATGAATTACCCGGCGATGATCCACCGCGCCGAAGCACTGATGCGTGAGCTGAAGGTGCCGGACATGAACGTCTCCCTCCCTGTGTCGCAGTACGGCGGCGGTTATCAGCAATTGGTGGAAATCGCCAAGGCATTGAACAAGAAGGCGCGCCTGCTGATCCTCGACGAGCCCTCCTCGGCCCTGACCCGTTCGGAAATCGAGGTGTTGCTGGACATCATCCGCGATCTGAAGGCCAAGGGCGTTGCCTGCGTCTACATCTCGCACAAGCTCGACGAAGTGGCGGCGGTCTGCGACACCATCTCGGTCATCCGCGACGGTAAACACATCGCGACCACCGCGATGGCCGATATGGACATTGCGCAGATCATCACCCAAATGGTCGGTCGGGAAATGAGCAACCTCTACCCCAGCGAACCGCACGAGATCGGCGAAGTGCTGTTCGAAGCACGCCACATTACCTGCTACGACGTCGACAACCCCGGCCGCAAGCGTGTGGACGACATTTCTTTCGTGTTGAAGCGCGGCGAAATCCTCGGCATCGCCGGACTGGTGGGCGCAGGGCGCACGGAGCTGGTGTCGGCGTTGTTCGGCTCGTATCCCGGTCGCTATGAAGGCGAAGTCTGGCTGGACGGCAAACCCATCGATACCCGCACCCCACTGAAATCGATCAGGGCCGGTTTGTGCATGGTCCCTGAAGATCGCAAACGTCAGGGCATCATCCCGGACCTGGGGGTGGGACAGAACATCACCCTGGCAGTACTCGACAGTTTTTCCCGCATGAGCCGCATCGATGCCGAAGCCGAGCTCAGCAGCATCCAGCAGGAAATCGCCCGGATGCAACTGAAAACCGCGACGCCCTTTTTGCCGATCACCAGCCTCTCCGGCGGGAACCAGCAGAAAGCCGTGCTGGCCAAGATGCTGCTGACCAAACCCCGAGTGTTGATCCTCGATGAACCCACGCGTGGCGTCGATGTCGGCGCCAAATATGAAATCTACAAATTGATGGGTGCGCTCGCGGCCGAAGGCGTAGCGATCATCATGGTGTCGTCGGAACTGGCCGAAGTGCTGGGCGTTTCCGACCGAGTGCTGGTGATTGGTGAAGGCCAGCTGCGCGGTAACTTTATCAACCACGAATTGACCCAGGAGCACGTGCTCGCTGCGGCGCTCAGTCAGCCGAACGGGCATGACAACAACGATCGGAAATCTGCGTAAATGAATCAGGTTAAACAGTTGTTCACCCGCTACAAAATGCTCGCCCTGCTGATTGCCGTGATGATTATCTGGCTGTTTTTCAGCTGGCAAACCGAAGGCGGGTTTCTAACCCCACGCAACCTGTCGAACCTGCTACGGCAGATGTCGATCACCGGGATTCTCGCCTGCGGCATGGTGCTGGTAATCATCAGTGGCGAAATCGACCTGTCGGTGGGTTCGATGCTCGGCCTGCTGGGCGGGGTCGCGGCGATTCTCGATGTGGTTTATCACGTGCCGTTGCCGCTCAACCTTGCGATCGTCGCCCTCTGCGGATTGTTGATCGGCCTGGGCAATGGCTACATGACCGCCTACCTGCGCATCCCCTCCTTCATCGTCGGCCTCGGCGGTATGCTGGCGTTTCGCGGGGTGCTGCTGGGCATTACCGGCGGCACTACCATTGCCCCGGTATCGAGCCAGCTGGTCTACATGGGTCAGGGTTACCTGCCACAACTGGCGGGGATAATTCTCGGCGTGCTGTTGTTTGGCCTGGCCCTGTTCCTCACCTGGCGCCAACGCCTCAACCGCGCCCTGCATGGTTTGTCCATGCACTCGCTGCTGCGCGACAGCATACGTGTGGTACTGATCGGCGTGGTGCTGGCCGGTTTCGTCTACACCCTCAACAGCTACGATGGCATTCCGGTTCCAGTGCTGCTCCTGCTGGTCCTGCTGGGACTGTTCAGTTACGTCACCAGCCAGACCGTGTTCGGCCGCCGCATCTATTCGGTGGGCAGCAACATGGAAGCCACACGCCTGTCCGGCATCAATGTGCAGGCGGTCAAACTGTGGATCTTCGGCATCATGGGCGTCATGTGTGCGCTCGCCGGCCTGGTCAACACCGCCCGCCTCGCGGCCGGCTCACCCTCCGCCGGCAACATGGGTGAGCTGGATGCCATCGCGGCATGCTTCATCGGCGGGACGTCCATGCGGGGTGGCTCTGGCACCGTATATGGTGCGTTGATGGGAGCATTGGTGATCAGCAGCCTGGATAACGGAATGTCGATGCTGGACGTCGACAGCTACTGGCAGATGATCGTCAAGGGCAGCATCTTGGTATTGGCGGTTTGGGTAGATGTCAGTACACGGGCAGGACGTCGCTGACTCTCGTTGTCTTCGCCGTCTGGACGCCCCACTCGCAGGCAAGCCGGCATAAAGCCTGAATAGAGAAACGGCTTTTTCAACCTCGAGGGAGCCCAGGGTATTTGTCAGGTCGTTTGCCGTTCACATCCTCTGTTGTCCAGCATCGCAAACCAGGTGCGTGCGGTGCTCGGGCAACAGCAGGACCAGGGACTCATCCCGCTTGGTCTTGCTTCAAATTCAGTAGGGTTTGCCGCAATAGGCCAGGTCATTCGACCCGGCTTGTTAGCCCATTCGCAGACCACAACCTTTCGCTAAATGACGCACAACAGCTGGCGGACTCAACCCGCCAGCGTCCCCAACTGTCTGTCCGGTATTGTCAATTAACCCAGACGCACTGGACGAGCAGACGCTGCTGACGTCGATCACCACCCACCAGAATACGCGACTGGCGCACCGCTATGAGCAGCATAAAAAATGGGCAGCCCAGGCTGCCCACACAAAAAAAAAGCGGACAGCCTGGGCTGTCCGCAAATATGCGCACATAGAGAGGAGCTTATCGCAACAGCGTTAGAACAC
>NZ_JAWRXJ010000520.1:0-259 GCF_046535095.1 Pseudomonas sp. SIMBA_041
CCTTTATTGCAATCAGATTATTGTCTATGTTCACTATTATTCAGTCGCACCGTACCGAAAACCTCGTTGATCAATTGCTTGTACAATACCAGTCCAAGGATCAGCCTGTTTTTGAGCCTTTTATTGTCATTGTACCGTCAATGGTATTGGGTGATTGGTTGGATAAAACTATTGCTAGCCGTGCTGGTATTAGTACCTTGGTGCGTACTAAATTTTGGGGTCAGTATCAATGGACGCTGATGCAAGATGTATTGACTCG
>NZ_JAWRXJ010000521.1:0-258 GCF_046535095.1 Pseudomonas sp. SIMBA_041
GATGAATTCCAAGTACCGCACCATCGAAACTAAAGCCATTATTAATCACGGGACGGAAATAATAAACCAATCCTACAAAAGCTATCGTTCCTGCTGCCAAGGCAGAGAGTATAGGGATGTCACCTGCATGCAGATGCTCAATACGGACATTATTAGCGTCTGTTTGCTTATGCTCAACAGACTGGTTTTTCTTGTTCTTTGACCAGTTAATCCAGCCATACAAGCTCATCACGGTATAGTAAGCATTGATGAACATAT
>NZ_JAWRXJ010000522.1:0-258 GCF_046535095.1 Pseudomonas sp. SIMBA_041
CCCCAGGTCACTTGCAAAGGCGAGAACTTGGCGTCCACTCCATTCAAAAAGTTGAATTGGTAACCGCCGCCAGTGCTCTGCGCCAGGGCCGACACGGAAAGGCTCAGCAGGGTTACGACGACGGCCATGAATGCTGTGAGCCTGAGCCACTGGCGCACCGAGCATGGTTTTCGGATCGTCAACTTGAGTATGGCGAGCATGGCCGAGCTACCTTCAGTGTTTGATGCGCTTCGAATGAATACTTCCGAACACAGCTTT
>NZ_JAWRXJ010000523.1:0-258 GCF_046535095.1 Pseudomonas sp. SIMBA_041
GTTCGTTTTCAATTTTGTAGACGTAAGATTCACTTTTATTGCTGTAAGTTAAAGCTCTATCAAATTTTGCAGAGATCTGTTTATTATTAGGTAAATTTATTTTGAGATCAGAATCTAAATTAAATGTAGGTTGTTTATAATATTTCGTCGAAATATAACTCGAAGCAAGCTCTTTTGTAATCTTCTGGTCATCTGATAAACTTCCTTCATTAATAGGATTTTGAAAAACACCGATCTGTGCTGACAATAAATTAACGC
>NZ_JAWRXJ010000524.1:0-258 GCF_046535095.1 Pseudomonas sp. SIMBA_041
GACGCTGCTGAACAAGGCGCTTGTCGAGACCTGAACTTCGACCCGCTGATCCTGCCCCATGGCATCGAAGCGTCCGCCGACCCGATCCTCGCCGCCCGTTCGGCCGCGTATTCGGAATCGTTCAACCGCCGCAGCCGCGAATCGCTCGGCACCGGAGCCCGCCCATGAAACCCGAAGCCTTCCATCCCCTCGCTCGCCTGCTGCACTGGCTGATGGCCGTGCTGATCGTGGCCATGCTGTTCATCGGCGTGAGCATGG
>NZ_JAWRXJ010000525.1:0-258 GCF_046535095.1 Pseudomonas sp. SIMBA_041
GCCAGGGCCTGCAAGCTGGCGCGTGCTGCCAGGCCGCCATCGGCGCATTGGCTGACACCGTCGGCGAGGGCGAACAGGTAGCCTTTGCTGGCGGCCAGTTCCGGCGCCGGCGTGACCAGGCGCAGGGCATCCTGGTTTTCCGCGCGCGGCCCGGTGGCACTGGCGTGGGCAAAGCTCAGTTGCAGGCTCATCGGCGTGCCTCAGACCCGCGCCGCAGTCACGGCGGCCGAGCCCCAGGTGGTGCGCCAGCGCTGTTTG
>NZ_JAWRXJ010000526.1:0-258 GCF_046535095.1 Pseudomonas sp. SIMBA_041
GTTGCAGCAAGTGCAACTGCTGCTGGCCCTGGACATGGCTTTCCGGCCCGGGGGCAGCGGTGGGCACTTCGCTGAGCTGGCTGGCGTCGGTGGGCTGGTACTCGAAGCGGCGTTTGCTGCGCTGGCTGCGCAGGTGATCGAAGGCCAGGTACTGGGCGGTCTGATAGAGGAACGGCTGCAAGTGCTCGATGGGGCGGGCGTTGAGCGCCTTGGCCACCCGCAGGTAGGTCTCCTGGGCCAGGTCCTCGGCCAGGTTGG
>NZ_JAWRXJ010000527.1:0-258 GCF_046535095.1 Pseudomonas sp. SIMBA_041
CTTCAACCAGTTGATGATTCGGTGGGCATTCATAGCCAGGGATCGGCGGATGCAGCTCGTCGACCGTCAGACGACCCGGCCAGCGTTCGCTCACCGGAGCCAATGCATCGTTGAGCAAACCATTAAGTTCATTGAGTGTCATGCCAGGCAGCGGACGAATATCCATATGCAACTCACAGCAAGCGCAAATACGGTTAGAAGCGTCGCCACCGTGAATATGCCCGAGGTTGAGCGTAGGGTATGGCACGGTAAACGCTT
>NZ_JAWRXJ010000528.1:0-258 GCF_046535095.1 Pseudomonas sp. SIMBA_041
GGCCAAGGTCGGCTCGTAGCCGGTCAGCGACAGTTCAGGAAACACCACCAGCTCGGCACCCAGCGCCACCGCCTGCTCGATGCAGACAAGGTGGCGTTCGAGGTTGCCCTGTAGGTCGCCCTTGAGCGATGCCAATTGCACGGCGCAAAGTTTCATCAATAGCTCCTTCCCTGGTACAGGCCGAAAGGCCGAGCATACTCTCGGCAGCAACACCTGTACCAGTGAAGGGTTTTTCAGGAAGCCGGATGCGGCGCGAAG
>NZ_JAWRXJ010000062.1:0-399 GCF_046535095.1 Pseudomonas sp. SIMBA_041
CTGGCGGTGCGCGGCGTCGGCCTGCACCATCACGCGATAGACGCGGCCGAACACGTTGAAGTCGTTCACGTAGACGGATCCCAGATAGACCTGCAGCGCCTCGAACAGGTTCGTCAGCGGGACGCTCTGCGCCTTCGCCTTCAGCCGGTCGACCTTCACTTCGAGCTGCGGGATGTTCGACTGATAGGTACTCACCGGATAATGCATGCCGGGCGTCTTCGCGACGGCCACCTGGAACGCGTTGACTGCGTTCTGCAGCACTCCATAGCCGAGCCCTGCGCGATCCTCCAGATAGAGCGCGTAGCCGGAGCCGTTGCCAAGGCCCTGGATCGGCGGTGGCATCAGCGCATACGCGAAACCAAACTTGATTCCGGCAAAGCGCGAAATCAGTTCTGGGTT
>NZ_JAWRXJ010000529.1:0-258 GCF_046535095.1 Pseudomonas sp. SIMBA_041
GTGATTACCTGCCCGTATCACGCATGGGCATTCAAACTCGATGGCAACCTGGCCCATGCACGTAACTGCGAAAACGTCGCCAATTTCGATAGCGACAAAGCGCAACTGGTTCCGGTGCGTCTGGAAGAATATGCCGGATTCGTCTTCATCAACATGGACCCCAACGCCACCAGCGTAGAAGATCAATTACCCGGCCTGGGCGCGAAAGTGCTGGAAGCCTGCCCGGAAGTCCACGATCTGAAACTGGCGGCCCGCTTT
>NZ_JAWRXJ010000530.1:0-258 GCF_046535095.1 Pseudomonas sp. SIMBA_041
GGGTGGCCCAGGGCAGCCAGTTCGTCGATCAGGCGCGGACTGTGGAAGGGATCAACCTGCGCAGCTACGCCGATGCCCAGCAGCCGATCAAGGACGTGGCGGACAAGCAGATCGACGCTGCCATCAGCGATCGCCTGCTGATTCCCTACGCCATTCGCGACAGCCGCCTGCCGGTGAAGGAAGGCGCCAAGGTCGGACCGACCCTGAGCCTGGCGATCCCCTTCCAGAAAGGTAACCCGGCGTTTCGCGCGAGCCTGG
>NZ_JAWRXJ010000531.1:0-258 GCF_046535095.1 Pseudomonas sp. SIMBA_041
TAAGGAACCGAGAACAGGAACACAAGTACGATCCGGCTCGCCCATTTCCTGACCCAGACCCGCTTCTTCTACTACGTTGCCCAGAATATCCATTGCAAACACCGAGGCCGGGAAATAACACCCTTTCTCCAACTTCTTCAGGCTTGCAACAGGGATACGTTTTCCACGGAAGCAACCATTCAAATCAGTAAGTAAAACATCAACATATTGCGTATTCGGGTAGCGCTCCAGGTAGCGTTTCACTTCCTGCGTAAAGGC
>NZ_JAWRXJ010000532.1:0-258 GCF_046535095.1 Pseudomonas sp. SIMBA_041
GTATATTGGCGAGTTTGCGATCGGCGTAAATCCTTTCATACGAGAACCGATGAAGGACATTTTGTTCGACGAAAAAATTGATGGCAGCTTCCATTTCACACCAGGACAATGCTATGACGATGCTTCGAACGGAAACAATTCCAACATTCACTGGGATATGGTCATGATCCAACGACCGGAGTACGGCGGAGGGGAAATCTGGTTTGATGATCGGCTGGTCCGCAAAGATGGACGCTTCGTTCTGCCGGAGCTGGAACC
>NZ_JAWRXJ010000533.1:0-258 GCF_046535095.1 Pseudomonas sp. SIMBA_041
GGTTATCGACTTTGTAGTAAACGATGCCAGTCATTATCACGTACCGCTTCTGCTTAGTGCGCACGGTTATAGCACCTATCGCGGATCGTAGCTTTGGTGCTGTTTAGCTCTCTGCTTGGTTATTAGCTTGCAAAAAATACTATCAAAAGAAATTACCAAGACATTTTATAAGACACTGTCATATTAAAGGACATTTATTACATGGGCGCCTATCTTCTCGAATGGTTGAGTTTATTTTTCCGCTGGTTTCATGTTATC
>NZ_JAWRXJ010000534.1:0-258 GCF_046535095.1 Pseudomonas sp. SIMBA_041
GCAAAGCCGACGTCGATAAACTGCCAATTCCGGACCCGGAAGATGAGCTGGGTTACGTGATGAACGCGGTGCGTACCATTCGTCGCGAACTGAAAGGCGAAGTGCCGCTGATTGGTTTTTCCGGCAGCCCGTGGACGCTGGCGACCTACATGGTGGAAGGCGGCAGCAGCAAAGCGTTCACCGTGATCAAAAAAATGATGTATGCCGATCCGCAGGCGCTGCACGCTCTACTCGATAAACTGGCGAAAAGCGTCACTT
>NZ_JAWRXJ010000535.1:0-258 GCF_046535095.1 Pseudomonas sp. SIMBA_041
CTAAATTTTCTTTTATATTTTAACAAACTTTCCATCATTATCAATTTTATACTCAACAATTGTTTCAGTGATTTCAGGCTTTTGTTTCTTACCAATAATATCTCCACTTTCATTATATTCTAAATTATCAACAGAGTATTTCTTTATTTTTATAGTTCCGTCTTTATTAATTGTAAATGTTCTATAATATTCAGTTTCGAAAGTAAATCTATTATCAAGTAGTAGCTGATCTATTAATAAATTTCCTTTATAGCTATT
>NZ_JAWRXJ010000536.1:0-258 GCF_046535095.1 Pseudomonas sp. SIMBA_041
GCCCGGGCACCTTCCAGCAGATCCAGGCAGACGGGGCATCGGTCGGGACGATGCCCCCTCGATGCGCTCAAGCAGCCGTCCCCCTAGGCGGATGCCTCGGCTTTGGCTACGCTCAAGCCTCTTCAGGATGTTTCAAGGCTGGAATTCGTGATGCCCCACTGGCTGGTAATAGATCTGGAAGCCACGACGGATGAAGGGGGCTGGCCGGTGAGCGAGATGGAAATCATTGAGATCGGCGCCACCCTGGTCAACCGTCAG
>NZ_JAWRXJ010000537.1:0-258 GCF_046535095.1 Pseudomonas sp. SIMBA_041
TAACTATTTTTCGGTGGTGTTTACCCGGGAAACCGGGATGACGCCCAGCCAGTGGCGTCATCTCAATTCGCAGAAAGATTAATTCGCCATGCCGATGCCGACGATGTTGGCGGCGACAATAATCACCACACAACCGAGGCTCAACACCGTTACCGGACGGCGACCTGCATTGTTCCACTCTTTCAGCACCAGCCCGACGATACCGCCGCACAATACATAGAAACTCATATGCAGCATCCAACTGATGTAGTCATACTG
>NZ_JAWRXJ010000538.1:0-258 GCF_046535095.1 Pseudomonas sp. SIMBA_041
GCTCTGGCGCCTCTTTGGCCAAACGGATCGATAAATCAGACTCCTACGTGAGCCGGATGCTCTGGCCGGAAGGCCGCGAGGGCCGAAAGCGCATTGGAGAGGGGATGGTCGAACACGTTGAGGCGGTCTTCGGACTGCCGCGTGGATCGTATGACTCCGATACGCCAATTAAGCAGCTACTCCGAAATTCCAAAGAAGTCAAACGCGCGAACACAGGCGAAAAATCGGTTCTTTTTACTGGCCAACCTTCCCGCTTGG
>NZ_JAWRXJ010000539.1:0-258 GCF_046535095.1 Pseudomonas sp. SIMBA_041
GGAAACCATTCTTCAAAAGTTAATGTTCCCAGTCTTGCATCATCTTTAGGGACAAGAGTAAGATCTTCGAGTGGAGAACCGAAATACAATGCCTCATTATCTTCTATTACTTCAAGTGAATCTTTGGTTTTAGAAAGGTAGTTTTGTACAAGACCAGATAAGCTGAATCTTTCCGGACCACCAATTTCTACAATAGTGTTGATTGGTTCAGCAAGAGCAATTTCTGCAACGATAGCAGCCGAAGACGTTGCTGCTATC
>NZ_JAWRXJ010000540.1:0-258 GCF_046535095.1 Pseudomonas sp. SIMBA_041
GTCCAGCCTGCTAGCACTAGTACTGAACTTTCTGATACTGCAGCGTAATTACCGCTAAATACTGCCAATTATTAGGAGCGTCATCATGAGCCATACCTCTTACACCGTTTTGACCCGTGACCAAATAGCCGAACGAGCTGCACAAGACATTCCAGATGGAGCCTATGTCAACTTAGGCATCGGATTACCGACCAAAATCGCACAGTACTTATCTAATGATAAAGACGTGTTTTTGCATTCAGAAAACGGCTTATTAGC
>NZ_JAWRXJ010000541.1:0-258 GCF_046535095.1 Pseudomonas sp. SIMBA_041
CTCCCACGACTGCAGGACCAGGCGCCTGACTGATGCGCGTTGCCGTCCGGGTAACTGAGTCGCGCGGATTCGCTTGACCTTCGTGTTGTGCGGGTCGACGCGAGCGCATGGCCCTGCCTCATCTGGTTCCCGGATCGGCCGTACCGGCCACCAGCCCTTCCACCGGCCGCTGTCAAAGGTGATGTTCACGACTCAGGTACCGGCTCCCGGGCGTACGTGGTGTGTGGAATGCCAGGCTTGTTCTCCCTGTCGCCGACT
>NZ_JAWRXJ010000542.1:0-258 GCF_046535095.1 Pseudomonas sp. SIMBA_041
GCTGTCGCTGATTGCCTCCGGCATATCCAGCTCGGTCGTCGGGACGATGGCGGGGCAGATGGTCATGCAGGGTTTCGTCGGCTTTCAGATTCCGCTGTGGCTGCGCCGGGTGGTCACGATGATCCCGAGTTTTCTTGTCGTCGGCTTCGGCGTGAACGCCACCCAGGCACTGGTCGTCAGCCAGGTCGTGCTGAGTATCGCACTGCCGTTTCCGATGGTGGCGCTCGTGTGGTTCACCTGCCGGCGCCAGGTGATGGG
>NZ_JAWRXJ010000543.1:0-258 GCF_046535095.1 Pseudomonas sp. SIMBA_041
GGAGGGACATTGTATGGCTGGAATTAGAATTGGTGGTTTAGCTTCTGGCATGGATACTGAAAGCATAGTTAAAAAATTAATGGATGCTGAAAGAATTCCCTTAAATAAGCTAAAACAAAAGAAACAAAAAGATGAGTGGAAGCGTGATTCATACAGAGAAATGAATTCTCTGCTGTTAGAATTACAAAAAAAAGCAGATGAAATGCGCTATCAAGCTATGTTTACTAAGAAAAAAGTGATGTCGTCTGACGAATCGAG
>NZ_JAWRXJ010000544.1:0-258 GCF_046535095.1 Pseudomonas sp. SIMBA_041
GTAGGTTCCAACCAGGGCCTGTGGTGGGTTCAGGGTGGGGTGTCGTATGTCGATTACGACTACACCCTGGTGCCCGATGACTTCAAACCGACCAATAGCCAGCAAGGCCCGGGGCGCCGCGAGAACAGTAAACACCGCGACAGCAAATTCAGCTTCAAAATTGGCTTCACACCCAACGAAACCGATGAGTACGTGCTCGGCTACGTTCAGCAGGAAGGGCGCAAGGGCCAGCCAACCTACGCCGGCGACCTGCCAACG
>NZ_JAWRXJ010000545.1:0-257 GCF_046535095.1 Pseudomonas sp. SIMBA_041
CGCCAAAAGGTGGGCAGATAACGTTGTCAGCCCTCGGCACCTTCGATAATTTCAACCGCTATGCACTGCGCGGCAACCCGGGCGCACGCACCGAGCAGTTGTACGACACGCTATTTACGACTTCCGATGACGAACCAGGCAGTTATTACCCGCTGATTGCTGAAAGTGCACGCTATGCTGACGATTATTCCTGGGTGGAGGTCGCTATTAATCCGCGCGCCCGTTTTCATGATGGTTCGCCCATTACTGCCCGCGAT
>NZ_JAWRXJ010000546.1:0-257 GCF_046535095.1 Pseudomonas sp. SIMBA_041
CCTTCATGACCCCGGGCAGCTACGCCCGTGCCGAAGCCCTGGGCCTTTCGGCCAGCGACGAGTTGGACAACAACAACGGCTACGGCTACTTCGCCGCGCTCGATGCGTTGATCGTCACCGAGCCGACGCGCACCAACGTCAACGACTTCCGCGCCATCCTGATCCTCGAGACTCCGCAATCATGACGCCTGATAAAAAAGTCAAAATCCTCGCCACCCTCGGCCCTGCGACCCAGGGTATCGACGACATCCGCCAGC
>NZ_JAWRXJ010000547.1:0-257 GCF_046535095.1 Pseudomonas sp. SIMBA_041
GTGTGAAAGGCCTGTACCACATCGGCGCGCAAGCCATTGCGCTGTCGCTCCAGCTCAAGCTGGGCGATGGCCTGCCCGGTGGTGGCCACGGCGACGCGCGCCCCGCGCTTGCCACCCAGTTCAAATGGCTGGCTCAGGGTGATGGTCGTAGTGCGGGTATCGCGGCGAGTGTCCTCGGCCTCCCAGGACAGCTCCGGGTTGGGCAGCAAACCCGCCTGGCGCCGCTCGCCCTCGGCGACACCCACTTCACGGCCGGC
>NZ_JAWRXJ010000548.1:0-257 GCF_046535095.1 Pseudomonas sp. SIMBA_041
TGCATTGATGACGCAATGATTACACCTATCGCATCTGAGGCAGACGCATTTCTTGCCGCAGTGAAAACCGCCGTCGATTCGGATGTCGGCTACGGCAACCGTCCATTCTCCTACTCGAAGCGCGACGCGAAAGCGTACCCATACCAACTAGCCCAGCTGCTCAAGCGCGTTCGTGCGGTGAGGGATGGAGAATTCCTCTTCAAGACTGCCGCTAACAGCCGACATCGTCGGACAGGTCGTTGCTCACGAACGCAAAC
>NZ_JAWRXJ010000549.1:0-257 GCF_046535095.1 Pseudomonas sp. SIMBA_041
GGCATGCAGCAGGCGCAACAGCGGTGCACGCGACAGGTCCAGGCGCTGGTGGCGGGCGTCGAAGCGTGCCTGCAAGGCGTCGATCACCGAGCCGGCGGCCAAGCCGTCGATTGCGCACACCTGCATCCGCGCTTCACGCCATACCACCTGCACGGCGTGCTCCAACCCTTCACTGACCACAGCAGTACGCAGGATGTCGTGCCGGTCGATAACCTGCTGCAAGGCACCCGCCCAGCGCTGCAACTGCGCCAGGTTGT
>NZ_JAWRXJ010000550.1:0-257 GCF_046535095.1 Pseudomonas sp. SIMBA_041
GGCTTCGCACCCGTACAGCGATAACCGGCGAAACGGCGCGCGACCGGACGATCGGATTGATAACGTTCGCGAGTTCACGCACGGCCCGCGACGCGTTGCCTGTGATGTACTTGCGCGCGCCGGCAGCTTCACAAACCGGTGCCGCTTCCTGCGGGTTGCGGTTCCGATTTTGCAACCGACGGTTATGCTGGAAAGCGCTAACGCGTAGGGACAAGTCCCGCGAACGTCGACGCCTCTCGCGCGGCGAGAATGTGTCG
>NZ_JAWRXJ010000551.1:0-257 GCF_046535095.1 Pseudomonas sp. SIMBA_041
GGAATAACAAGATCGACCTCGACGTTGTCTTTTAGCCGATAGCTCTGAATAGCCGCGCGGAACTGACGGGCGTATAAATCCCACTCATTGGGCGCGCCAGTCATCCACAGGGTGAGCTTTTCAGCGCCTTCGTTAATCGCCCGGCGAATCGTATCGCCAATAGCGCCAGGGCAGTAGCGGGCATCCGGCAGCGAGAATGTCTCTTCATCCGGTAAACCGATGTAATACGTGAAGTCATCGCCAAGCCAAGCCAGCGC
>NZ_JAWRXJ010000552.1:0-257 GCF_046535095.1 Pseudomonas sp. SIMBA_041
GCTGCTTCAATTGCATTAAGGTATTCTTCCTTAGTTCCGTATCTGGTTGCAATACTGCCTTTCTGGTCAAATTCCCCTAAATCATATAGATCATATACGTCATAACCCCGGCCTTCCTTACCGAGAAAGCACTTTGTTGCAGGAGGAAACCATACCGCAGTAAAACCAAGCTGTTTTAAATAAACAGCCTTTTCTGTAAACTCATTCCATAAATTCCCGGGATGGTACCAATGAAAAAACTGAATCATTACTCCGTT
>NZ_JAWRXJ010000553.1:0-257 GCF_046535095.1 Pseudomonas sp. SIMBA_041
TGCCAACATCATTCCAAATATAAATGCCAGTAACGGACTGTTCAGCAGCGCACATACCAGCGCACAGGCAACGTAAGCAATCCACCTACTTTCCTTTCCGAATAGCGCAAGCACGCAGCAGACAAGCATTGAACCGTATAGCTCGATACTCATCGTCCACAAAACGCCATTGTATGCACGCTGCGGGTCATAAGCAAAAAACACGTCAAACAGTGCAAATTTAAGACAATTAAAAAGCGATACCGATAAAGTAAATG
>NZ_JAWRXJ010000063.1:0-396 GCF_046535095.1 Pseudomonas sp. SIMBA_041
TTGCCGTCACCGACGATCTGCGAAAGCGCGAGCGCTGTGCAGCCGATATTGGCACCTATATCGAGTGCTTGTGCGCCGCTGTCACACAACACCGCAAGCATCGATACCAGCTGCGGTTCGAAAGGGTCAGTTAGCTTTGCGATATAACTGTCGTTGTCGTTGCCTTGTACGAGCCATCGCCGTCCGCCAATGCCAACACTGCGTTCCATAAGATTCTCTCAAAAAGAAATCTGTCTGTGGATCACCGCTGAAGCTGGTCGAAAGTATAACCTCAACACTACGTCAAGCCGCATTGGGGGTGGTTTTTCCATTTCGGGGAATCGATGAAGAGTGATCTCGCGACGAGAACTGCGAAGGCGGCGCCTGTAGTGGGCAGCAATTTCCGGCTGTGGCTGA
>NZ_JAWRXJ010000554.1:0-257 GCF_046535095.1 Pseudomonas sp. SIMBA_041
TCTGCTAAATCGATCCCATTTTGTAAATAATACAACGTTGCTTTGATGGCTTCTTTTTTTTATTTCTACTAAATACTTTTTCCATTCTGGACGCTCGAAACTTTTCGCAGAATGATCCTCATAGATAACTTTATTAACAGAAATATTACTGTTTATACAGTATCTACGCAGTCTTTCTTCCTGGTCTCTTTGGGAATACCCTCTTTCAGCTTGTTCGTCAGTTGAAACTCTAATATATAAATCTGCTACAATCATAC
>NZ_JAWRXJ010000555.1:0-257 GCF_046535095.1 Pseudomonas sp. SIMBA_041
GTCGGACAGCAGCTTCATGACCGCCAGCGAGGTCGCCGTTGATGGTGGCCTGGCACAACTCTGAGGAGAAAAATCAAATGACTCAATCCCTGAAGGGCAAGACAGCGCTCGTGACCGGGGCATCGCGCGGCATTGGCCGCGCCATCGCCGAACGCCTTGCAAAGGACGGTGCGACCGTCGCGCTAACCTACAACGCCAGCAAATCCGGCGCGGACGAGGCGATCGCAGCCATCGAGAAAGCGGGCGGCACCGCGTTC
>NZ_JAWRXJ010000556.1:0-257 GCF_046535095.1 Pseudomonas sp. SIMBA_041
AGTGCTAGCTGTTCAACTAGGCGCTCCCGCACATGGGGCGAAAGCGGTAGATTGAGCGATAGATTCGGCGTCGCAGACGGTGACAGCGTCCGCGCGAATTCCATGTTCACGACGTACGTGTGGCCGCATTCGGGGTTGTTGCACATGAATGTCACTTCGCGGAATGTCAGCGACATATCGCGACTGCTGCGCGCGGTGGCGCGGGTGCGGCAATGGGGGCAGCGGTTCAGGATTCGCATTGCGACTCCGGGTGATGT
>NZ_JAWRXJ010000557.1:0-257 GCF_046535095.1 Pseudomonas sp. SIMBA_041
GCGCCGATGAACACGAACTTGGCGTCAGTCTCGGTTTTCGAACCGTCCTTGAGGTTCTTGTAGGTCACGCGCCACGAGCCGTCTTTATTGCGCTCGATTTCCTGCACTTCGCTGGACAGTTTCAGCGCGAAGTTGGGCTGGGCTTGCAGGTGGGCAACGAACTGGCGAGTGATCTCGCCGAAGTTGACGTCGGTGCCGATCGGGGTCCAGGTCGCAGCGATCTTCTGCGCCGGGTCACGACCTTCCATCATCAGTGG
>NZ_JAWRXJ010000558.1:0-257 GCF_046535095.1 Pseudomonas sp. SIMBA_041
CGCCCTGCAGACCGGTTGACATCACCTTCATGATGCGAAGCAGGGCGGCACCTCCTTTATGGAGGACTACACCTATCACTTCGAGAAAGGTAATGACCTGGTGCTCGGCTCCCATATGCTGGAAGTCTGCCCGTCGATTGCCGTAGAAGAGAAACCGATCCTCGACGTTCAGCATCTCGGTATTGGTGGTAAGGACGATCCTGCCCGACTGATCTTCAATACCCAAACCGGTCCAGCGATTGTCGCCAGCCTGATTG
>NZ_JAWRXJ010000559.1:0-257 GCF_046535095.1 Pseudomonas sp. SIMBA_041
GCGGTGCCCATGGGCACGGTGGGCGGCTTGTTCGGTGCGTTGTTCGGCAGTGGCGGGTTTCTCTATGCCCTCTATCTGAGCGCGCGCCTGGAGGCGAAAGAGCAGGTGCGCGCTACCCAGAGCGCGTTGATCAGTTGCAGCACCGTGGTGCGCCTGTCGATGTTTCTGATCGCCGGGGTTTACGCCGACAGCAGCCTGCTGTTGCTCGCTGCCTGCCTGTTGCCGGTGATGTTCGTCGGCCTGTGGGTCGGGCGCCG
>NZ_JAWRXJ010000560.1:0-257 GCF_046535095.1 Pseudomonas sp. SIMBA_041
GCCCGGGCATAGACACGCGAGGTATCGGCAATAAAGAGCTGGTCGGCTACGAGTCCATCGATTTTCTGGAAGGGCAGGTCGCGATGCGCCGCCCTGAGCGCTTCGGCAAGTACAAGCTGGAAGACCTGCCGCCCATCCCGCAGAATCACCGGGGGCGCGCGAACTATAAGGAAGCGCAATACGCGCCGGGCGACTACGAAGCGATCATCAGCCAGCGACCCATCGCTATCCATTCGCTCGAAAACCCCACCAAGTTC
>NZ_JAWRXJ010000016.1:0-84225 GCF_046535095.1 Pseudomonas sp. SIMBA_041
ATCTGCAAAACGTCGAAGACGTGCTGCTGCTGAGCAACGGCGCATTCAACCTCACCGGCAACAGCCTGAACAACACCTTGACCGGCAACGCCGACAACAACGTGCTCGACGGCGGCACCGGTGCCGACACCCTGACGGGCGGTGCGGGCAACGACACCTACATCGTCGACAACAGCGGCGACGTCGTGGTGGAAACCAGTACCCTGGCCGGCGAAATCGACACCGTGCGCTCCTCGGTCACCTACGTGCTCGGCGCCAACCTGGAAAACCTGACCCTCACCGGCTCCGCCAACATCAACGGTGTCGGCAACGCCCAGAACAACGTGCTGATCGGCAACGACGGCAGCAACCAGCTCAATGGCGGACTGGGTCTGGACACCATGAGCGGCGGCAAGGGCGACGATTTCTACGCCGTGGACCAGGCCGGTGAACTGGCGCTGATCCAGGAAAACGCCGGCGAAGGCAGAGACTCGCTGTACGTGATCTTCGACGCGACCGCCCAGGATCACGCCATCGACCTGAGCCTGAGCAATCTGCAAAACGTCGAAGACGTGCTGCTGCTGAGCAACGGCGCATTCAACCTCACCGGCAACAGCCTGAACAACACCTTGACCGGCAACGCCGACAACAACGTGCTCGACGGCGGCACCGGCGCCGACACCCTGGACGGCGGCGCCGGCAACGACACCTACTACGTCGACAACGTCGCTGACGTGGTGATCGAGCGCGGCACTTCGACCTCGGAAATCGACACCGTCGCCGCCTCGATCGACTACACCCTGGGAACCAACCTCGAATACCTGACGCTGCTCGGCTCGGCCAACCTCAACGGCACCGGCAACGCCTCGAACAACGTGATCCTGGGCAATGCCGGCAACAACATCATCGACGGCGGCGTGGGGGGCGACTATCTGGCCGGCGGCGCGGGCAACGACACCTACATCGTCGACAACAGCGGCGACGTGGTGGTGGAAACCAGCACCCTGGCCGGCGAAATCGACACCGTGCGCTCCTCGGTCACCTACGTGCTCGGCGCCAACCTGGAAAACCTGACCCTCACCGGCTCCGCCAACATCAACGGTGTCGGCAACGCCCAGAACAACGTGCTGATCGGCAACGACGGCAGCAACCAGCTCAACGGAGGTCTGGGTCTGGACACCATGAGCGGCGGCAAGGGCGACGATTTCTACGCCGTGGACCAGGCCGGTGAACTGGCGCTGATCCAGGAAAACGCCGGCGAAGGCAAAGACGCGCTGTACGTGATCTTCGACGCGACCGCCCAGGACCATGCCATCGACCTGAGCCTGAGCAATCTGCAAAACGTCGAAGACGTGCTGCTGATGAGCAACGGCGCATTCAACCTTACCGGCAATAGCCTGAGCAACACCTTGACCGGGAATGCTGACAACAACATTTTGAACGGCGGCGCAGGTGCGGATTCCCTCACCGGCGGCGCAGGTGCTGACAAGTTCGTGTTCAGCAGCGTCAGCGACATGGGCACCGGTAGCAACCGCGACATCGTTACCGACTTCAGCACCTTGCAGGGCGACAAGATCGATCTGTCGCAGTTCGATGCCAATCTGCAGCTCAACGGCTTCAACGGCTTTACCTTCATCGGTGCAGGCGATTTTACCGGCGCCGGGCAGCTGCGATTCGTTGATCACGTGCTGTCGGGTAACGTCAGCGGCAACGCGGGTGCCGACTTCGAAATCCAACTGGTCGGTGTGAACACCTTTAGCGCCAACGACTTGGTGGCGTGACGGTTTTACTCGCCTGAACAAACAAAACGCCCCGACTGGTTCGGGGCGTTTTGTTTTCTCGGCTCTGCGTTTTTCCTGCTAAACCAACAGCCCCATCTCCTTCGCCCGCGCCACCGCCTGCGTACGCCGTTCAACCCCAAGCTTGCTGTTGATGTGGCTGGCGTGGGTCTTGACCGTGTGCAGCGAGATGAACAGTTGATCGCTGATTTGCTGGTTCGAACAACCTTCGGCAATCAGGCGCAGTACCGCCAGTTCACGGGTGCTGAGCTGTTCTGCCGCCGCACATGACTCCACGACCGGGCGAACGGCCACGATCGGTAAATGCTCGGCAAGGTTTTGTGAAAAAGCAGTCTGGGAACAGAGTTGCAATTGCCCGCGCAGCCACTCCGAATGTCCTGCGAGCAACCCGTCGAAGGGTTGCAATACACCGCCAACCGCTGCTTCCAGCGCCTGGGCCAGTGCCTTGCGGGCCTCGGGCTCCCGTCCGCCGGTCAGCAACAAGGTCACTTTTTGTGTCAGCGCCATAGCACAAAGCAATTGCCGTCCGGTTTGCTGCCCATGTTCAAGCAACGCATTCAACCGCCCTTCGGCGAGCATCGGTTGCCCTTGAATGACTTCCAGCAAGGCCTGCTGTAACTCGATATGCAGCGGCAGCTGTGGATGAAACTCCGGCGGCGCGGCCGCGTGTTCGCCGTTGTAGGTCTGACCCAGACGCGCCAGCCAGGCTTCGGCCAGGTCGGTGCGTCCCTGGGCCAGCCAGAGCTCGCATTTGACCAGTGTGATCATCGCCAGGTAATAAATCGGTGGCACGTCCCAGATGTGCATCAGCCGCTCGGCTTCGGCCAGTTCGGCGAAGGCTTTGGCGAACTCGCCGCTGTTGCCCTCAAGCCGCGCGATCACACAATGGCCGAGCAATACGCTGATATCGCGACAGGCCCGTGCTTCACTCAAACCGGTTTGCAAGCGCACCCGCGCGACTTGTGGTTGCAGGTGCATGGCCAGCAGGAAACCTTCATACATGGTCAGCCGTGCGCGTACGGCATAAAGCCGTTGCGCAGACAGCCCTTGCAAGCGTTGCAGGCCCTGACGGACTTCTTGCAGCGAACGCAGGATTTCCCCGCGCGCCTGCAACACACGGGCGCGGTCGTAATGGGCCAGTGCTTCAAACAATGGATTGCCGACACGCTGCGCCAATTCCAGCGACTCACGGTTCAAATTGCGCGCACGCCACAAATCGCCGTCGGCGATGGCCAGGTTGGACAGGGTCGAGAGGCACATCAAGCGTTGCCCGTAGCGTTTGGCCGGCAGGCTCTGCAGCGCTTCAGTGCAATAAAGAAGCGTCAGATCACGGTTGCCGCGCCCGCGAGCGATGATGCCGCTCAGGGCCAGCCACTGCGCCAGCATCGACTTCTGCGCCGTGGCCGAAGGGGCCGGCAGGAAGCGGCTCAAATGGGCAGCCAGTTCCTCCGCGGCGTCCAGCTGACAGGCCAGCCCCAACGCCCAGCTATAGAGCACGATCAATCGGGGGGTGCTGATCAGCAGGCTGTCTGGCAGGTCCATTTTCCAGCGCAGCAACATGCCGACGTTCTGCTCGGCGAGCAGTTGTTCTTCAGAGAGGTTTTGCACCAGGTTCGCCGCAACGTCCAGATGCCCGGCACGCAACGCTTGCTCCACCGCTTCGTCGAGCAGCCCCTGTGCATTGAACCAGCGACATGCACGCAAATGCAGGCTGGCCGCGGGCACTATCGTCTGCGCGGTGGGCCGGGTGCGCAGCAGGTCGGAAAACAGATGGTGATAGCGGTACCAGTGGCCGTGCTCGTCCAGTGGCACCAGGAACACTTGATGTGCCTGGAGGAAACGCAGGATTTCAGCACTGTCATGAGCTTCGCGAACCGCGTCGCAGAGCTCGCTGCAAAAACGTTCCTGGGGGGCTGTGTCGTAAAGGAACTGTTGCACTTCGGCCGGCAGGCAATCGATGACTTCTTCGAGCAGGTAATCGCGAATCAGTCCTTCCCCGCCGTGCAGCGACTGCGGCAACGCACCTTCTGTGCCCGCCTCGGCGGCTGCCAGCAACCAGAATCGCAGCCCCGCAACCCAGCCTTCACTGCGTTGAATCAGGCTTTCCAGCGCCTCACCACGCAATGAAGTGCTGTGGCGATCAAGCAACGTGAGGGCTTCATCGTGGGTCAGGCGAAGGTCCTGTTCATGCAGTTCGAGCAGTTGGCGCGACAGGCGCAAACGGGCCAGGTGCCAGTCCGGGCGCTGTCGACTGGTGACCATGACCAGCAAGCCATCCGGCAAATGATTGAGGAAAAATTGCAGGCAACGATCGAGCACCGGGCCTTGCGCAAGGTGGTAATCATCGAGCACCAGCAGCAAAGGCGTACTTGGCGACAGGTGAATGGCCAGCTCGTCCAGCAACCCGTCCAGCCATTCTTCAAAAGCGAACGGCTGATGGCGCTGGCGCATTTTCAGCAGTCCCAGCGCCTGGCTGCCCAGTGTCGGAAAGTAATCCTGGAGCCCTTCGAGCAACCGCTCAAGGAAACGCCCCGGGTCGCTATCTCGCGAACTCAACCCCAGCCACAGGCTTTGCCAGGAAGGTGGCAACCCCTGACAGAACTCCACCGCCAAGGAACTCTTGCCAAACCCGGCGGGTGCGCTGACCAGCAACAGCCTGCCACCGAGGCCAGCACTCAGGCGTTCGCACAGACGAGGCCGCAGCACATGGCCGTCGGGGAGCGGAGGCCTGAAAAAGCGCCCGTCCAATGCGGCGACGGAAACGCTTGCGGGGCCCGGGGGTGGGGACAGATCAGTCATGGCCGGCTCTTGTTTGAATTGCGGATGGCGGCGTTGCAGATGTCCGCAGACTAGCGGTAAACGGATAGGGAATGAAGGTTATTGCTACAAATGGCTACAAAAAGTCTACAAGCAGAGAGGTCGGTCAACCCGGCAACCACACCGCCTTTGTGAACTCCAAAAAAAAACGCCCCGAACCAGTCGGGGCGTTTTCGAGGATGCGGCCTCTGTTCAGTACAGGTTAACGAACCCCGTCCTGACGCAGTGCGGCCGGTGTGAAGTCACTGGTGGTGGCGGTGAAGCCGAAGTTATACGCGGACTTCTCTTCGTTCTTCATACCCAGCGCCAGGTAACGGCCCGATTGCAGGTCGTACAGGGTTTCCAGGGTGTACCACGGCACTTGAACGTTGTAGTAATCCTGGGCGTGGGCTTCTGCCACACGCCACAGCTGGTTACGACCGTCGTAGTGATCGATCACGGCGGCTTGCCAGGTGTCTTCGTCGATGTAGAAGTCACGTTTGGCGTAGATGTGACGTTGACCTTCCTTCAGGGTCGCCACCACATGCCAGACCCGGCGCAACTCGTAACGGGTCAGGTCCTGGTTGATGTGACCGGCCTTGATGATGTCGGTGTACTTGAGGTTCGGCGAGTCGAGCTTGTAGCTGTCCGAGGCGATGTACATCTCTTTCTTGCCTTCGAGCTTCCAGTCGTAGCGATCCGGCGCACCGTTGAACATGTCCAGGTTGTCGGAGGTACGCAGGCCATCCGCCGCAGTACCCGGCCCGTCATAGGACACTTGTGGTGCACGACGCACGCGACGCTGACCGGCGTTGTAGACCCACGCCGAACGCGGCTCCTTCACTTGGTCGAGGGTTTCGTGCACCAGCAGCACACCACCGGCCAGACGTGCCGGCGCGGTCACTTTCTGCTTGAAGTAGAACAGGATGTTACCCGGGTTTTTCGGGTCGTAGTCCTTCATCTTGTCGCGGAAAACGAACTGATCCTCGAAGTACACCAGGCTGAACGAACCGTTCGGCTGTGGCGTGGCCTGGGTCACCAGACGGGTCACGCTGCCACCGCGATAGCGGGTAATGTGGTTCCAGATGACTTCAACGCCGCTTTTCGGAATCGGAAACGGTACGGCGGTTTCGAAGTTTTCCAGGCCGTTGCCGCCGGACACGAGGGTCGTTGCGGTGGCGTTTTTCTTGATGGCGGCGAACACGTCATCCGGCACGGTGGAGCCGCGATGGGACGGGTAAACCGGCATCTTGTAGGTTTCCGGGTAGCGCTTGAACATCGCGTACTGGCCCGGGGCGAGTTTCTCTTTGTACTGGTCGACGTTCTGCGCGGTGATGGTGAACAGCGGCTTTTCACTGGCGAACGGGTCGGACAGGAAACCCTTGCTGTCAACGGTGCCGGCGTTTTTCGGCATGGGCTTCCAGGCCGGAATCGAACCGTCGGCGTTGCCCGCCATCTCGGCACCCATCGGCGTCAGGCTCTTGCCCAGTTTGTCGGCTTCGGCCGCAGGGACCGCCGCCATTACACTGCTCGCCAGCAGCGAAAGCCCCAAGACACCGGCGTGGAACAGACTCTTTGTTATTTTCATATGTGTGTTCGTCCTCAAAAAACAGTGCTTAGAAGTTCACGCCGACGCTGAGTGCAACAAAGTCGCGATCATCTACGGTGGTGTACTTGCCGTCGAAGAAGTTGGTGTAGGCCAGGCTTGCGGTGTAGGTGTTCTGGTATTCGGCATCGACGCCCAGGCTCACTGCTTTACGACCTTCTTCGAAGTTGCCGCCAGGGCCAGGCGAGTAACCGTTCACGTCGTGGGACCAGGCCACGTTCGGCTTGAGGTTCACGCCGGCGAACACGTCGTTGTATTCCCAGATCGCACGACCGCGGTAGCCCCACGAAGTCGCCGTGGTGAAGCCGTCGTTATCGCAGTTGCGGCTGCGGTTGTTGGTGGCAGCGCCTGGACCAGCCCCGTTGATGGTGCTGGTGTTGAGTGCAACACAGGTGTCCAGAGCGCCCGAGGCGGGCAGACTACCCGGACCGTAGACCGGATCGCGACCATAACGAACCTCAGAGGTGCTTTCCAGGCCACCGACATGGGTCACGCCCACTTCGCCGACAAGTGTGAGACGACTGGCGCCCATGACTTGATCGAAGAAGTGCGTCAGGGTGGTCTGGAACTGGGTGACCTCTTTACGACGATAACCGTTCAGGTCGGTGCCCGGAGCGGCCGACAGCAACGAAGCGTTGGTCAACGGATTGTTCGGATTGTTGTTGCCCAAAGGACGAATGCCGGCGAACAGAATGTCGGTGGAGTTCAACTGCACCGGTGCGTTCGGACGGTAGCTGATCTCACCGCTCCACGCCGTACCGGTAGGCAGGGTGGTGGAGAAGCTCAAACCGTAGAGGCGAATGTCTTCAGGGTATTCGATGAAGTATTTCGAGTTACCCGCGACCAGCAGCGGACCCAGAGCCTGGAACGCGCCTGGCAATGCCGCCACGCCGTTGTAGACCGATTGTGGCGCACCGGTGGCGCTGAAGATCGGCGCACGGCTGTGGTAGTTCATGAAGTAGGCACCGAACTCGGTGTCCAGCGGGTCGAACATGTACTTGAAGGACGCGCCCCACTGGCCGCTGTCGCGTGCATCACGATCGCCGCCACGCTGGACCAGAACACCTTCTTCGTTGACGTTGACACCGTTGGCTGCCAACGGGCCCAGCGCGATGGCTGGAATCGTCGAGCGCTTGTTCAGCACGCGCAGGTTGTTGTCGCAACCGTCGGCGACGATGTCTGGTTGAGAGAAGAACGTGCCGCAGTTGTCGACAACGGTCTGGTCCCATTCCAGCTGGTAAAACGCTTCGGCCGAAAGGTTTTCGGTCAGGCTCTGGGACACATAGAACATGTTGACCGGGATCAGGCCTTCCTTGATCTCGGCACCGGGACGACGGAACGCAGACACGTCAATCGGGTTGATCGAGTTGATGCCGCCGCCGATGAATGTACTTTCACCCCAGCTCACGACCTGCTTGCCCAGACGCACGGAGCCCGGCTCATCGGCAACGGTGTAGTTGTGGTAGATGAAGGCGTCGAGGATTTGCCCGCCGGAGGACTTGGCGCCCTCTTTGCGGCCGTCGTTTTCGACGTTCTTGAATTCCAGGTTGGTATCTTGCAGCGCGAAGTCGTACCAGTATTTGCCCCGGACAAACACGCCGGTGTCGCCGTATTTCAATTCAAGGTCATGGATGCCCTTGAAGATCTTCGAGAACGCTTGCCCGCTCTTGAAGTTCAGGTGACCGTCATCGGAGGTCTGGGACAGGCCATGCCCGCCGTTGTTGACGCCGATCAGGTTCTTGTTCGGCTGTTGGGTCGAGATACTCATACCCAGGGACAGCGACGAGTCGAACTGACCTTCGATTTCACCAACGTTGAAACTGACGCCGAATGCAGGCCCGGCGAGCGAAGAGGCGAGACTGACCGCCAGGGGCAATTTCGCCCGGCGCCAGAACTTGTTTACTGATGTCATCGACGCTACTCCATGTGCATTATTGTTATGGCAGTGAGCACTTCTAAAAACGTTGTGGGTGACGGGGAGCCAAGGCGTCCCGAAGTCACTCCAAAATTGCATCGCCCCGTTTTGTGCGTTTGCTCCGTTCTTAAAAATCCTTGAGCGGACTATAGCCAGCAGGTAGTAGAGCTTGATCCCTCTAAAGTGTGATTTGCAGCTGCCGGCCACTCTGGAACAGTCCTTTCGCCAGTCCGACACATGTCGGCACGGCAAGGATGGCTGAAAATTCGGATTACACAAGCCAAGCGCTTGCTTGGTGGGGCTGGCGTGCCCTTTCGGGCACACCGGAGGACGCTTAAAGCGTCGAGAGGAACGCGCTGTTGTTGGCCTGCCATTCAGTGATGTCGAGGCGGATGCGCTTCTTGTCGAGCTTGCCGACGCTGGTCTTGGGAATTTCAGTAACAAGGGCAATCTGGCTAGGAATGGCCCACTTGCTCAGGTGCCCCAATTCCACGAACGGCTTGAGGTGTTCCTTGAGTTCCCGGGCCCCGATCTCATGCCCTTCGCGAAGCACCAGCAGAGCGAACGGGCGCTCGCCCCACTGCGGATCGGCGATGCCCACCACTGCTACTTCGCGTACCGAAACGTGGCGACTGATCAAGTCTTCGAGGTCCAGGGACGAGATCCACTCGCCACCGGTCTTGATCACGTCCTTGATGCGGTCTCGAATGTCGATCACGCCCATGGCATCCAGCGTCGCCACGTCGCCGGTATGCAGCCAGCCTCCGGCCCAGAGCTCGGCGCCCTTCTGCGGTTCGTTGAAATAGCCTTCGGTGAGCCATGGCGCACGCAGCACGAGCTCGCCCTGGGTCTCGCCATCGGCGGGCAGGAAATTGCCGTCGGTGTCGACGATCGCCGCTTCCACCAAGGGCCCCGGCACGCCGGCCTTGATGCGATAGGTGGTGCGTTCGTCTTCGCTGCCGGCCATCAACTCATCATTGAGGTGAGCACACGACACCAGCGGCCCGGTTTCCGACATGCCGTAAGCCGCGGTCAACTGGATGCCCTTGCTCTTGGCCGCTTCGTACAGCGTACGGTTGAGCGCACTGCCGCCGATGACGATTTTCCAGCCGCCGAAATCCGTGCCTTGCGCCGCTTTGGCGTTGAGGATCATTTGCAGAATGGTCGGTACGCAATGGGAAAAGGTGACCTTCTCCTTGTGCCACAGCTCCACCAGGTATTCCGGGTCGTAGCGGCCGGGATACACCTGCTTGAGCCCGAGCATGGTCGCCACATACGGCAAGCCCCAGGCATGCACATGGAACATCGGGGTGATCGGCATGTACACGTCGCTGGTGCCCAGCAGGCGCACGCTGTCGATGGAGCCCATGATGGTCGACACGCCCATGGTGTGCAGGACCAGTTGCCGGTGGGTGAAATACACACCTTTGGGGTTGCCGGTGGTACCGGTGGTGTAGAACGTGGTCGCGACGGAGTTTTCGTCGAAGTCCTGGAAGTCGTATTGCGCACTGGCAGCCGCCAGCAGTTGCTCGTACTCGCCGATCAGGTTCGGCAGGTCGGCGGTTTTCTCCGGCAGATCAGTCAGCAGCAGGGTTTTCTCGACCGTGGTCAAGTGCCCGGCAATCGCCTGGTAAAGCCCCACGAACTCGCTGTTGACCAGTACAAAGCGATCCTCGGCGTGGTTCATGGTGTAGAGGATCTGTTCCGGCGACAGGCGCACGTTGATCGTGTGGATCACCGCGCCGATCATCGGGATGGCGAACATGCATTCCAGGTAGCGATGGCTGTCCCAGTCCATCACCGCCACCGTATCCCCGGCCTTGACCCCGGCGGCCGTCAGCACGTTGGCCAGCCGCGCGACCCGTTCGATCAGGGTCGGATAGCTGTAGCGCAACTGGTCGCGGTAAATGATCTCGCGGGTTTTCTCATAACGAGCGCCGGACATCAGCAGCCGCTTGATCAGCAGCGGATACTGGTAAGCGCCTTCGGCTGGGGGGATAACGCGAGTCTGCAACATATGAATCCCTTTTCTGGCTGCACGGTGTTGGCTGAATAAAAGCACTTTAGTGCCCTTCAATGTCAGCCAAATCAGCCAAAGGAATGATTTGCAGAGCCGTACAAATGCTAGCTTTGCGCCAGCATTTGCAGGATGTCGAGGATCAGCCCGCTATCAATGCATCTCGGTGAACGCGAGTTTCACGCCGATGGCGATCAGCACCACGCCCATGGTGCGGTCGAACCAGTGGCCCATGCGGGCGAAACCGGCGCGCACACGCTGTTGGCTGAACAGCCGCGCCACCAGGCAAAACCACAGCGCCGTCGCCGCCGCGAGATAGACCCCGTAACCGGCTTGCACCGCCAACGGCGTATGCGGGTTGATCACCACGGTGAACAACGACAGGAAGAACAGCGTGGCTTTCGGGTTCAGGCCGTTGGTCACAAAACCGGAGGTGAACGCGCCCCGGGCGGTGCGCTCGCCGGTTTCCTTGTGCAAGTTGTCATCGACAGCCTTGGCCGGTTGCGCGCGCAGGGCCTTGTAGCCGATGTACAGCAGGTACGCGGCGGCGGCCCATTTCAGCGCGTTGAACAGTACGATCGACTGGGACACGATCAGGCCGATGCCCAGCAGCGAATAGCCGACGTGCAGGAAAATGGCGGTGCCGACGCCCAGCGCCGTCCAGGTACCGGCGCGCCGACCGTGGGTCACGCTTTCACGCACCACCACGGCAAAGTCCGGGCCGGGACTGGCCACGGCGAGCAAGTGAATCAGGGCAACGGTCAAGAACTCTGTCCAGTACATGGGGGCTCCTTTGGGGCAGATCGGTCGAAAAGAAAAATGTCAGGCTGACAACATCCCTGTAGTAGCTGGCGAAGCCTGCGTTCGGCTGCACAGCCGTCGTGAAATCAGGCACCGCGCTCTTACAGAAAGTCCGCATGTTCCGGGTTTACGACTGCTGCGCAGCCGAACGCAGGCTTCGCCAGCTGCTACGGGGGGGGGGCGGTGCTTCATCGCATAGCGCGTCAACTTCGCCACTTGGTGCACTGCGTAACCATTTGTTTCATCTGATAGGCTCGGCAGATTACGCCTTCAGTTCAATGCACAAAAGGTACAGTTGATGACGAACTCTCGCCGCGCCGTTTTCCTCGACCACCCGTCCCTGGACCTTGGCGACCTCGACCTCAACCCGTTGCGTGATTGCTTCGACGACTTGCAGCTGTTCGCGCAGACCCTGCCAGATCAAGTGATCGAACGCCTCAAGGGCGCCACGGTGGCCATCAGCAACAAGATCCTGATCAACGCCGACGCCATCGCCGCCAGCCCCGACCTGAAGCTGATCCTGATCACCGCCACCGGCACCAACAACGTCGATCTCGCGGCCGCCCGCGCCCATGGCGTTACCGTTTGCAACTGCCAGGGTTACGGCACGCCGTCGGTGGCGCAGCACACGATCATGTTGCTGCTTAACCTGGCGACGCGCTTGGCCGATTATCAAAAAGCCGTGGGTGAAGGTCGCTGGCAGCAGGCGAAACAGTTCTGTCTGCTCGATTACCCGATCGTCGAACTGGAAGGCAAAACCCTCGGATTACTCGGCCATGGCGAACTCGGCGGCGCCGTCGCACGACTGGCCGAAGCATTCGGCATGCGCGTGCTGCTGGGTCAGATCCCGGGGCGCCCTGCCCGGCCGGATCGTTTGCCGCTGGATCAACTGTTGCCGCAGATCGACGCCCTCACCCTGCACTGCCCGCTCAACGAACACACCCGCCACTTCATCGGCGCCCGTGAACTGGCCTCGATGAAACCCGGCGCCTTCGTGGTCAATACCGCGCGCGGTGGTTTGATCGATGAGCAGGCGCTGGCCGATGCCCTGCGCAACGGTCATCTGGGCGGCGCGGCCACCGACGTACTGAGCGTAGAGCCACCGACGGCGGGCAATCCTTTGCTGGCTGATGACATCCCGCGCTTGATCGTCACCCCGCACAACGCCTGGGGCAGTCGCGAAGCACGACAGCGAATCGTCGGGCAGTTGACCGAAAACGCGCAGGCTTTCTTCAGCGGTACAGCGCTGCGGGTCGTCAGTTGATAAACTGCCGCACTTTTTTTCAAGGAGCAGAGTATGGATCCGCGCAGTGAAGTACTGCTTCGTCAGCCCGAGTTATTCCAGGGTTCGGTGTTGTTGGCCGGTTTGCCCGCCGACGATCTGCTGGGCCGACTGCCCGCTGCCCATGGTTGGTGCTGGCACGCCGGCGACCAGGCCGCGCTGGACGCCCGTTTCGCCGAGCGCAGCCATTTTGGTGTGAACGCCCCCGAGCGTGCGTTTGAAACCGCCGTGGTGTTTTTGCCCAAGTCCAAGGACCTGACCGATTACATCCTCAACGCCCTCGCCTCGCGCCTGGCCGGCCGTGAACTGTATCTGGTCGGTGAAAAACGCAGCGGCATCGAAGGCGCCGCCAAACAACTGAACCCGTTCGGCAAGCCGCGCAAACTCGACAGCGCCCGTCATTGCCAGCTCTGGTTGGTCACCGTGGCCAACGCGCCAGAAGCCAAGTCGCTGGAAAGCCTGGCGCAGACCTATGAACTGCCACTGGCTGAAGGGCCATTGAAAGTCATCAGCCTGCCGGGCGTGTTCAGCCACGGTCGGCTGGATCGCGGCAGCGCACTGCTGCTGGAGCATCTGGACAAGCTGCCGAGCGGCCACTTGCTGGACTTCGGTTGCGGCGCGGGCGTGTTGGGCGCGGCGGTGAAGCGTCGTTATCCGCACAATCAGGTGACCTTGCTCGACGTCGATGCGTTTGCCGCGGCCAGCAGTCGCCTGACCCTGGCGGCCAATGGTCTGGAAGCTGAGGTGATTACCGGCGACGGGATCGACGCTGCACCGATGGGTTTGAGTGCGATTTTGAGCAACCCGCCGTTCCATGTCGGGGTCCATACCGATTACTTCGCTACAGAGAACTTGCTGCGAAAAGCGGCCAAACATCTGAAAAACGGCGGCGAGCTGCGGCTGGTCGCCAACAGCTTCCTGAAGTACCAACCACTGATCGAAGAGCACCTCGGCGTGTGTGCAATCAAGGCCGAGGGACAGGGTTTCCGAATCTACCGGGCCAAACGCGGCTGACAAATAAGTGCTTGCCTAACGGATTTTGCCTAGGCAGAATCCGCTCCGTCCTAGGGGAGTAGTCTCCCACGAGCGCCATGCTCGTCCGGCATACGTCAACATACTTGGTCCTCAGACCATGGCGTATGCGACCCAAGCGTCCGCATCAGACGGTACGCAGGGTTTGACAAGACCTATGACACGAACACCTTACCCGGGGCGGGAAGGCTGTACGTGTCATAGCCGTGTCGACCCGCCCCTTAGGAAAAACCCTGATGATGCTGGATTCACTTCTCGTTCCGACCGCAATCGTTGCCTTGGCCGAAATCGGCGACAAGACGCAACTGCTCGCGCTCATTCTCGCTGCCCGCTTCCGCAAGCCATGGCCAATCATCGCCGGCATCGTCGCCGCGACCCTGGCCAACCACGCCGCCGCCGGTGCCGTCGGTGCCTGGTTCGGCAGCTTCTTCTCGAATGCGACATTGCACTGGATCCTGGCCGCCAGCTTCACCGCGACCGCGTTGTGGACCCTGGTGCCGGACAAGATGGACGACGACGTCAGCACCGCGCGCAAGTTCGGGCCTTTCCTGACCACGCTGATTGCGTTTTTCCTGGCGGAAATGGGTGACAAGACCCAGGTCGCCACCGTGATGCTGGCGGCGCAATACCCGGATCTGTGGCTGGTCATCATCGGCACCACCGCGGGCATGCTGATTGCCAACGTGCCGGTGGTGCTGGCCGGTAACTTTGCGGCGGACAAATTGCCATTGACCCTGATCCGTCGACTGGCGGCGTCGGCGTTCTTCATCCTGGCGATTGTTGCGGTGTACAAGGCGATGCAGAGCAGCGGTTGGGTTTAACCCGGCAAGTCGGTAGACCGCGATATCGTTCGTCATCGGAACGCCGCCCGGAGCCGGCTCACTGCTACAGGGTTAGTGTCGATCACAAAACCAATGTAGGAGTGAGCCGGCTCGCGATGAGGCCCTCACCGGCAATGCAAAAACATCAGGATTTACGCGCGTTCTCGTACAACGGCATCACCTTCGGAATCGCCCCTTGCAACGCCGCGGTCCGACTGCTGGACGAAGGGTGAGTGCTGAGAAACTCCGGTGGAGCCCCTTCGTCCGCCTTGCTCATTTTTTCCCACAGGGTAATCGCCGCATTCGGGTTGTAACCCGCACGTGCCGCCAGCTCCAGACCGATCAGGTCGGCTTCGTTTTCATTGGTGCGGCTGTTGGGCAAGGTCATCAACAGGTTCACGCCGTTATTCCCTACCTCGACAATCGCTGCCGGCGCACCCGCCGCTATGGCCAACTGTTGCATCAGATTCACGCCATAGGATTTGGATAACGCTTCACGGCCGTGCTCGCGCAAGGCGTGGGCGATTTCATGCCCCATCACCGCGGCCAGTTCGTCGTCAGTCAGTTGCAGTTTCTCGATCAGCCCGGTGTACACAATGATCTTGCCGCCAGGACCGCAGTTGGCGTTGAGCTCATCATTTTTGATCAGGTTGACCTCCCACTGCCATTGCGCCGCATCCGGGCGAAACGTCGGCGCCTGGGCGATGAGCCGATCGGCAATTGCTTGAACACGCGCGGCCTCGGTACTGGTCTTGTCGAGGATGTTTTTGTTGGTCGCATCCCCCACGGTCTGCTTGTAGTCCTGCGCGTAAGCCTGATTGACCTGTTCACTCGACAACAAGGTGGTCATGTGTTGCTGGCGCACTACACCGACTTCACCTGCACTGGTCGTGTTGACGGTCTCGCAGCCGTTCAGCAGCAAGGCCGACCCCAACACGCACGCCACCAGAGACTTGTTCATCACGGCACTCCCATAAAGCCGTCACCCGACTCGGGACGACGGCAGTAGCAAAAAATTCATACAGCACTGACTGCCTTGCCGCACAAAGGTTCGGCACCTTTCTGATTGCGACACGGGCACGTCCAAAACAGTCATTTCACTTGCCCCCGCTCATGGCTGTCCGCCCCGCTGCCGATACACCACCGCAGACGTCCTCTTGCGTGCGGAGCACCCATGAAATTCAAGTCGATCCAGTTTTCCGTGGCCGCCCTCGCTGGCGCCATCGTACTTAGCGTAGTCGCCGCACTGGTGCTGTACGCGTTGTTCTCCGGCGCCCGGACGCAAGACATGGTCCAGCAACGGACCCAGGCGCAATTCGAGCAAGTCATTGAACAGCGCCTGACGTCGCTGGCGCAAACCCAGGTCAGCCAGATCCAGCGTGAACTCGAAGCACCCCTGCTGATCGCTGGCGGGCTGGTGCGGGTCAACGCCTTGATCGGCACGCAGGGGCCCGACGGCCAGCCGCTGCTGAATGTGAGCCGCGAGCAGTTGATCAGTCTGATCAAGGAAAACGTGGCCAAGAACCCGAAGATCCTCGGCACCTATATCGGCTGGGAAAAGAACGCTCTCGACCACAACGATGCCGCCTACGTCGACACCAAAGTGACCGGCATCGACGCCAGCAACGGGCGCTTCCTGCCGTGGTGGTTCCGCAACGATGATGGCACCCTCGGCCTGGACAAGCTGGTGGACGTCGACGACCAGAAAACCCTGTCCACCGGTGTGCGCGCCAGCGAGTACTACCTGTGTTCCAAGGAAACCAGAAAATCCTGCGTGATCGATCCGGCGCCTTACAAGGTCGGCGATAAAGTCGTCATGCTCGCCTCCTTTATTGAACCGATCATGCTCAACGGCGCCTTCCAGGGCATCGTCGGCGCCGACCTGTCGGTAAACTTCATTCAGGAAATGCTCCTGGGCGCGAACCAGAAACTGTACAGCGGCGCAGGGGAAATGGCGTTGATCGGCGGTAACGGCCGGATCGTGGCCTACACCAAGGACCCGAGCAAATTCGGCGAGAAGGTCAGCGACATCCTCGACAGCCAGCAGATCGCCAACATGGGCAACCTCAAGCATGGCGAAGTGACCTACACCGTCGACAAGGCCCACGACCGGATCGAGTTGTACCTGCCGTTCGGTATCGGCCAGACCGACGCGCGCTGGACCCTGATGCTGCAATTGCCACTGAATGCGGTGATGGCCGACCTGCAAAAACTCCAGGGTGACCTGAATGCACAGCGCAAATCCGACACCTTCGGCATGGCCATGGTCGGTTTGTTGATCGCCGGTATCGGCTTGCTGGTGATCTGGCTGGTGGGCCACGGCATTGCCCGGCCACTCAAGCAGATGGTGGCGATGCTCGATGACATTGCCAAAGGCGAAGGCGACCTGACGCGCCGCCTGACCAGTGATCGCGCTGACGAACTGGGCTCGATTGCCAAAGGCTTCAACACATTCCTCGCCAAGTTGCAGGCGATGATCACCCAGGTCGTGACGTCGGTGCAGAGTGTCAGCGATTCGTCGGAACACACCGCCGACATCGCCATCCGCACCAACATCGGCGTGCAGAAGCAAATGGCCGAGATCGATCAGGTGGCGACGGCGGTGCATGAAATGACCGCCACCGCCCAGGACGTGGCGCGCAATGCAACCCAGGCCGCGCAAGCCGCCAGCCATGCCGACCAGGCGGCGGCGCAGGGCATGCAGATCGTGCGGGACACCTCGAATTCGATTGGCGTGCTGGCAATAGAAATCGGCAAGGCTGTGGGTGTGGTGCAAACCCTGGCCAAGGACAGCGAAAACATCAACGCGATCCTCACGGCCATTCGCGGGATCGCCGAGCAGACCAACCTGCTGGCCTTGAACGCGGCCATCGAAGCGGCCCGTGCCGGTGAACAGGGCCGTGGTTTTGCGGTGGTGGCCGATGAAGTGCGCAACCTGGCGCAGAAAACCCAGAAGGCCACCGAAGAAATCCAGACCATGATCCAGCAACTGCAACAAGGCACCCGCGACGTGGTGCGAGTCATGGAGGACAGCCAGAACCGTACCGACGAAAGCGTGCAGCACGCGGCGAAAGCCGCCGAGGCGCTGGAGACGATTACTCAGGCGGTGTCGGTGATCAACGACATGAACACGCAGATTGCCAGTGCGGCCGAGGAACAGAGCGCGGTGGCGGATGACATTAACCGCAACGTGATCAACATTGGGCAAGTGGCCAATGAAGTGGCTGGCGGGGCAGATGAATCGAGCGCGGCGAGTGCGGACCTGACCAAGCTGGCTGAACAGCAGCGGCGGTTGATCAACCAGTTCAAGGTTTAGTGTGCAGTGATCGTTCCCAGGCTCTGCGTGGGAACGATCAATCAACCCGGGGTCAAACACTCCGGCGCATTCAACTTCGGATCATTCACCAGATTCGCCAGCACCCGCTCGCGCAACGCCGCCGGTTCGCTGGCCAGCAAGGCCTGCAAGGTATGCAACGGCGTCTCCGGATCCAGCCACGCGGCCTGCCCCGCCTCGTCCAGAATCAACGGCCGACGCTGACTCGCCGCCGGCTGCGTGATCACCGCCGTGCTCAACCACACCTGCTCCTGCACCGGGTACGCTTCCCAGATCGCCGCAAAAAACAACGAAGAGCCCTCCCCCGGCGTCAGCCAGTACGGGCGTTTGCGCGTAGTGCCGCGCCATTCATAGAAACCATTGGCTGGTAGCAGGCAACGGCGCTCGCGAAAGGCCTGGCGAAACATCGGTTGTTCGGCGACGGTTTCAGCCCGGGCATGGGCCGGGGTGCGGGACAGGTCGGTCAGCCACGGTGGTGTCAGGCCCCAACGGGCGCGGGCCAGTTCACGCTGGCCGTCTGCACCGGCACGCAGCATCAACACCGAATCGTTGGGGGAAATATTCCACTGGGCCTGCTGATCGGCAGGGAAACCGGGCAGGGCCGCGAAGGCGGGGTTCCAGCGAAACAAGGCATAACGTCCACACATGGGGCAACACGACTCTGAATAAAACGAACGTCAGCCTAACAGACCAGCGTGCCGGGAAAGCTTTCCGGTTCATCGCCGGGCAGCGGCAGCGCGGCATTGTACGCGGTGATCAGCTCACGGGCGTATTCGGCCTGGTCGTTATCGACGGACAACCCGAGCAGGCCGAAAATCGGCAACTCGCCCGAGCCGCCCAGCAAGTCGCGGCCCACCAGGTGCGCCTCGATGCCTTCGCTGGCGAGCATGCCTTGCAGCAATTCACCTTCCATCAGGTTTTCCGGCTCGTAGATCCGCTGCATGGGCGCCCCTCATTCGTTCTCGCTGAAGACTTCCAGAAACCAGTCTTCGCCATGAACCTGCAATACGAACGTGATCGGCCGACAACACACCTGACAGTCCTCGATGTAGGTCTGATCGCCGCCGGACAGGTCCACCGTCGTCTCGACCTCTTCACCACAATACGGACATTCATACAGTGCGCTTTCCAGCATCGCGGTCTCCCAGGTGACTTGTGCGTATAATCGCCGGTCTATTTGCAGGGCTATTTTTGTCTGGCTATTTTTTCAGACCGTGCCCTGCCGGTTTTTGATCAAAACCTTTACTTACCCTAGCCGTTTCTAACAAGAGAGCATGATGGGCGAATTCGATGCCATCCGACCTTACGACGACAGCGAAGTCCCAGCGGTACTGGACAGGTTGCTTGGCGACAAGGCGTTTCTAGATATCCTCACCCACTTCCGCTTCCCGCGTTTTGCCGGTGCTTTCGGCTGGATGCTCAAACCTCTTATAGCTCATCGGCTGCGTCGCGAGTTCGCTGGCGTGCATTCGGTGGCCACATTGCAGGACAAGGTCGAGATGTACGTCGACCACACCATCGAGCGCGCCACAGACGGTGTCACCTACACCGGCGTCGAGCAGTTCAAGTCCGGCAGCGCCTACCTGTTCATCGCCAACCACCGCGACATCGTGATGGACCCGGCCTTCGTCAACTACGCCGTGTACCACGCCGGCCTGCCGACACCGCGCATCGCGATTGGCGACAACCTGCTGCAAAAGCCGTTCGTCAGCGACCTGATGCGCCTGAACAAGAGCTTCATCGTGCACCGCTCGATCACCGGTCGCCGCGAGAAGATGGCGGCCTATCAACTGCTGTCGGCCTACATCAATCACTCGATCCGCAACGATTGCTCCTCGATCTGGATCGCCCAGGCTGAAGGCCGGGCGAAGGACGGCGACGACCGCACCGAATCGGCCATCCTCAAGATGTTCCACATGAGCCGCAAGGACGAGCCATTCGGCGAAGTCATTCAGTCGCTGAACCTCACCCCTGTGTCGATCAGCTATGAATACGACCCGTGCGATCAGGCCAAGGCCCGCGAGTTGTTCATCCGCGCCACCACCGGCAGCTACACCAAAGTGCCGGGCGAGGACGATGTGAGCATTGCCAAGGGCATCACCGGCTACAAGGGCCGGGTCCACGTGAACTTCGCCGCGCCGATCACCGAGCTGTTCGAAGACACCAAGCAATTGGCGATCGAGATGGACAAGCAAATTCTCGGTGGCTATCGCCTGTTCCCGGTGCATTACCTGGCCTACGCCCAATGGAAAGACGCCGACCCACAATTGCAGGTGCCCAAAGCGTCTGAAGTATTTGCGGCCGACGAACTGGCCAAGGCGCAGGAAGAATGGAACAAGCGCCTTGAGGGCTGCCCCGAGGAACATCGTCCGTTCCTGGTGCTGCAATATGCGACGCCGGTGCGCAATCAGTACCGGGTGAAGACCGGGTTGCCGCTGTAAGGCTTCCGACTGGATACGACAACGGCGCCCTAGGGCGCCGTTTTCATTGCTGCAGTTTTTACTGTCAGACCCGCGTGCTGATCCACGACACCAGCAACGCCAATCCCAGGCAGGCGAAACCGAAACGATAGAAAAAGCGGTTCATGCGCAAGGTCGCCCAATCCAGGGTCGGCTCGACGTTGGGCTGGCGCTGGCGCTGGGACACGATACTGGCCATGGCGCGCTGTTCGCGGCGACGAGTGGCGTGCAGCAGCCAACTGCCGGGGAAGGCCAGCAGCAAGGCCAGCAGATTGACCAGTTTGGCGGGATGGGCGGTAAACAGCGTCATCAAATGCAGTGACATCACGGACCTCAAACAAAACAGGTGTGGCAGGCGCCGAACCGACGACTGCGGCGCGGATTCTACCGAAAGCCTCCCCTCCTGCACCCGCTTTACGACAAATAACTGACCATTTGGCAGATTCCTGACTTGAGTCACAGCTTCGTCATCTGAATCCGTCAGTCTCCCGCCCCACGAAAACAGACATGGATATCGTCATGCTTCACGCTGAAAACCAGGATCGCCTGTACCTCATCTCCCCGAGCGACGAACAACAAAACCTTGTAGGAAGCCTCGCCTTCAATGTTCAGGACCGCCACTGGCTGGTGTATTGCGCGCTGGGCGGGCATCAACATGCGGATTTGCCGGAAGCGGATTTGTTGACCGGAGTGAGTGTGCTGGACTTCTACTCCGAAGCCGCCTGACACAACACATTCCTTGTAGGAACGAGCCTGCTCGCGAAGGCGTCGCGTCAGTCGACATCGACTTTGACTGACTCTCCGCTTTCGCGAGCAGGCTCCCACCGTTGTTCGGTGACGTAGGCATAAATGAAAAAGCCCGGGGCCATTACTGGCTCCGGGCTTTTTTGATTCTGGCGAAAAGTTACTCGCCGAGAACCTGACCCACGGTCGGATCCTTGAACAGACGCGTCAACGCATCGCTCAACACATCGCTGACCAGCTTGGTGTTGGTTTCCTGGTTCGGTGCCATGCCGAAACGCTGGTCCAGGGATGCGCCGTAACGACCGCTGTAACGACGATTGGCGTTCTGCACATCGGAGCGAAAGGTCGCGCCGATGGTCGCTTCAGTCACGTACATGCCTTCTTTAGGCGACTGATATTTCAGCTCGGCCAGGGTCACGGTGATTTGCGGTGCGTTCGGTGCATTGTTGGTCGGGGTAAAGCCCAGCAACCGCACGGCCGCTTCGGCCTGCGCCTGCAGCTTCGGCAGAATCTGTGCGCCCTGCACGGTGATCGCACTGGTTTCCGGGTACAGGCCGCCGCGCGTGCCCAGCGTTGGCGACGGACGACCGTCGACCACGCGCACCACCACTGGCTGGCCATGGCCGACCGGCGCCAGCTGAGTGGTCAGCTTGGGCTCAGGGTTCAGTTGTTGCGGGCTGTGGGCGCAGCCGACGAGGGTCAAACTGGTCACAGTGATTAAACCGAACAACAGGCGTTGCAACATGCGCTTCTCTCCAGAATCAGGCACAAACAGGCTTGCAGTATAGCGGTGGGCCACTGCGGCGAACCAGTGGCCTTCAATCAATACTGAAATGTCTGACAAACCCTTGGGAAAGCGGTTCCTGTCACACATCTGTCATCGCTCATACACTGGCACGTAACGGCTAGTGGGCAAACTCCACTGCAGTCCCCCATCAGGTACTTCGCCATGCGCTACCTCATCTCATTGTTCGCGCCACGCCCGTTGCACCGTTGCTTTGCCCTGCTCGACAGCAATGGTCATTGCCAGGCGTTCAAGCAGTGCAGCCTCCAGCCGATGGGCGATAGCTGGGTCGAAATCGAAGAAATCCGCCTCAACTGGCTGCATCAGCCTCTGCCCCCTAGCGCCCGCGTGAGCACCCGCCAGCCACGCGCACGGGTGCAACATCTGTTGACCACCTGACCGAACGCCTAATAAAAGTCATTAAACACGTCCATTTCCCTGCGTTTCTTAGATACAATCTCCCCCCGATTATAAGGACGTCTCCTGATCGGGCCTCGCAGCATCGTCAATGCCTTGGTATTGACACCCCGCACCGCCCACAGAGAGCCGCCCACACAGATCGAGTGAAGCTGGCGCGCTTGCTGTTCCCTGAGCAAAAACCCCGCTTTTCGCGAATCTGCAGAGCTGTCATTACGCTCGGTCACTGAGCTGTTTGCCCGTTTTGCCTGCCATGTACCCCATGACGGCAATCCATCCGGGCACGGTGCCAGGCTGGGACAGCCCTTTTTTGAGGTTCACGTCTTCAAAAGAGCGTGAAAAAAACGGGTTTTCACAACTTCACAAGAGTGTGGCGAGCAAATGAATAGTTTTGCGTCTGAACATGCACCATTAGCGTCTGAAACAGCCCAACGACACAGGACCGAGCGTTCCTCGAATACCGGAGCCTGAAGCCTGTCCGCTACGGATTTGGTTGCACAAACGGATGTATCGACCATAAGTCGAATTGCCAGTCGCGCGTTCAAATGAGTTCATAGACCTCATTGACCCGGCCGGTAGCGTCCGTCGAAGTTGCAAAAAATTGCGAAGATTCGGACATGGCGATACTGACCATGAGTACCAGGGGCCTCACTGACACGCCCCGGAACGCCTGGCAGCCATGCCGACAATTTGGTGCTGCAGATTTTGGAGACGCGTTAAATGGCGCATAACGAAGCAGTCGACGTAGTACTGGTTGGGGCCGGCATCATGAGTGCCACCCTGGCGGTACTGCTCAAAGAGCTCGACCCCGCGATCAAGCTGGAAGTCGTCGAGCTGATGGATTCCGGTGCTGCGGAGAGTTCCAACCCGTGGAACAACGCCGGTACCGGTCACGCCGGGCTGTGTGAGCTCAACTACACGCCACAGGCGGCTGATGGCACCGTCGACATCAAGAAAGCCGTGCACATCAACACTCAGTTCGAGGTGTCGAAGCAGTTCTGGTCCTACCTGACCAAGAAAGGCACGTTCGGCTCCTGCAAGTCGTTCATCAGCCCGGTGCCGCACCTGAGCTTCGTGCAAGGTGACAGCGGCGTTTCCTTCCTCAAGGAACGCTTCAAGGTGCTGAGCAAGCACCACGCCTTCGCGGACATGGAATACACCGAAGACAAAGCCAAGATGGCCGACTGGATGCCGCTGATGATGCCGGGCCGTCCGGCCGACGAAGTCGTCGCTGCGACCCGCGTGATGAATGGCACAGACGTCAACTTCGGCGCCCTGACCAATCAACTGCTCAAGCACCTGACCAGCGCGCCCGACGCACAGGTCAAGTACTGCAAGCGCGTGACCGGCCTGAAGCGCAACAACGGCGGCTGGACTGTCAGCATCAAGGACGTCAACAGCGGCAACACCCGTGACGTCGACGCGAAATTCGTCTTCCTCGGCGCTGGCGGCGCGGCATTGCCGCTGTTGCAGGCTTCGGGTATCGAAGAAAGCAAAGGCTTCGGCGGCTTCCCGATCAGTGGCCAATGGCTGCGTTGCGACAACCCGGAAGTGGTCAAGCACCACCAGGCCAAGGTGTACAGCCAGGCCGCCGTGGGTTCGCCACCGATGTCTGTGCCGCACCTGGACACCCGTGTCGTCGATGGCAGCAAGTCCCTGTTGTTCGGACCTTACGCCGGGTTCACCACCAAGTTCCTCAAGCACGGTTCCTTCATGGACCTGCCGATGTCGGTTCGCGCCGGCAACATCGGTCCGATGCTGGCCGTGGCGAAAAACAACATGGACCTGACCAAGTACCTGGTCAGCGAAGTGATGCAATCGATGGAACAGCGTCTGGAATCCCTGCGTCGCTTCTACCCGGAAGCGAAAGCCGAAGACTGGCGCCTGGAAGTGGCCGGCCAACGGGTTCAGATCATCAAGAAAGACCCGAAAAAGGGCGGCGTCCTGCAGTTCGGTACCGAACTGGTCGCGGCCAAGGACGGTTCCCTTGCAGCACTGCTTGGCGCTTCTCCAGGTGCTTCGGTGACGGTTTCGATCATGCTTGAGCTGATCGAAAAATGCTTCCCGACCAAAGCGTCTGGTGAGTGGGCGGCCAAACTGGCGGAAATCTTCCCGGCTCGGGAAAAGGTTCTGGAGACCGACGCAGCGCTGTATCGCAAGATCAATGCGCACAACAACGTCGCGCTGGAACTGGTTGAAGCCAGTAATGAGACCGAAAGCTACGCTTGATTCGGCCCCATAAAAAACGCCCCGTTCTCAGTGAGAGCGGGGCGTTTTTTTATGGCCGCGGAAACGGATGATCCGGGTTATTCAGGGCAACAGTTTAACCGCGGGCCTTGGCGATCAGCTCGATGTAGTCGGCCGCGTTGCGCTGATCCTTGATCAGGGCGACGAAGTCATTGCCGTGCTCATCCTTACCGTCCAGGTCCAGGCCAGCCTCGACGAAAAACGTCAGAAAACGCTCGAAGTCATCGATGCGCAGGCCGCGGTAAGCCTTGATCAACTTGTGCAGCGACGGCGAAGTGGCGTCGACTGGCTCGAAATCGAGGAACAACTTGATCTGCTCGTCGCCGATCTCGTCACCAATCACTTGTTTCTTATCTTTACGCATTGCCGACTCCAGCTCGCAGACATTACACGGGGCGGGCAGTTTACCCCTGCCCGGGCACAAGGCTCAACGCGGACGAACAGCACCGGTATGCAGATCAGCCCAGACATGGCCGTTGGCATAGCTCAGGAACTGGCAATACACCGTGTCATTGCGCAACAAGTCGATTACCACACGGTACTGCGCCATCGGGTAAAACAGCGTCAGGGTTTTGCTTTTGTCGTCGTAGATCGGCTTTTTCAGGCTTTTGCTTTCGCCATCGAAGTTGACCAGTACCTGGCTGATGCTCGCGCCCTTATTCAAGGATTTGCCCTTGAGGCGGATCATCACCGGTGACGTGACCGGAATCGGCTGTTGATTGGACTGACGCTGACTGCCGATCACCACTGAATACTCGGTGACCTGCAACAGCTGTTGCTGCTCAGGCTCCGCGTCGCGCAGGGTCAGGTCGTCGGGCGGTAAAAACTGCGCGTGCATCGGCGCCGGCGCGGCCGCCAGAGGCAGGCTGAGGCTCAACAACAGGGCGGCACAGCTGCGGATCAAAAGGCTCATCACGAGCTCCGAAGGCGAGGCCGGATACTCTAGCATGAGGATCAACCGTGTGATTTGGCGATATAGGTCAATACTTCGCAGTAACAGGCTGGCCATGCTGGACGAGCTTTCAGCCGTCGTTCAACAGTGCATCGCCTTCTAGGAAGTGTTCATGACGTTCTCCGTACCCCCGTTGTTCGCGGCCTGGCGTCAGACCTGGCGCGCCGGCTATACCCTCAGACGCTTACGTGGCGACATCAGTGCCGGGTTAACGGTAGGGATTATCGCCATCCCGCTGGCCATGGCCCTGGCGATTGCCGTCGGTGTCCCGCCCCAGCAAGGGTTGTATACGGTACTGATCGCTGCGCCCCTGATCGCCCTGACAGGCGGTTCGCGTTTCAATGTCAGCGGGCCGACCGCCGCGTTCGTGGTCATTCTGCTGCCCATCACCCAACAATATGGCCTGGGCGGCCTGCTGCTCTGCACCCTGCTCGCCGGCATCATCCTCATTGCCCTGGGGCTGATTCGAGCCGGGCGGTTGATTCAGTACATTCCTTATCCGGTCACCCTGGGCTTTACCGCCGGGATCGGCATTGTCATTGCCACCCTGCAATTGAAGGATTTGCTGGGCCTGAACACCGCCGGCCATGCAGAACACTACGTCGAACAGCTGGGCGTGTTGATTCTGGCGTTGCCCAGCGCCCGGCCAGGGGACGGGATCATCGGCATCACATGCCTGGCAGTTCTTATTGTCTGGCCAAAGTGGGTGCCGAGGATTCCGGGGCATCTGATAGCGCTGACCGTCGGCGCGCTCCTGGGGTTGGCGCTGGAGCACAACGGGATGGCGGTGGCGACATTGGGTGAACGTTTCAGCTACATGGTCGAGGGCGTCAGCCATCCCGGCATTCCGCCGTTCCTGCCACGCTTTGATTGGCCGTGGAATCTGCCCGGTCCCGACGGCCAACCTCTGCACCTTTCTTATGACTTGATCCGCCAATTGATGGCGCCGGCGTTCGCCATTGCCATGCTCGGCGCTATCGAATCCTTATTGTGTGCGGTGGTGACAGATGGCATGACCGGCAGCAAACACGACCCCAACGCAGAACTGCTGGGCCAGGGCCTGGGCAACCTGATCGCACCGCTGTTCGGCGGCATTACTGCCACAGCAGCCATTGCCCGAAGTGCCACCAACGTGCGCAGCGGAGCCTATTCGCCACTGGCCGCCATTATTCACAGCGCAGTGGTGCTGATGGCAATACTCGTCCTCGCACCGCTTTTCAGCTACCTGCCGATGGCTGCACTGGCCGCGTTGCTGATAATGGTGGCATGGAACATGAGCGAGGCCCGCCACGTGCTGCATACCTTGCGCATCGCGCCTCGCAGCGATGTGCTGGTCTTGCTGACCTGCCTGAGCCTGACGGTGTTGTTCGACATGGTGATGGCCGTCGCCGTCGGCCTGCTGCTGGCCGCCGGGTTATTCATCAAGCGCATGAGCGACCTCACCGACACCGCCGAACTCCCCCCCGCCTACCATCAGGCCCTGCAGGACATGCCGGAGCATGTTCGCTGCTATGCGATACGCGGGCCACTGTTCTTCGGCGCGGCTGAAAAAGCCCTGGGGGTGCTACGCAAATTCAACCCGGAGGTCAAAGTGGTGATCGTCGAGATGAGCGCCGTGCCGATGCTGGACATGACGGCGCTGGCGGCCTTCGACAATATCCTGAGGGATTACCGCACGGACGGCATCGGCCTGATTCTGGTGGCGACCGCTCCACGGGTGCGCCTGAAGCTCAGGCGCGCGGGCATCCATCGGGAACAGCGTAAGCTGGCCTACGTGAACAACCTGGAGCAGGCTCGTCGCAAAAGCGAACGCTGGCTGGCCGGGGAAAATTGAGGGTACGGCTCAATCAAACTGCGCGCGCATCCACGCCTGATACTCGGCCACACCCGGCTCGCCTTCACGCGGTGCCCACGGAGCAAGCTCACCTTCACCGACCGGCCGATAAGGGCCGGCTTTGCACTCGAACATCACGCTGTCGGCTTCCAGCACGACCAGACCATGAAACACGCCGTGAGGAAGATCAACGCCCACCGATTCGCCAGCCGCTTGCAGAACGCGCGTGTGGATAACGCCTCCAGACTCATCAAAAATCAACAGACCGAGACGCCCCCGCAGCACCAACAGCGTTTCCGCCTTGTCATCACTCAGATGCCGATGAGGGGGAATATACGTACTTGGCTGCAAACCCACGGCCATGCGATGGCACGGTTCCTCCATCCGATGAAAGTTGTGATGCTGGCGCCCGCGCGGATTGTCCGCAGCTTTCTCGGCCAATTCGGTGAATAACGTTTGATCAAGAAAGCTCGGCGTGGCCAATGATTACATCCCTTTAACAGCAAAAATTCCGTTGGCATTACGCCAGTAACCCTTGTAGTCCATGCCGTAACCGAAAATGTAACGGTCGATGCACGGCAGGCCGACGAAATCGGCTTTCAGGTCCGGACGAGCCTTGCGGTCGTGGTCCTTGTCGATCAGCACGGCGGTGTGCACTTTGCGCGCGCCGGCGTGTTTGCAGAAGTCGATGATCGCGCCCAGGGTGTGACCTTCATCGAGGATGTCGTCGATGATCAGCACGTCACGATCGATGAACGACACTTCCGGCTTGGCTTTCCAGAACAGGTCGCCGCCGCTGGTTTCGTTGCGATAGCGGGTGGCGTGCAGGTAAGAAGCTTCCAGCGGGAAGTGCAGGTGCGTCAGCAGCTTGCCGGAGAAAATCAGGCCGCCGTTCATCACACAGAACACCACCGGGTTGGAATCCGCCAGTTGATCGTTGATTTGTGCACCGACGCGGGCGATGGCCGCCTCGACTTCAGCTTCGGTGTACAGGCAGTCAGCCTCTCGCATGATTTGACGGATATGCTCGAGATCAGCGGACATGGCGCTCTCCAAGGGGGGTGGCGGACAGGAAAAGCGGGCAAAGGTACGCATCCCGCACGGCCAGATCAAGCGTTTGTGGACTAACGTACTGTATGTCTATAGGACAACACCCTCGGATAGATTAATCTAGGCCGGTTTTTTTGCCCGCCGCCGGAGCCTTTCCCATGCCCATCCTCGAGATCCGCCACCCGCTGATCCGTCATAAACTTGGCCTCATGCGCCGTGCAGATATCAGCACCAAGAATTTCCGTGAGCTCGCTCAGGAAGTCGGCGCCCTGCTGACCTATGAAGCCACCAAAGACCTGCCGCTGGAAGCCTACGACATTGAAGGCTGGTGCGGCACCGTGTCGGTCGAGAAAATCGCCGGCAAGAAGATTACTGTAGTCCCGATCCTGCGCGCCGGTATCGGCATGCTCGAAGGCGTGCTGAGCCTGATCCCGGGCGCCAAGGTCAGCGCCGTGGGCGTAGCCCGCAACGAACAGACCCTGCAGGCCCACACCTACCTGGAAAAACTGGTCCCGGAAATCAACGAGCGCCTGGCGATGATCATCGACCCGATGCTCGCTACCGGCAGCTCCATGGTCGCCACCATCGACCTGCTGAAAAAGGCCGGCTGCCGCGACATCCGCGCCATGGTGCTGGTCGCCGCGCCGGAAGGCATCGCCGCCGTGGAGAAGGCTCACCCGGACGTGACCATCTACACCGCCTCCATTGATGAAAAACTGAACGAACACGGTTACATCATTCCGGGCCTGGGCGATGCCGGTGACAAAATCTTCGGCACCAAGCAGAAGGACGCTTGAGCATGCAGCAAGAGTTCAACGATCCGCTCTGGCGCACGGTGCTGTCGGGTGCACAGATGCTGTTCGTGGCCTTCGGCGCCCTGGTGTTGATGCCGCTGATTACCGGCCTCGACCCGAACGTCGCGTTGTTCACTGCGGGCCTGGGGACGATTCTGTTTCAGATCGTCACCGGGCGTCAGGTGCCGGTGTTCCTGGCGTCGAGCTTTGCCTTCATCACCCCGATCATTCTCGCCAAGGGCCAATTCGGCCTCGCCGCGACCATGGGCGGCGTGATGGCGGCCGGTTTCGTCTACACCTTTCTCGGACTGGCCGTGAAGATCAAAGGCACCGGGTTCATCGACCGCTTGCTGCCACCGGTGGTGATTGGCCCGGTGATCATCTCCATCGGCCTGGCCATGGCGCCGATTGCCGCCAACATGGCAATGGGCAAGGCCGGCGACGGCACTGAGCTGATTCATTACCAGACGGCGATGCTGATCTCGATGCCGGCGCTGCTGACCACCCTGATCGTTGCGGTGTTCGGCAAAGGCATTTTCCGCCTGGTGCCGATCATTTCCGGCGTGCTGGTCGGTTTTGCCATGGCCTTCTATTTCGGCGTCGTGGATACCGCGAAGATTGCCGCGGCCCCGTGGTTTGCGATTCCGCACTTCACCGCGCCGGAGTTCAACTGGCAGGCGATTCTGTTCATCGTTCCGGTAGCGTTGGCCCCGGCCATCGAGCACATCGGCGGCGTGATTGCCGTCGGTAGCGTGACCGGCCGCGATTACCTGAAGAAGCCCGGCCTGCACCGCACCCTGCTCGGCGATGGCATTGCCACCACCGCAGCCGGCCTGTTCGGCGGTCCACCCAACACCACGTACGCCGAAGTGACGGGCGCGGTGATGCTGACCAAGAACTACAACCCGAAAATCATGACCTGGGCGGCGATCTTCGCCATCAGCCTGGCGTTCATCGGCAAGTTCGGCGCGCTGTTGCAAAGCATTCCGGTGCCGGTGATGGGCGGGATTCTCTGCCTGTTGTTCGGTTCGATTGCGGCCGTGGGCATGAACACGCTGATTCGCCACAAGATCGATCTGGGCGAAGCGCGCAATCTGGTGATTGTGTCGGTGACCCTGGTGTTCGGGATTGGCGGTGTGCTGGTCGGCACCGGGACTGGCCCGGACGACTTCGGCCTCAAAGGCATCGCGCTGTGCGCGGTGGTGGCGATTGCGCTGAACCTGTTGCTGCCGGGGAATGACAGCTGGAAGCACAAGAAGGCGGATGAGCCGCTTCTGTAACAGCTGATCCTGTGGCGAGGGAGCTTGCTCCCGCTGGGTCGCGAAGCGGCCCCAAAATCTCGCAGTTAATGAAGATTTTGTGAGTGCTGCGCACTCAAACGGGAGCAAGCTCCCTCGCCACAGTTTGTCTTCTTACAACGCCAACGGCGCCCTTTCACACAAGGCACTCAACGCCCGCGCCCACTGCGGATCATCGTTGAGGCAAGGTACCAGCACCAATTCCTCGCCCCCCGCCTCGCGGAACAATTCCTTCCCGCGATCACCGATTTCCTCAAGCGTCTCGATGCAATCGGCAACGAACGCGGGGCACATCACTAGCACCTTCTTCACGCCCATTCCCGCCAGCTCATCGAGGCGCGCTTCGGTGTAGGGTTCGATCCATTTCGCCCGGCCCAAACGCGACTGGAACGACACCGACCATTTACCGTCCGGCAGCCCCAGCCGTTTGGCAAACTCGGAGGCAGTACGCAGGCATTGGGCGCGGTAGCAGGTCGCCAATACTTCTGGCGAAGCGTTCTGGCAGCAATTATCGCTTTTGAAGCAATGATGGCCGGTAGGGTCGATCTTGGTCAGGTGCCGCTCCGGCAAACCGTGGAAGCTCAGCAACAGGTGATCGTAATCCTGCTGCAAATAAGGCTTCGCGCTGGCGACCAACGCGTCGAGGTATTCCGGTTGATCGTAAAAAGGCTGGAGAACCGAAAACTGTACGTCGAGCTGCTTCTCACGCACTACCCGCCTGGCTTCCTCAATCACCGTCGTCACGGTGCTGTCGGCGAACTGAGGATAAAGCGGAGCGAGCGTGATTTTTTTGTGGCCCTGGGCGGCCAGCTGAACCAGTTTCGTCTCAATCGACGGCTCACCGTAGCGCATCGCCAGCTCTACCGGCCCATGGCTCCACTGGGCAGTCATGGCCTGTTGCAGGCGACGGCTGAGTACCACCAGGGGAGAGCCCTCCTCCCACCAGATCGACGCGTAGGCGTGGGCTGACTGCTCCGGGCGTTTGATCAGGATCAGCGACACCAGCAAGCGTCGCACCGGCCATGGCAGGTCGATCACATACGGGTCCATCAAAAATTGATTGAGGTAGCTGCGCACATCCGCCACCGAGGTGGAGGCCGGTGAACCCAGGTTAACCAGAAGCAATGCGTGATCGGTCATGCAACGTCCTATTTCAAAGGCGGCTGGACAGGTCGTCCAGGGCCGCGCGCAAATCGGTGAACTGGAAAGTGAAACCCGCGTCCAGCGCGCGAACCGGCAGGGCCTTCTGCCCACCCAGCAACAACAACGACAACTCGCCAAGCCCCACTTTCAACGCCAGGGCTGGCATGGGCATGAACGCCGGGCGGTGCAGCACGCTGCCCAACGTCTTGGCAAATTCGCGATTGCGCACCGGTTTTGGCGCGCAGGCATTATAAGGACCGCTAGCGTCATTCTGATGCAGAAGAAAATCAATCAGGGCGATTTGATCGTTGATATGAATCCATGGCATCCACTGCCGACCGCTACCGATCGGCCCGCCCAGCCCCAGTTTGAACGGCAGCAACAGCCGCGACAAAAAGCCGCCCTCGGCCGACAACACCAACCCGGTACGAATCAGCACGACACGCAACCCCAAGGCTTCGGCACGCTGGGCGGTTTCTTCCCAGGCGACGCACAACTGGCTGGCGAAATCATCGATGACCGGGGGCGATGCCTCGGTCAGCTCACGCTCCCCTCCATCGCCATACCAGCCCACCGCAGAACCGGACATCAACAGCGAAGGCTTTTGCTCGCGTTTTTCGAGCCACGCCAGCAGCGTTTCCGTCAGGGTGATGCGGCTGCTCCAGAGCAACGCCTTGCGCTTGTGCGTCCAGGGCCGATCGGCAATCGGTGCGCCTGCCAGATTGATAATGGCGTCCAGCGGTGCCTGATCGAGGTCCTCCAGCCGGGCAATACCCTTCACTTGAGAGCCGCAGATTTTCGCGACTTTTTCTGGCTTGCGACTCCAGACCGTCAGGCTGTGCCCCTGACTCAACCAGTGTCTGCAGAGCTGACGTCCTATCAAACCAGTACCGCCGGTCAGCAATATGTGCATGACTTCTTCCTCGCGTGGCGTTTAACCCTGATCACTAGTCTATTTTTATAAGCAGGGATCTTTGGTATCGGGCATGTCCTGTGTTTAACAATAGGCCAAGCTGTCAGATCGAGAACGCTAGAAGTTATACCAAAAAACAATATTGTACAGGTTTGACCCACAGCGTAGTCTGTACAGAAAGGTAAACGAGGCCCCTATGACTGTACCTATCGCAATCATCGGCACCGGCATCGCCGGGCTCTCAGCCGCTCAGGCCCTGACTGACGCAGGGCATGTCGTTCAACTTTTCGATAAAAGCCGCGGCAGTGGCGGACGCATGTCGAGCAAACGCAGCGATGCGGGTGCTCTGGACATGGGCGCGCAATATTTCACTGCCCGCGACCGGCGCTTCGTCACCGAGGTTCAGCGTTGGCAAGCCAACGGCTGGGTCGCTGAATGGACGCCACAGCTCTATACCTACCACGGTGGCCAGCTCAACCTGTCGCCGGACGAACAGACCCGCTGGGTCGGCACGCCGCGCATGAGCGCCATCACGAGAGGCCTGCTCGGCGATCTGCAAGTGCAGTTTGCTTGCCGGATCACCGAGGTCTATCGCGGTGAAGAGCACTGGCACTTGCAGGACGCCGAAGGCTTCACTCACGGTCCGTTCAGTCATGTGGTGATCGCCACGCCAGCGCCTCAAGCCACCGCATTGCTGGCTGCGGCATCGAAGCTGGCCGGGGCTGCCGCCGGGGTAAAGATGGACCCGACCTGGGCCGTCGCCCTGGCATTCGAAACGCCGCTGGAGACCCCCATGGAGGGCTGCTTCGTGCAGGACAGCCCACTCGACTGGCTGGCCCGCAATCGCAGCAAGCCGGGGCGTGACAACACCATGGATACGTGGGTACTGCATGCGACCAGCGCCTGGAGCCGCCAACACATCGACCTGTCCAAGGAAGCGGTGATCGAGCAGCTGCACGGTGCGTTCGCTGAGTTGCTGCACGATTCCATGCCTGCCCCGAGCTTCAGCCTCGCCCACCGCTGGCTCTATGCCCGCCCCGCCAGCAGCCACGAATGGGGCGCGCTCGCCGATGCCGACCTGGGCCTTTACGTATGCGGCGACTGGTGCCTGTCCGGGCGGGTTGAAGGCGCTTGGCTCAGTGGCCAGGAAGCCGCTCGCCGACTGCATGAGCACCTGCAGTGAACGGCATCAATCCCGATAAATTGCTGCTGTCGAAGTGGACAGCAGCCCATCCGCAACACCGCGAAAAACACTTTCTGGTGACCGAGGTATTCCGTGACGAGGAAGGCACGGTGCTGGAAGTCGAGTTGCAGGCAGTGCTGACCAAGCGCAGTGAACGCCTCGATTGGCGAACCCTCAAGAACAGCGACACCTGGCATTTGGGCTGGAAGTAGAACCGATGGAAGTGAGCTCGCTCCCACAGGGGTCGCCTGGGCGACGATAAAACCTATACAAAAAATTTGACTTGTACACCTTTGAATCTATGATGGAGATTATGTTGTACAGAGAACCAACTCTGTACAAGTTTAGATTCGAGGTGCTTCGATGCGCGACCAGCCAGCGACCCGACCAAAAATAGCTATCAGCGCCTGCCTGATGGGCGCCGAGGTTCGCTATAACGGCGGGCACAAGGAATCACGCCTGTGCAGTCGAACACTCGCTGATCATTTCGATTTTGTCCCGGTGTGCCCGGAAGTTGCCATCGGCCTCGGTATCCCCCGTGAACCGATTCGCCTGGTCGGCAACCCACTGCATCCCGAAGCGGTAGGCAGCGTTAACGCCGAGCTCAACGTTACCCGCCCACTCAAAGAATACGGCCAGACAATGGCGGGTCAGTTAAGCGACATTTGCGGCTACATCTTTATGCAAAAGTCCCCGTCGTGCGGCCTGGAAAGGGTCAAGGTCTATCAGGCCAACGGTGTACCAGTGGAGGGCGGCGGACGCGGTCTCTATGCCGAGGCATTCTGTGCACTGCACCCTGACCTGCCGGTAGAGGAAGACGGCCGCCTCAACGACCCGGTGCTGCGAGAAAACTTTCTGACTCGCGTGTTTGCCTACAGCGCCTGGCAACAATTACTGCAAAAAGGCCTGACCCGCCGCGACCTCACCGAGTTTCACTCGCGCTACAAATACCTGCTGATGGCGCATAACCCGGTGCAGTACAAAACCCTGGGCAATCTGCTGGGCAACATGGGTCAGACCGATCCTGAAGAACTCGGCCCACGCTACTTCCGCGAACTGATGGAGGCCTTGAAAAAATGCGCCACGCGGCGCACCCACACCAACGTCCTGCAACACATCAGCGGTTATCTCAAGCAAGTCACCAGCCCTGAAGACAAACAGGAAATGCAGCACGTCATCAGCCAGTACCGCCAAGGCATCGTGCCGCTGGTGGTGCCATTGACCCTGCTCAAGCACTACTTCCGCCAGTACCCGGATCCCTACATTGCGCAACAGGTTTACCTGCAACCGCATCCGGAAAACCTCAGCCTGCGAAACGCGATCTAATGAAATCCCCACTCGACACCAGCGCCAGCGAAGACCTCGGCGACGACTTTAAAAAAGCGTTGGACGAAGGCTGGCTGCCGATCCGTGAAGTGGCGCGCCAGACCGGTGTCAACGCCGTGACACTGCGCGCCTGGGAACGGCGCTACGGGCTGATCGTTCCGCAACGCACACCCAAGGGCCATCGGCTGTTCTCTGCCGAACACGTTCAACGCATCCAGACGATCCTCACCTGGCTCAATCGCGGCGTGGCCGTCAGCCAGGTCAAGCAGTTGCTGGACACGCCGCAAGCGTTTAGCGAACCCGTTGAAAACGACTGGCAGGTGTTGCGCCAGACGCTGCTGCACGCGGTGTCGCAACTGAACGAACGCACCCTGGATGACACCGTCAATCAAGCCATGGCGCTGTACCCACCGCGCACCTTGTGCGAACAACTGCTGATGCCATTGCTGGCAGAACTGGACCAACGCTGGCAGGGCCAGTTTGGTGCCCAGATGGAACGGGCATTCTTTTATTCGTGGTTACGCAGCAAATTCGGCGCACGCATCTACCATAACAATCGTCAGTTGCGCGCCGCGCCCCTGCTGTTGATCAATCACTCCGATGTACCACTGGAACCTCAGCTGTGGCTCACCGCCTGGCTGATCAGCAGCGCCGATTGCCCGGTGGAGGTATTCGACTGGCCTCTACCTGCCGGCGAGCTCGCAATGGCGGTTGATCACCTGCAAGCCCGAGGCGTACTGCTGTATTCCAGCAAAGCCATGAACCTTTCCCAGTTGCCAAAACTGTTGAATGGCGTCAGTTGCCCAAAAATGATTGCCGGACCAACGGTATGCATCCACCACGCCGAGTTGTCCGTAAGAACTTCCGGAATCGTTGATTTGTCCTTCGCGGAAGACCCGTTATCGGCGCATCAGGCCCTGGTTCTGCGTGGGCTAATTTAATGAATCGTGCGGACACAACCATGCAATTGATCTGGCTGCGCAGCGACTTGCGCCTACATGACAACACCGCCCTCTCGGCTGCCGCGGCTCGCGGCCCTACGGTGGCGGTATACCTGTTGAGCCCGCAGCAGTGGCTGGAACACGACGATGCGCCATGCAAAGTGGATTTCTGGCTGCGAAACTTGCGTGAACTGAATCGCGCACTGGGTGATCTGAACATCCCCTTGCTGATCCGCAACGCATCACACTGGGATGAAGCGCCGAAGGTGCTGCTCGAAATGTGTCAGCAGTTGAAGGTCGACGCCGTACACGTGAACGAAGAGTACGGTGTTCATGAAAGCCGTCGTGATGCGGCGGTGGCCCAAACGCTGAAGGCCAATGGCATCGACTTTCATAGCTACCTTGACCAATTGCTGTTCAAACCGGGCACCGTGCTCACCAGGACCGGCACTTACTTTCAGGTCTTCAGTCAGTTCCGCAAGGTCTGCTACGACAGATTGCGCGGGTCATTGCCGAGCCTGATCGCTGCGCCGGCTGTCCAGGCGCCACTGGCGATCAACAACGAAAACATTCCCTCAAGCGTCGACGGCTTCGAAACACCGAGTGAAAGCCTGCGCACACTCTGGCCCGCCGGTGAAGCCGAAGCCCGACGCCGCCTCGACACCTTCGCCGACGCTCAGATCGACTACTACAAAGACGAACGGGACTTCCCGGCCAAGCCCGGCACCAGCCAGCTCTCGGCCTATCTCGCCGCCGGGGTGATTTCCCCGCGCCAATGCCTGCACGCCGCCCTGCAAACCAATCAGGGCGAATTCGAAAGCGGCAAGGTCGGCGCTGTCACCTGGATCAACGAATTGCTGTGGCGCGAGTTCTACAAACATATTCTGGTGGGTTACCCGCGAGTCTCCCGCCATCGCGCCTTTCGCCCGGAAACCGAAGCCCTTGCCTGGCGCAACGCTCCAGAAGAACTGCTGGCGTGGCAAGAAGCGCGCACCGGTCTGCCGATCATCGACGCGGCCATGCGTCAATTGCTTGAGACCGGCTGGATGCACAACCGGCTGCGCATGGTGGTGGCGATGTTCCTGACCAAGAACCTGCTGATCGACTGGCGCGAAGGCGAGCGCTTTTTCATGCGGCACTTGATCGACGGCGATCTGGCGGCGAATAACGGTGGATGGCAGTGGAGCTCATCCACCGGCACCGATTCGGCGCCCTACTTCCGGATTTTCAACCCGCTGAGCCAATCGGAAAAATTCGACACCGAAGGCGTGTTCATCAAGCACTGGCTGCCAGAACTGGCCGGGCTCAATAAAAAGGAAGTTCACAATCCGGCCAACCTCGGCGGACTGTTCGGTGTGGCGGATTATCCATCGCCGATCGTCAATCTGAGCACGTCCCGACAACGAGCGCTGGCCGCGTTCAAGAGCCTGCCTTCGCGACAACAGGCCGGAGGACGCCATGAGTGATTTCCTGCGGCGTTTTGCCGAGCAGTTTGCGGCCTTGGACAAGGACAACCTGCACCACCTCAATCAGCTTTACACCCATGATGTGCAATTCACTGACCCGCTGCATGAAGTACAAGGCCTGGTGGCGTTGCGCAGCTACTTCACCGATCTCTATACCAATGTCAGTGACCTGCATTTCGAGTTTCACGGTTTCGACCACATCAGTGAAGGCGAAGGCTATCTGCGCTGGGTCATGAGTTACCGCCACCCGCGCCTGGCCAACGGCCAGTTGATACGAGTGGAAGGTTGCTCTCACCTGCTTTGGCGCGACAAGGTTTATCGGCATCGGGATTACTTCGATGCCGGGGCGTTGATTTACGAACATCTACCCGTATTGGGTCGGGCGATTGCCTGGCTAAAAAGGAGAATGGGATGAGTCTGGCAACTCCACGGCGCTACTGGTTGACCGGCGCCAGCAGCGGTATTGGCGCCTCGCTGGCCGAAGAAATACTCAAGACCGGCGCTCACGTGGCCGTCAGTGCACGCTCGACAGCCGTGTTGAAGGTCTTGTCCTTGCGCTATCCCGGACAAGTGCTGGTGGTGCCGGGTGACCTGACCAACAGCCAGCAGGTGCGTGAAATCGGTGAGCAGATTGCGCAAGTCTGGGGCTCGCTGGACACCGTTATTCTCAACGCGGGCACCTGCGAATACATCGACGTCCAGCAATTTGACTCATCGATTGTCGAACACGTGGTGCGCACCAATCTGCTCGCCAGCGCCTATTGCATCGAGGCGGCGTTACCATTGCTGCGCAAAGGCACCGCGCCGCACCTGGTGGCCGTCGCGAGCTCCGTTACGTACTTGCCGCTGCCGCGTGCCGAAGCCTATGGTGCGTCGAAGGCCGGGCTGCGCTACCTGTTTGAATCGCTGCGCATTGATCTCGCGCCGGAAGGCATCGAAGTCACTATTGTCAGCCCAGGCTTCGTCGAGACACCGCTGACGGCCAAGAATGACTTCCCGATGCCGCTCAGTTGGCCGGTGGGTAAAGCGGCCCGGCACATCTTCGCCAAACTCAAGAACCGGCCATTGGAGATCGCGTTTCCCGGCCTGTTCATGGCGGCACTGTGGCCTCTGTCGAAAATGCCCAACGCGGTGAAACTGGCCATCGGCAAACGCATGGTGCGCAGCCCTGCGCCGATCCAGGATCGCCCATGAACATCGCCATCATCGGCAGCGGCATCTCGGGACTGACCTGCGCCTACCTGCTGAATCGCCGGCATGAGATCACCCTGTTCGAGGCTGGCAACCGGGCGGGCGGTCATACCCACACGGTCGACGTGTCGGTCGATGGCCAGCGCTATGCGGTCGACACCGGTTTCATTGTCTTCAACAACCGGACCTACCCGAATTTCATCCGCCTGCTGGGCCAACTCGGGGTGGGTTTCAAACCGACTGAAATGAGTTTCTCGGTGACGGACCCGGATACCGGTCTTGAGTACAACGGCAACAATCTGAACAGCCTGTTCGCCCAACGCCGCAACCTGTTGTCGCCCGGATTCTGGGGCATGTTGCGCGACATTCTGCGCTTCAATAAAGAAGCCCAGCGCGACCTGGCGCAAGGGCGCATCGCCGCCGACACCACGCTGGATGATTACTTGAAGGCCGGACACTACGGCGAGCGCTTTATCCTGCATTACATCGTGCCCATGGGGGCGGCGATCTGGTCAATGTCCATGGCGGACATGCTCGGTTTCCCATTGCAGTTTTTTGTGCGGTTTTTCAAGAATCACGGGCTGTTGTCCGTCAACAATCGCCCGCAATGGTGCGTGATTGAAGGCGGTTCCAATGCCTACGTCGGACCGCTGACCGCCTCATTTCGCGAGAAGATTCGTCTCAACTGCCCCGTGACGCGCGTCGAGCGTGATGACGCAGGTGTGGTTATTCACAGCGTTGCTGGCAGCGAACGCTTCGATAAAGTCGTGTTTGCCTGCCACAGCGATCAGGCGTTGAAACTGTTGGCCAGGCCGAGCGATGCGGAACGGTCGATCCTCGGTGCCCTGCCCTACGCCGATAATGAAGTGGTGCTGCACACTGATACGCGCTTGTTGCCCGTGGGCAAACGGGCCTGGGCCAGCTGGAATTATCGCCTAGGGGGCGCCAGTCACACACTGGCCGCCGTCACCTACGACATGAACATCCTCCAAGGTTTGCAGAGCGATACCACGTTTTGCGTCAGCCTCAACCAGAGCGCCGGCATCAGCCCTGACAAAGTGCTCGGCACATTCACCTACGCCCATCCGCAATACAGCCTGGCAGCCGTCGCCGCGCAAGGTCGTTGGGATGAACTGGATGGCACACAACACAGCCATTTTTGCGGCGCTTATTGGGCCAACGGTTTCCATGAAGACGGTGTGGTCAGCGCCTTGCGAGTCGCCCGCTCCTTTGGAGAAGTGCTGTGAACAGCGCCCTCTACAGCGGCTGGATTGCCCACCGGCGGTTTGCCCCAAGGCACCACGCCTTCCGCTATCGGATCGGCCTGCTGTACCTGGACCTCGACGAGCAGGACGCCGTGCTCGGCTTGTCGCCCCTGTCCGGCACCAGCCGCTTTGCACCCTACTCGTTTCGCGAAACGGATTACCTGAAAACCTTTACCGGCAAGGGCATGCGCCTGATTGATGCGGTTCGCCAGCAAGTCAGCGAAGTCATCGGCCATGCCCCGCAAGGGTCGATATGCCTGCTGACACAGGTGCGCAGTTGGGGTCTGTCGTTCAATCCGGTGAGTTTCTTCTATTGCCATGAAGCCGATGGGCAATTGGCTGCGATTGTTTGCGAAGTCACTAACACGCCGTGGCGAGAACGTTTTCTCTATGTGTTGCCAGCGAAGTCGCCTGAGAACCGGTTCGATTTCCATCAGCATTTCGTGGTGACCAAGGCATTTGATGTATCGCCATTTTTACCGCGGGATCTCGAGTATCGGATGAGTTTCAGCCCTGTCGCCAACACGCTCGGCGTGCACATGGCGGACTGGCAGGGTGAACTGAAACTCTTCGACGCCACCCTGAACCTGCATCGCGAAACGCTAAACCGCAGCAGCCTGCACCGTTACCTGCGGCAGTTTCCCTGGATGACCGCGAAAACCTGCCTGGCGATTTACTGGCAGGCGCTGCGCCTTTTGCTTAAACGCACCCCGGTGTTTGCTCATCGGGTTGCCGTTGGTAGCGTTCAAACCGCCATACCCCCCTCCAAGGATCGCCGTCATGAAATCCTCTAGCCTCTTGGGCAAAGTCAATTTGTCCGGCCCCCACAGCTTGACCGGAGCGTTGCTGCGCCGCGGCGTGCTACGGCAACTTGCAGCGCTTAAACACGGGCAACTGGTGGTCATCGAGGACGGCGAACGGCATGTCTTCGGCACGGCCGGCAGTCATCTGATCGGGGAAATTCACATCCTCGACGCCGCGGCATGGGGATGGGTGGCGAGCAACGGTTCCATTGGCGCGGGTGAAGCGTTCATCCACGGTTATTGGAGTTCGCCGGACCTGACCGCCGTGGTGCGCGTCTTCGTCAGCAACCTCGACGTGCTGGATGCGCTGGAAGGTGGCCTGGCAAAACTCGGCCGGCCTTTCGTTCAAGGACTGCACTGGCTCAATCGCAACACCCGCAAGGGCTCGCAGAAAAACATCGCCGCCCATTACGACCTGGGCAATGACCTGTTCGAGCAGTTTCTCGATCCGACCATGATGTATTCCGCTGCGCAATTCCTTAGCCCCGAAGACAGCCTCGAACAGGCGCAGTTGAACAAACTCGAAAGGATCTGCCAGAAACTGGCCTTGCAACCCAACGATCACCTGCTGGAAATCGGCACCGGCTGGGGCAGCATGGCGCTTTACGCCGCGCAGCATTACGGCTGCAAGGTCACCACCACCACGCTCTCGAAAGAGCAGTTCGCGTTTACCGCCCAACGAATCGAAACCCTTGGCCTGCAAGGCCAGGTCACACTGTTGCTCAAGGATTACCGCGACCTCACCGGTCAGTACGACAAACTGGTGTCGATCGAGATGATCGAAGCAGTCGGTCACCGCTTTCTGCCGACTTACTTCAAGCAATGCGCGCACTTGCTCAAAAGCAACGGCTTGATGCTGCTGCAGGCCATCACCATTCGCGAGCAACGCTACGAACAGGCCAAGGGCAACGTCGACTTCATCCAGCGCTACATCTTCCCCGGCGGTGCCCTGCCCTGCGTGCAGAAAATGCTCGAGATCGTCAGTCGCGACACCGACATGAACCTGCTGCACATGGAGGATTTCGGTTTGCACTATGCGCGAACCCTGCGCCTGTGGCATGACAATTTTCGACGTGCCCAGGGCCGTTTGAGCGAGTTGGGCTACGACGATTATTTCCTGCGGCTTTGGGAGTTTTACCTGTGCTACTGCGAAGGCGGCTTTTTGGAGCGCACCATCGGCACGGCACAATTGCTGTTGGCCAAACCGTCTGCGATCACCGCGCCGCTGCTGGGCCGTTTCGATGCCTGAACGCGTGGCTAATGCAGTATTGTTTCAGCTCGGCTGGTTTGCCTGCGTGGTCGGCGGCAGCAGCCTGTGGTTGCTGGTGCCACTGGCAGTGCTGGTGATTCATCTGCTGTGGATAAGTCGCTGGACCGATGAAGGTCGATTGATTCTCAGCGTTGTGCTGCTGGGCACCACTGTCGACAGTTCATTGCGCTGGCTGGGCGTATTCGATTTCAACGACGTCGCGCCATTGATTCCGTTGTGGCTGATGCTGTTGTGGGCACTGCTGGCAACGACGTTGCGTCATAGCCTGGCGTGGACCGCCAACCCCTGGTGGCTCGGTAGCATGCTCGGCGCCGTCGGCGGGCCATTGTCGTATTACGCAGGCGGACAATTGGCGGACGTGCAGTTTCCTTATGGACAATGGCCGACCTTGATTGGCATCGGGCTGCTTTGGGCAGCCCTGTTTCCTGCACTTCACTTCATGGCGCAGCGACTCACGTCAGACACCCGCCACTGAGCGTCCGTCTGGCCTTTCACACAGCAGCGGCCCACTGCCTTACACTGCGCACCATGAAAACCATTCCCCACACGCAAATCGCCGAGCCGGCTGTCACGTGCTCGACCTGCGCGGCTTGCTGCTGTCAGCTCGAAGTGATGCTGATCACCGACACGGGCGTGCCTGAACGTTTTATCGATACGGATGATTGGGGCGGGGAAGTCATGCTGCGTCTGGACGACGGCTGGTGTGCGGCGCTGGATCGCAACAGCATGATGTGCACCATCTACGAAAAGCGCCCGCTGATCTGCCGGGAATTCGAGATGGGCGCACCGGAATGCATCGAAGAACGCCAGGGGATCAGCACGGCGTATCGGTAACCTGAAAAGGCGTTGCACCTTCTGACGCCATCGCGGGCAAGCCATGCTTCCACAGGAGATTGCGTCACCTGTGGGAGTGTGGCTTGCTCCCGATGCTTTTGAAGTTACAACGGCATTGTGTAGTGCAGCGAGTAGCTTTCTACGCCGTCGTTGTGACTGGCCATGCCCGCATTGGAATAATGCGTCGCTCGAATCCCGACTTCGTGCCCGCCGGTGAAACGCAGGCCAGCGCCGAAACGGTCTTCGAACTGGAAAGCCTGGCCAATGTTGTTGTCTTCGACTTCAGTGTGGGAGAACACCGCCACACCAATCCCCGCCTCGAGGTAAGGTTTGATCGACTGCCCGGCAAATTCGTAAACGAACACCGGCGAGAACGACAGGCTGTTGTTGCTGGAGCTCTTGTCACCTTCCCAATAGGTATAGGCGCCACTCCAGTAACCGGTCAGGCGACCCACGTCGCTTTGCCACCAGCTCTGATCCCAGTCGAATTGCATGCCCAGTCGATAGGTCATGGTTGATTCGGTGGTCTGACCGACCCCGAACTCCACGCCTGCCGCCTGTGCGGTAAAACTTTGCCCCATCAAAGCGGCCGCAATCGCGGCCAAGCAGAATAGTCGCTTCACTAGAAACATCCTTTTCCGAACGATTTCGTATGGTTTTTTTGTTACTCAACGCTATAGAAGTCGACGCTTAATCAGAAGTTCACCCCAATTACCCGCACTGCCCCAACTTTTTAGTTAACGCTCGAAGCTTCTCACAACGCCGGCCGTATTCCACAGTATCGGCAAGATATTTCTGAAATGAACCGGATCGGCACTCGTCCAGAACTCGGCAGCACGCGCCGGCCCGTCAGCGAGCAGTTCACGCTCGGCCAACAGACGCTGAAGTTGTCTCGCAACAGCCGCCCCCGTGTCGATCAGGCTGATGTCATCGGGGATCATCTGCTTTAGCAAAGGCTTCAGGAAGGGATAATGCGTGCAGCCCAAAATCAAGGTGTCGCACCCGGCGCCGAGCAACGGCTCGACATACCTGGCCAACAACTGGCGCAATGCCTCGCTGTGCAGATCACCGTTTTCAATCAGTTCTACCAGGCCGGGACACGGTTGAGTGATGACGCGCACATCGGTGGCGAAACGGTCGAGCAACGCGGCGAATTTGGCACTCTGCAAGGTGCCGGTGGTGGCGAGCACGCCAACCACGCCACTGCGGGTCGCGGCGGCGGCGGGCTTGACCGCCGGCTCCATGCCGACAATCGGCCACTGCGGATAATCGCGACGCAAGTCAGCGACGCCAGCGACGGTCGCGGTGTTGCACGCCAGCACCAGGGCTTTGGCGCCCTGCTGCTGGAAAAAATCGGCCATGACGCTGCAGCGCTGGCGGATGAATTCCGGGGTTTTCTCGCCGTAGGGAATGTTCCCGCAGTCGGCGACGTACAGCAGTGACTCGTTAGGCAGCAACCGCTGGATCTCGGCCAGCACCGAGAGCCCACCGACGCCGGAGTCGAACACGCCAATCGGCGCTTCACGCATGTGTCGAACCACAGACGCTGCAACCCGGATCACGCTTGACCCGTAATTCACGGAAGCGCGAGCCCAGCGCATCGATCAGCAACAGACGCCCCACCAGCGGTTCACCGAAACCGACCAACAGTTTCAGGGCTTCCAGTGCCTGAAGGCTTCCGACCAGTCCCACCAACGGACCGACGACGCCGGCTTCACTGCACGTCAGTTCGGCTTCGCTGCCATGCCCGTATAAGCAGTGGTAGCACGGACTTTCCGGACGGCGCGGGTCGAACACCGACAACTGCCCTTCGAGACGAATCGCCGCGCCGCTGACCAGCGGTTTGCAGGCAGCGACGCAGGCAGCATTGACCGCTTCGCGGGTGGAGAAATTGTCGGAGCAGTCCAGCACCAGATCCACCGCGGCTACCGCTGCCGCGAGGGAATCTTCGTCCAGCGCGGTGCGGTGGGCGATCAATTGAATCTCGGGATTGATGGCGGTCAAACGGCGAATCGCCGAGTCAACCTTGCTCAGGCCGACGCTATCGGTGTCGTGAATAATCTGGCGCTGCAGGTTGGTCAGGTCGACCGTGTCGAAGTCGGCGAGGTGCAACTCACCCACACCCGCCGCGGCCAGGTACAGCGCAACCGGTGAGCCGAGACCACCGAGGCCGACAATCAACACGCGGCTTTCTTTCAGTCGCAACTGACCGTCGATGTCGACGTGTTGCAGCAGAATCTGCCGACTGTAGCGCAACAATTCCTGATCATTCAGCACGGCAGGCGTCCCAGGCTGATACGTTCGTGCCCACCCAGATCTATTCGGCTGTGGACGTTTTCAAAGCCGCGGGTCAGCAGCAAGTCGCGCACGGCACTGGCTTGATCGTAGCCGTGTTCGAGCATCAGCCAGCCACCCGCGTCCAGATAATCCGGCGCCTGGGCGACGATCAAGCGCAGATCGTCGAGCCCGTCGACACCGGCCACCAAGGCACTGGCCGGTTCGAAGCGCACATCGCCCTCCACCAGATGCGGATCGGAAGACGGGATGTAAGGCGGGTTGCTGATGATCAGTTGGAAACGCTGGCCAGCCAGGGCGCTGAACCAATGACTGCTCAGCACCGTGGCGTTATTGAGGTGCAGGCGTTGACGGTTGCGCTCGGCCAGGGCCACAGCTTCCAGCACGCGATCCACCGCCGTGACCTTCCAGCCCGGACGTTCGCTGGCCAAGGCCAGGGCGATGGCGCCGCTGCCGGTGCCGAGATCGAGGACCTTGGCCGGGGTCGCCGGCAACAGCTCAAGCGCGGCTTCCACCAGCAATTCCGTGTCAGGACGCGGGATCAGCGTGTGCGGTGCCACTTCCAGGTCCAGCTTCCAGAACCCTTGCTGCCCCAGAATGTAAGCCACCGGCTCACCGCCACGACGACGCTGCAGGTAACTGGCAAACGTCAGCGCCGCTTCACTGGGAACAATGCGCTCCGGCCAGGTGTGGAGAAAACTGCGCGGCTTGCCCAACGCGGCAGCCAGCAACAACTCGGCATCCAGACGCGCAGTCGGCGAGTCGGGCAAGTCGGCGGCGCGCAACAAACTGGCAATGATCGTCATTTACTCACCTATCGCCGCCAATTGATCAGCCTGGTACTCGGCCAGCAACGGCTCGATCACCGCATCGACCCCGCCGGCGAGAATTTCGTCGAGCGAGTACAGCGTCAGGTTGACCCGGTGGTCGGTGACCCGGCCCTGGGCGAAGTTGTAGGTACGAATCCGCTCCGAACGATCACCGGAACCGACCAGTAACTTACGCTCGCTGGCGATGGCATTGGCCGCGGCGCTGGTCTGCTGATCGTTGAGTTTGGCCGACAGCCAGGACATCGCCCGGGCGCGGTTCTTGTGCTGGGAACGTTCTTCCTGGCACTCCACGACAATGCCGGATGGCAAGTGCGTGATGCGGATGGCCGAGTCGGTCTTGTTGACGTGCTGACCACCGGCACCGGAGGAGCGATAGGTATCGACCCGCAGGTCCGCCGGGTTGATTTCGATCGCTTCCTGCTCGTCCGGCTCAGGCAACACCGCCACGGTGCAGGCCGAGGTGTGGATTCGGCCCTGGGACTCGGTGGCCGGCACCCGTTGCACGCGATGCGCGCCGGATTCGAATTTCAGTTTGCCGTAAACGTTGTCGCCTTCGACCCGGGCAATGACTTCTTTATAGCCACCGTGTTCGCCCTCGTTCTCGGAGAGGATTTCCACCCGCCAGCCGCGACGCTCGGCGTAACGCGAATACATGCGGAACAGGTCGCCGGAGAAAATTGCGGCCTCGTCGCCGCCGGTGCCGGCACGAATTTCGAGGAACACGTTGCGCCCGTCGTTCGGGTCTTTGGGCAGCAGCATGCGTTGCAGGCTGGCTTCGAGTTCGATCAGTTGCTCCTTGGCTTCGCGGACTTCTTCCACGGCCATTTCACGCATGTCCGGGTCGCTGTCCTTGAGCAGTGCCTGGGCGCCTTCGAGGTCGCCTTGCACTTTGAGCAACTGCTTATAGGTCCCGACGATGGGCTCGACCTCCGCGTATTCCTTGGAGTAGGTGCGGAATTTGTTCTGATCGGAAATGACTTCGCCATCGCCAAGCAAGGCGGTCAATTCCTCGAAACGGTCCTGGAGGATGTCCAGCTTATTGAGCAGTGACGCTTTCATTGCGGTTTTTTATCCGAAAAGCTATCCGATGAGCCCTCATTCAGGGCAAAGAGCTCTTGAGCCATGGCCAGCGCATCGAGGCGGCCTTCGGCAGAGAGCTTTTTCAATTGCACGCTGGGCGCATGCAACAGTTTGTTGGTCAGGCCGCGCGCCAGTTGCACCAGCACGTCTTCGGCGCTGGTGCCGTTGGCCAGCTGACGCTGGGCCTTCTGTAATTCTTCGTCACGCATGCGCTCGCTTTGCTGACGATAGGCCTTGAGCACATCCACCGCCGCCAGTTCGCGCAGGCGCACCATGAAATCTTCGGCGCCGACCGAGACCATCTCTTCCGCCGCCTGGGCTGCGCCCTGACGACTTTTGAGGTTCTCGGCGACCACTTCGTGCAGATCGTCGACGCTGTACAGGTAAACGTCGTCGAGTTCGCCGACTTCCGGCTCGATATCGCGCGGGACGGCGATGTCCACCATGAAGATCGGCTTGTGCTTGCGCAGCTTCAGCGCACTTTCCACCGCGCCTTTGCCAAGGATCGGCAACTGGCTGGCAGTGGAGCTGATGACGATGTCGCTGCGCACCAGTTCGGCCGGGATGTCCGAGAGCAACACAGCGTGAGCCCCGAACTGCTCAGCCAGAATACTCGCCCGTTCCAGGGTGCGGTTGGCGACGACGATGCGCTTCACACCCAATTCATGCAAATGACGGGCGACCAGGGTGATGGTTTCACCGGCCCCAATCAACAGGGCCTGGCTGCGTTGCAGGTCGCTGAAAATCTGTTTGGCCAGGCTGACCGCGGCAAACGCCACGGACACCGGGTTTTCGCCGATGGCGGTGTCGGTGCGCACCTGCTTGGCCGCGTTGAACGTCGCCTGAAACAAACGCCCGAGCAATGGACCGATGGTGCCGGCCTCACGCGCCACGGCGTAAGCGGATTTCATCTGGCCGAGGATCTGCGGTTCGCCCAACACCAGCGAATCGAGCCCGGAGGCGACCCGCATCATGTGACGAACTGCCGCATCATCTTCGTGCACATAACTGCTCGCACGCAGCTCTTCGAGGCTCAAATGGTGATAATCGGCCAGCCAGCGCAACACGATGTCCGCCGAAAGGTGATCCTGTTCTATATAGAGCTCACTGCGATTGCAGGTGGAGAGGATCGCAGCTTCGCGGCTGTCGGTGAGGCGGCAGAGCTGCTGCAAGGCCTCCACCAGCTGCTCAGGGGTAAAGGCCACGCGCTCGCGGACGTCTACTGACGCAGTCTTGTGGTTGATACCGAGTGCAAGGAAGGCCATTCAAGGTCGCTGATGGTGACGTGAAGCCGGCAATTGTCCTACTTCGCCACAGACAGAACAACTACCGCTGACTATTGTCCCAATGTCCTGCCTCTATAAAGGCCTCGATTGAGACTCGGTTATGTTTGGCCGAAGGCTTGTGTCATGATGATCCGACCGCAGGTTAGTCGTCCTCTTCCTATATGAATAGATCTTCCGCGTTGCTCCTCGCTTTTGTCTTCCTCAGCGGCTGCCAGGCCTTGGCACCCTCGTCGCCGGACGGTACGTCGCCGGTTGAAGACAGCACTCCGGCCCCTGAAAAGCCCAAGGTTTACAGCTCATTCAGCGAAGAAACCATCTTCAGCCTGTTGAGTGCCGAACTGGCTGGCCAACGCAATCGTTTCGACATTGCGCTGGACAACTACGTGACCCAGGCCATCAACACCCAGGATCCGGGCATCTCCGAGCGGGCATTTCGCATTGCCGAGTACCTGGGCGCCGATCAGGCCGCCCTGGACACCGCGCTGATCTGGGCAAAAAACGCCCCGAACGACCTCGAAGCGCAACGCGCAGCGGCCGTGCAACTGGCTCGCGCCGGTCGTTATGACGACTCCATGGTCTACATGGAAAAAGTCCTGCAAGGCAAAGGCGACACGCATTTCGACTTCCTTGCCCTGTCCGCCGCCGATACCGATCAGGACACGCGCAACGGTTTGATGAAAAGTTTCGACCGCTTGTTGCAGCGCCATCCGAAAAACAGCCAGCTGATTTTTGGCAAGGCCCTGTTGATGCAACAGGACGGCGACGCCAAAGGTGCGCTGACCCTGCTGGAAGACAATCCGCCAGACGAAGGCGAAATCGCCCCGATCCTGTTGCGCGCGCGCCTGCTGCAAGTGCTCAACCGTGGCGACGAAGCCTTGCCGCTGCTGCAAAAAAGCATCAAGAAGTACCCGGACGACAAGCGCCTGCGCCTGACTTACGCGCGGATGCTGGTTGAGCAGGACCGCATAACAGACGCCAAAGCCGAGTTTGCCAGCCTGGTTCAGCAATACCCGGAAGACGACGAGCTGCGCTACTCGCTGGCACTGGTCTGCCTGGAAGCCAAGGACTGGGACGAGGCCAAGAGCCTGCTTGAAGACCTGATCGCCCGTGAAAGCCACGTTGACTCGGCTCACCTGAACCTCGGCCGCATCGCCGAAGAGCGCAACGATCCTCAAGGTGCGCTGATCGAGTACGCCAAAGTCGGGCCGGGTAACGACTACCTGCCGGCCCAACTGCGTCAGACCGACATTCTGATCAACAACGGCAAGACCGCCGAAGCCCAACGCCGCTTGGCCGCCGAGCGCGACGAGCAGCCGGATTACGCGATTCAGCTGTACCTGATCGAAGCCGAAACCCTGTCCGCCAACAATCAGGGCGACAAGGCCTGGGCTGTCCTGGACAAAGCCTTGCAGCAGTACCCGGACGATCTGAACCTGCTGTACACCCGCGCCATGCAAGCGGAAAAACGCAACGACCTGGCGCAGATGGAAAAAGACCTGCGCCTGATCATCAAGCGCGACCCGGACAACGCCATGGCACTCAACGCGCTTGGCTACACGCTATCTGACCGCACCACGCGCTATGTCGAAGCCAAGGCTTTGATCGAACAGGCTCACCAGATCAATCCGGAAGACCCGGCGGTACTCGACAGCCTCGGCTGGGTGAACTTCCGCCTGGGTAACCTCGATGAAGCCGAGCGCTATCTGCGCCAGGCACTGGAGCGCTTCCCCGACCAGGAAGTGGCCGCCCACTTGGGTGAAGTGCTGTGGGCCAATGGCAAACAGCGCGAAGCCAAACAAGTCTGGGGCAAATTCCTCAAGGAACAACCTGACAGCCCCACCCTGCGCGGCACCATCAAGCGCCTGACCGGATCAGAGACTCTTTAAGATTATGTTTTTGCGCCACTTCATTGTTTTCAGTTTTATCGCCCTGCTCGCCGGTTGCGCGGGCTTCGGCGCTCGCGAATCCGTCGAAGGCCACGGCAACCCGGCCCAATGGCGTGAACACAAGCAGCAATTGACCGCCCTCGACGGCTGGCAGATCAACGGCAAGATCGGCATCCGCGCGCCCAAGGATTCGGGCAGCGGCACGTTGTTCTGGCTGCAACGTCAGGATTACTACGATATCCGCCTGTCCGGCCCGCTGGGTCGCGGCGCCGCACGCCTGACCGGCCGACCTGGCAAGGTTTCGCTGGAAGTGGCCAATCAGGGACGCTTTGACGCACCGAACCCGGAAATCCTGCTCGAAGAGCAACTGGGCTGGAAATTGCCAGTATCGAATCTGGCCTGGTGGGTCCGCGGGCTCCCGGCGCCAGACAGCAAAAGCAAGCTGAACCTGGATGCCGACAGCCGCCTGGCCAGCCTCGAACAAGACGGCTGGCAGGTCGAATACACCAGTTACACGCAACAAAACGGTTTCTGGCTGCCTGAAAAGATCAAGCTGCACGGCACCGACCTTGATGTCACGCTGGTGATCAAGGAATGGCAACCACGCAAGCTGGGGCAGTGAACATGACCGCTCCCCGCTTGACGCTGCCCTCGCCGGCCAAACTCAATCTGATGCTGCACATCCTCGGTCGCCGTGAAGACGGCTACCACGAGTTGCAGACGATTTTTCAGTTCCTCGATTACGGCGATGAAATCACCTTCGCCGTGCGTGACGACGGCGTGATCCAGTTGCACACCGAATTCGACGGCGTTCCGCACGACAGCAATCTGATCGTCAAGGCTGCGAAGCAACTGCAGGCGCAATCCGGTTGCGCACTCGGCATTGATATCTGGATCGAAAAAATCCTGCCCATGGGCGGCGGCATCGGCGGCGGCAGCTCCAATGCCGCGACCACATTGCTGGGTCTGAATCATCTCTGGCAATTGGGCTGGGACGAGGATCGACTGGCCGCGCTGGGCCTGAAGCTGGGCGCTGACGTTCCGGTTTTCGTGCGTGGCCACGCCGCTTTTGCCGAAGGCGTAGGGGAGAAACTGACCCCCGTAACCCCCGAAGAACCGTGGTATGTCGTGCTGGTACCGCAAGTATCTGTAAGTACAGCAGAAATTTTTTCCGATCCGCTGTTGACACGTAACTCTCCTCCCATTAAAGTGCGCCCCGTTCCCAAGGGAAACAGTCGTAATGACTGCTTGCCAGTAGTAGCAAGGCGTTATCCAGAGGTACGTAACGCATTGAATTTGTTAGGTAAATTTACCGAAGCAAAACTCACTGGCACTGGAAGTTGTGTGTTTGGGGGCTTCCCAAGCAAAGCTGAAGCTGATAAAGTCTCGGCCCTTCTTACAGAGACCCTTACAGGGTTTGTAGCAAAAGGAAGCAACGTTTCGATGTTGCATCGCAAGCTGCAAAGTCTGCTCTAAAAGAACCGATTACTGGGTAATCGTTGCAACAGATACAGGGGCGTCGCCAAGCGGTAAGGCAGCAGGTTTTGATCCTGCCATGCGTTGGTTCGAATCCAGCCGCCCCTGCCATTTTCCTATACTCATCCAGGTTACCCTCAGCCTTCAGGTACTGCGCGTGTCCAAGATGATGGTCTTTACGGGGAACGCCAACCCCGATCTGGCTCGACGTGTCGTACGTCAGCTGCATATCCCTCTCGGTGACATCTCTGTCGGTAAATTTTCCGACGGCGAAATTACAGCCGAGATCAATGAAAACGTCCGCGGTAAAGATGTCTTCATTATTCAGCCGACTTGCGCTCCGACCAACGATAACCTGATGGAACTGGTAGTGATGGCTGATGCCTTCCGCCGCTCCTCAGCTACTCGTATCACTGCTGTTATTCCTTACTTTGGTTATGCCCGTCAGGATCGCCGTCCGCGTTCCGCACGTGTGGCTATCAGCGCGAAAGTCGTTGCTGACATGCTTACCGTAGTCGGCATCGACCGTGTTCTCACGGTTGATCTGCATGCTGACCAAATCCAGGGTTTCTTCGATATTCCGGTAGATAACATCTACGGCTCCCCTGTATTGGTGGATGACATTGAAGATCAGCGCTTCGAAAACCTGATGATCGTGTCCCCGGACATTGGTGGCGTCGTGCGTGCACGTGCTGTTGCCAAATCCCTGGGCGTGGATCTCGGGATCATCGACAAACGCCGTGAGAAAGCCAATCACTCTGAAGTGATGCATATCATCGGTGATGTCGAAGGGCGTACCTGTATTCTGGTCGATGACATGGTCGATACCGCCGGCACTCTGTGCCACGCGGCAAAGGCCTTGAAAGAGCATGGCGCTGCCAAGGTTTTCGCCTACTGCACACACCCTGTGCTGTCCGGTCGGGCGATCGAAAACATCGAAAATTCCATGCTGGATGAACTGGTGGTGACTAACACCATCCCGTTGTCCGCAGCTGCACAAGCCTGCTCGCGTATCCGTCAACTGGATATCGCGCCGGTAGTTGCCGAGGCGGTCCGCCGCATCAGCAATGAAGAATCGATCAGCGCGATGTTCCGCTAAGGGCCCTGCCCTTCTCGAATGTCTCGTTGACGAAAAGCGCCCCGCCCCGGCATTCCTGTCGGGGCGGGGCTTTTTTGCCCATATCGCCTTTAGCGCTGGTCGCAAACGCTGGGGCGAATGTGGTTATTTTGGAGATACAACATGAACGATTTTACTCTGAATGCTGAAGTGCGTTCCGACCTGGGGAAAGGTGCGAGCCGCCGCCTGCGTCGTCTCGCAAGCCTGGTACCAGCTGTAGTTTACGGTGGCGAAAAAGCCCCTGAATCCATCAGCATGCTGGCTAAAGAAGTTGCCAAACTGCTCGAAAACGAAGCGGCTTACAGCCACATCATCGAGCTGAACGTTGGCGGCACCAAGCAAAATGTAATCATCAAAGCACTGCAGCGTCACCCGGCTAAAGGCCACGTGCTGCACGCTGACTTCGTACGCGTAGTCGCTGGCCAGAAACTGACCGCTATCGTGCCTGTACACTTTGTTGGTGAAGAAGCTCCGATCAAGAAAGGCGGCGAAGTTTCGCACGTTGTTTCCGAAATCGAAGTGACCTGCCTGCCAAAAGACCTGCCTGAATTCATCGAAGTTGACCTGGCTAACGCCGAAGTCGGCTCGATCATTCACTTGTCCGACCTCAAAGCCCCTAAAGGCGTTGAGTTTGTTGCTCTGGCACACGGTGATGACAAGGCTGTTGCCAACGTCCACGCCCCACGTGTTGCTCCAGAAGCTACTGAAGAAGGCGCAGCAGAGTAATTCACTCTGTGAAGCCGGAGTGATCTAGTAACATCGCGGACTGGAACGTAGCGAGAGAGCGGGCGAGAACGCGAAGTTTACTGAATGGTAAATGAGCAATTTTCGTCCACTTTCGCCGCACACACTGATTGCGGCGATGTTATCCACCACTCCAAGGAAGGGCCCCTATCGTGACTGCCATTAAACTGATCGTTGGCCTGGGAAATCCAGGCGCTGAATACGAACAGACCCGGCATAACGCAGGGGCCCTTTTTGTTGAGCGTATCGCGAACGCACAAGGGGTCAACCTTGTCGCCGATCGCAAATATTTTGGCCTGACCGGGCGCTTTTCGCATCAGGGTCAGGATGTTCGTCTGCTGATTCCCACCACGTACATGAACCGTAGCGGCCAGGCCGTAGCAGCTCTGGCAGGCTTCTTCCGCATCAAGCCTGAAGAAATCCTCGTGGCGCACGACGAACTCGATCTGCCTCCGGGCGTTGCCAAGCTCAAGCAGGGCGGCGGCCATGGCGGTCACAACGGGTTGCGCGACATCATTGCGCAACTGGGCAACCAGAATACCTTTCACCGCTTGCGGCTTGGCATTGGCCACCCGGGCGTTGCCAGTATGGTTTCAAATTTCGTCCTGGGTCGTGCGCCACGCGCCGAACAGGAAAAACTCGATGCCAGCATCGACTTTGCCCTCGGCGTGCTGCCGGATATCCTCGCCGGTGAATGGAACCGCGCGATGAAAAACCTGCACAGCCAGAAGGCCTGACTCACTCCTCGGGGAAAACACCATGGGATTCAATTGCGGCATCGTCGGCCTGCCTAACGTCGGTAAGTCCACCCTATTCAACGCCCTGACCAAATCCGGGATCGCGGCCGAGAACTTCCCCTTCTGCACCATCGAGCCGAACACCGGTATCGTGCCGATGCCGGATCCACGTCTGGAAGCCCTGGCGGCCATCGTCAATCCAAAGCGCATCCTGCCGACCACCATGGAATTCGTCGACATCGCAGGCCTCGTTGCCGGCGCGTCGAAAGGTGAAGGCCTGGGCAACAAGTTCCTCGCCAACATCCGTGAAACCGATGCCATCGCCCACGTGGTCCGCTGCTTCGAAGACGAGAACGTGATTCACGTCTCCAACAGCGTCGACCCGAAACGCGACATCGAGATCATCGACCTGGAACTGATTTTCGCCGACCTCGACAGCTGCGAAAAGCAACTGCAGAAAGTCGCCCGTAACGCCAAGGGTGGCGACAAGGACGCCGTGGTCCAGAAAGGCCTGCTGGAGCAACTGATCGCTCACTTCACCCTCGGCAAGCCTGCGCGCACCCTGATGAAGAACATGGGCGCCGACGACAAGGCAGTGATTCGTGGCTTCCACCTGCTGACCACGAAGCCGGTCATGTACATCGCCAACGTCGCTGAAGACGGTTTCGAGAACAACCCGCTGCTGGACATCGTCAAGGCCATCGCCGACGAAGAAGGCGCCATGGTGGTTCCGGTCTGCAACAAGATCGAAGCCGAAATCGCCGAACTGGAAGACGGCGAAGAGAAAGACATGTTCCTCGAAGCCCTGGGCCTGGAAGAGCCTGGCCTGAACCGCGTGATCCGCGCTGGCTACGAGATGCTGCACCTGCAGACCTACTTCACCGCCGGTGTCGAAGAAGTCCGCGCCTGGACCGTCCGCGTCGGTGCCACCGCACCACAAGCCGCTGGCGTGATCCACACCGACTTCGAAAAAGGCTTCATCCGCGCCGAAGTCATCGCGTACGACGACTTCATCCAGTACAAGGGCGAAGCCGGCACCAAAGAAGCCGGCAAATGGCGTCTGGAAGGCAAGGATTACATCGTTAAAGACGGCGACGTAATGCACTTCCGCTTCAACGTCTAAGTTATTTGACGAGACACCGCCCAAGAAAAAGCCGCGTTTGATACGCGGCTTTTTTGTACCTGAAATAAATCCCTCGCCACACCAACAATCCAGTGCAGGAGTGTGTGGGATCAGGCCTTTTTGGTTCTTGGCAGGAAGATCGCCAACACACCCAACAACGGCAGGAACGAGCACAGGAAGTACACGTATTCAATGCCGTGCACATCCGCCAGATGCCCCAGCAACGCCGCACCAATCCCGCCGAAACCAAACATCAAGCCGAAGAACACCCCGGCAATCATCCCGACATTGCCCGGCACCAATTCCTGCGCGTACACCACAATCGCAGAAAACGCCGAAGCCAGGATGAAGCCGATAATCACGCTCAGGACGCTGGTCCAGAACAGGTCGACATGCGGCAGCAGCAACGTGAACGGAGCCACGCCGAGAATCGAGAACCAGATCACCGCCTTACGCCCGATCTTGTCGCCGATCGGCCCACCGAAGAACGTCCCCGCCGCGACCGCCCCCAGAAACAGGAACAGGTGCAGCTGCGAGCTGGCCACCGACAGGTCGAACTTCTCGATCAGGTAGAACGTGAAATAACTGGTGAGGCTGGACATGTAGAAGTACTTGGAGAACACCAGCATCCCGAGCACCACCAGCGCACTGATCACCCTGCCCTTCGACAAACCGTGAGTCGCCGCCTGGCCTTGCTTGAGTTTGAACAGGTTCAAGTGATTGGCGTACCAGCGGCTGATCCGGTAGAGCACGAACAGCGCGAACACAGCGAAGAGCCCGAACCAGGCCACATTGCCCTGACCGTACGGGATGATGATCGCGGCCGCGAGCAACGGACCGAACGCCGACCCGGCATTGCCGCCGACCTGAAAGGTCGATTGCGCCAGGCCAAATCGCCCGCCCGAGGCCAGTCGCGCCACTCGAGAGGCCTCCGGGTGAAAGGTCGACGAACCGATACCGATCAGCCCCGCCGCCAACAGAATCAACGGAAAGGTGCCAACCATCGACATCATCACAATGCCGATCAGCGTACACACCGTCCCGGCGGGAAGCAGCCAGGGTTTTGGATGTCTGTCAGTGTAGTAACCGACCCACGGCTGCAACAGCGAAGCGGTCAGTTGAAAGGTCAGCGTGATCAGGCCGACCTGGGTAAAGGTCAGGCCATAGTTGGCCTTGAGCATCGGATAAATCGACGGCAGCACCGATTGGATCAGGTCGTTGATCAGGTGCGCCAGCGCCACCGCGCCGATGATGCGCATGACCAACGGGCTGCTTTGTGGAGTCGCGGGTGCCGACGTCGCGCCGGTCTGAGCGTTGCTGATAGCCATGAGAATTTCCGTACAGCGGATGGGTGCACGCAGGCAGGTGCGTCAATGTGCCATTTTTCGGTGCAAGAGCGCCATCCCCTTAGCCAGCTAACGAACTAATCTTTCATCGCCCGACAGGTGATAGCGCAACGCCATGGTCTGAATCTTGCCTTGTTTAACACCTTCAACGCGGGCCTCTTACAAAGGGGACCGAGAATGGGAAGTTTCGCTACAGAGTCGGCCTACAGAGCTGGCGAGGGTGAACTTTCGAGGCCTTTTAAAAGGGCACGAGTCGCGGCCGCATCGGCCTCGACGCACGCCGATGGTGCGTGGTGTCCAGAGGAGTCATGGGGCATGTCGTTTTTATCACCGGGGATCGGTTTGCTGGGGCGTTTTGGCTTCGCACGCAAATTTCAGCTGTTGTTTCTGCTGTTTATCCTGCCGCTGGCCGGCAGCCTGTTGATGATCGGTCAGGATTATCGCGCCAAACTCAGCCTCATCTCCGGCGAACGTGCCGGGGTCAGGCAGTTGCTCGCTCTGGATGCTCTGGATAACCTGCTCGCCGCCCAGCGTGATCGCGCGGCTCGCTGGCGTGCCACGGAAACCAATCGCCAGCCGACGCCAGCGACCCTCGCTGCGATGGGTGCATTTGATGCGGTGCAGCCTGCCGTCGCGCAAGCCACCTCAGACCTCGGCAATGCGCTGAAAGTCGAAGGCGCCGAGGGCGAAACGCTGACCCGTTATCAAGCCCTGCAAGCCGCCCTCAATGGCCTGGACTCGAAAAGCCTCAGCGGCGTTGGCTGGTGGCCGGACGGTTACGACCGTTTCACCAATGCCTTGAGCGCCTTGCAAGCCCTGCGCGAACAGATCGCCATGGACAATCGACTGACACTGGCGCCCTGGCTGGAAACCTATTTGCTGACGCAGATTTCCACCCAGCACGCGCCAGACCTGATTGAACGCGTCGGTCGCCTGGCCGCCGTCGGCCAAGCGTCCGTGGTATCGGGCCAGTTCACCCTGCAAAGTCGCCTGCAATTGCGTGACTTGCGCAGCCGTATCGGCGATGCCCGGGAGCAACTGGTAAAAACCGCCACGCTCCTGGAAGCGCGCCTGCCCAGTGCGTTGCAAAGTTGGGCCGGGCAATACCATGACAACCTCAAACACCTCGACGCGAGCCTGAAGGTGCTGGATGACGGCGTGTTCGGCGGCAGCATCAGCCTCAAGCCGGAAGAATTCGAACGCAACCTCGACGCCCTGCTCACCGACCTTGCCGCCCTGCGTCAGCAATCGTTGATGTCGCTGGATCAGCGCCTGGATTACTACCACGACTCGGCGATTCGCCAGTTCATTTTGGTGGCGTCGATCTTTGGCTGCCTGCTGCTGGCCGCACTGTACCTGTTCGTCTGTCTGCAAGCCTCGATCCGGCGCAGCGCCAGTGGTATCACGCTGTTGGCCGAAGCCCTGCGTGACGGCAATCTGAGCCTGCAAGCCCCCGTGCAGGGCCGTGACGAACTGGCGGCCATCAGCACCGCCCTGAACGTTGCCGTGGTGCAACTGCGTAACAGCTTGCAAGGGGTCGATCACGAAACCTTGCAAGTGAGCAACGCGGTGCGCACGCTCAACCATCACTCCAGCGGCGCCCTCGGCGAAGTCGAAGCGCAACAATTGCAAATCAGCCAGATCGCCGCGGCGGCCACGCAACTGGCGGCGACCTCTCAAGGGGTCGCCCAGAGTTGCGAACAGGCCTCAGGCAGCGCTCAGCACACCCAGCGCATTGCCGCCGACAGCAGCCGAGACAGTCAGCGCACCACGGCGAGCATTCAGCAGCTCAATCAGCGCTTGAACGACACTGCCGCGGCGCTAGGTCGGGTCAGTGAGCAAGGGCAACAGATTCAGCTGGTGGTCGACACTATTCGCGGAGTCGCCGAGCAAACCAACCTGTTGGCGCTCAACGCGGCTATCGAAGCGGCTCGGGCGGGTGAACAAGGTCGCGGTTTTGCCGTGGTGGCCGATGAAGTCCGCAGCCTGTCGCAACGCACCCAGTCCTCCACCGCGCAAATTGCCGGCACGGTCGACAGCCTGCGCAACACCGTGAACGAAGCGGTCAGCCTGATGGAAGCGGCCTGTAGCCAGGCGCAAAGTGACGCGCAATCGGTCACCGGCCTGGGCGAACGCCTGGGGGAAATTGCCCTCGCGGTGCAAGGCGTGACCGACACCCTGGCGCACATCGCGACCGCCGTGGAAGAACAGGCCAGCACCGCCGATGAAGTCAGCGGCAACATTCAGCAAGTCGATCAGGCGGCGGTCAGGTTGCTGGAAGGCGCACGGGCGGTGAACCTGGCGGCCGACACCTTGAGCCAGGGCAGCAAGGCCCTGAGCGCGAATACCGGGAGATTTCAGCTCAGTTGACGCCCTCCGCCGGCCCGATTTTTCGGGTCAGGAGGATAAGCAGTTGAAAGCGTAGAGAAATATTTTAGATTTACGCTTGACACATCATCGTTCCAAGCCAATAATGCGCGCCACTTGGCTACATAGCTCAGTTGGTTAGAGCATAGCATTCATAATGCTGGGGTCCGGGGTTCAAGTCCCTGTGTAGCCACCAAGTACTAAAAACGGCTTACCGAAAGGTAGGCCGTTTTTTTATGCCTCGAGAAAAGTACCCTGAATCCCATGGGTCCAGGGTGATCCGCGTCAGGTACGAATCGTCGGCAATGCCGACAGCGCCCGCTCCCAAATCTGCCACGTCCGCAACCACACCATCGCCTGCCAGTCGTTGTCGGCCGGATAGAACTGCTCCAGTAGATTCAGTTTGATCCCGCGCGCCAGCACACCCGTCAGATCGCCATGCAGATGCAGCCAGTGGTCATCGCGCAAATGACGATGCACGTCTGCCCCCGGATACGTCCCGCACTCAATCACAAACGGCATCAACCGAACCCTCGGCAACGCGTCGATCAACGCCTGCGAGGTGTAGCCAGTCGCCGTTGCCGCCACACCGGTTTCACTCAAGGTGTCGGCCCCGGTCAGCAGCGTGTACAGCCACGGCCCGTAAATGGCCTGCGCATCGGGCAGCGCCGGATACGCCGCCTCGGTGATGGTCAAAAGCATCGGATGACCGTACTCGCCGGCCCCCGTGTGCAAGTCGAAACACATGGCCACGTCGGCATGGGCAATGTGATTTTGCAGGATGGCGTGCAGTGTGCGGTTCGACCAACTTGGCGCCAGCCCACCGAAAAACAGACCGTCGGGATGACTGTGCTGGCCGCCCTCGACAATCGACATCACCGCCGGCCAGCCATGTTGGCGGATTTGCGCGTCGAGCAAGGCATCGGCGCGCTCACGCTCAGGACCTTGCAGCTCGGTGCACGCGTAGATGTCATGCAGCGTCGCGTAAGCCTGATTGTCCGGCAACGGCCGTTCGAAATTCAGGTGATTGCGGTTCAGGTCGATGTTGTCTTCGTTAACCCGCCGCAGCCAGGCGGTGCCCCACGGATTGATCAGGTGAATGAACACCACGGCCACATCCGCCGGCAGTGAGCGCTTGCCCAAGTCCTGCATCCATTTGATCTGGCAACTCGACCCGTAGAAGCCTTCGACGCCATGGGTGCCACTCAGCGCAATCAGCAATCGCTTGGCGCCGGGATCGCCCAGCACCGCCACGTCGGTACTCAAGGGCTCGCCGAAAGGCCCTTTGAGCGGGTGCGGGTATTCGGTCAACGTCGCACCGGCCTCAGTGGCGGCCGCGAGGAACAGCTCTCGCTGATTACGGTAACTTGGCTGAGTGGGAAACTCGGTCTGCATGTCTGCCTCTTGTTGATCTTCTGGCCCGTCTATTGCTCTCGACCCTACAGAAAATCCGTCGACTCATGAAGGACCAAAGCAGCTTTACTGTAGGCCCTGGTTTGCGTCATGCCGAGTCGGCCGATAAAGTCCCGGTAACTTTCCCCACGGACGGAGTGCCTCAACGTGTTCTCAGCCTTCCATTTGAGCCGCTATCGCCGCTCGGCCCTGTCGCTGATCGTCGCGACGCTGACCCTCACCGCCTGCAACGCCCCACCGACATCGACGTTGCCTGTGGCACCCGAAAGCGCCTCGGGCTATCGCACCGACCTGCAAACCCGACACGCCTCCAGACACATGGCGGCAGCGGCCAATCCGCTGGCGGCCGAAGCCGGCCGGGCGATGCTACGTCAGGGCGGTTCGGCGATCGATGCCGCGATTGCGATGCAAGCGGTACTGACGCTGGTCGAGCCGCAATCCTCCGGCATTGGCGGTGGTGCATTGATCGTGCTCTGGGATGGCAAGGCGGTGCGCACCTTCGACGGTCGCGAAACCGCACCGGCCGGCGCCACCGAGAAGCTTTTCCTGAAGTCCGACGGCACACCGATGGCGTTCACCCCGGCGCAGATTGGCGGGCGCTCGGTGGGCACGCCGGGCGTGTTGCGAGCGCTTGAGTTGGCGCACCGCAAACACGGTCGTCTGCCGTGGGCGAAGCTCTTCGAACCGGCCATCAAACTCGCAGAACAAGGGTTCGCCATCTCGCCGCGCCTTCATCTGTTGATCGCCTCGGACTCATCCATGCGCAGCTCGCCGGACATGGTGGCCTACTTCCTGAATGCGGACGGCAGCCCGAAAGCCGCCGGTACGTTGTTGAAAAATCCGGCATTGGCCGCCGTGCTGAAACGCATTGCCAACGAAGGGCCTGACGCGCTGTACAAAGGCGCCATCGCGCAAGAGATCGTCACCAAGGTTCAGGGCCACACCAACCCCGGCAGCTTGTCGCTGAACGATCTGCAAGGCTATCAAGCCAAGGAGCGCGCGCCGCTGTGCACTGACTACAAACGGTGGCAGGTGTGCGGCATGCCGCCGCCATCATCGGGCGGGATCGCCGTGGCGCAGATCCTCGGCACCTTGCAGGCCCTGGAAACCCGCGACCCGCGCTTCGCCCTCGCGCCGCTGAAACCGCTCAAGACCGAAAAACCCGCCGGCACCGAGCCCGACCCGCAAGCCGTGCACCTGATCGCCGAAGCCGAGCGCCTGGCCTACGCCGATCGCGCGCAATACGTGGCCGACGCTGACTTCGTGCCCGTGCCGGTCAAAGGGCTGGTTGACCCGGCCTATCTGGCCCGCCGCGCCGCCCTGATCGGAGATCGCAGCATGGGCGTGGCCAAACCCGGTACCCCGCCGGGTATTCAGGTCGCCTACGCGCCAGACCGTTCGCCGCTGCGCATCTCCACCTCACAAGTGGTGGCGGTCGATGATCAGGGCGGCGCCGTGTCCATGACCACCACCATCGAGTCCGCCTTCGGCTCGCACGTGATGGTCCAGGGCTTCCTGCTCAATAACGAGATGACCGACTTCTCGTTCATCCCCGAAGAAAACGGGCAAAAAGTTGCCAACCGCGTTGAGCCCGGCAAACGCCCACGCTCCTCCATGGCGCCGACCCTGATCTTCGACCGCCAAAGCGGTGAATTCCTCGCCACCATCGGTTCCCCTGGCGGCTCGCAAATCATCGAATACGTGGCCAAATCCACCATTGGCCTGCTCGACTGGGACCTCGACCCGCAAGCCGCCATCAACCTGCCCAACTTTGGTAGCCGCAACGGCCCGACGGAGCTTGAGCAGGGACAGTTCAGCGCGGAGCTGATCCAGGCGTTGAAGGACAAGGGACACAGCATCAGCGAGATTGACATGACCAGCGGCACCCAGGCGATTGTTCGGGTCAAGGACGCGCAAGGAAATGCGTCATTGGCTGGAGGGGCTGACCCTCGGCGTGAAGGACAAGCGCTGGGGGATTGATTCCTGCGCGGGAATAAAAAAGGGCTTACCGGGAGGTAGGCCCTTTTCAATCCCGGATGTCACCACTCGCAAACATTCAGCTTAGCGCGAGATCTTCAACGCCTGTCGCGCCTTGTGCTTGTCCAGGGCCAGATCGATCAAGCGGCTGACCAGATCGCTGTAGGTCATGCCGGTGGCCTGCCAGAGCTTGGGGTACATGCTGATCCGGGTGAAACCGGGCAGCGAGTTGATCTCATTGATCAGCACTTCGCCGCTGTCGGTGAGAAACACATCGACCCGCGCCAGTCCGGAGCAGCCCAGCACCTGGAATGCCTCGACGGCCAGAGCCCGAATACGTTCGCTGGACTCGACACTGATCTCAGCCGGTACCACGACCTGTGCCGCCTGGGCGTCGATGTATTTGCTGTCGTAGGAATAGAAACCGCTGCTCACCACGATTTCGCCACACCCGCTGGCGATGGCGTCTTCGTTGCCGAGCACGGCGCATTCGATCTCACGGCCACTCACGGCGGATTCGATCAGCACTTTTTCGTCGAAACCCAAGGCCAGTTCCACGGCCGCCTTATATTCGGCTTCGTCACTGACCTTGCTCACGCCTACGGACGAGCCTTGGTTCGCCGGTTTGACGAACAGCGGCAGGCCGAGTTTGCCCTGCACCTCAGCGAACCCGGTACGCGCTGCCGTGGCGCGGTTCAGGGTCACGAACGGCGTCACCGCCAACCCGGCGTCGCGCAGCAGGCGTTTGCTGATGTCCTTGTCCATGCACACCGCCGAGCCGAGCACGTCGGAGCCAACAAAGGGCAAGTCAGCCATGCGCAACAGGCCTTGCAGGCAACCGTCTTCACCCAGGGTGCCGTGGACAATCGGGAAGATCACATCAACGTGCCCGAGCAGTTCCTGACCGGAAGTTTCCACCAATTGCTGACTGACCTTGCCCGGCACCACCGCCAGTTCACGGTTGGACTGATTGAGCGCGATCAGGGCCGGATTTTCCTGATTGAGCAGGAAGTTCGAAGGGTCGTTGAGGTGCCAGTGACCTTGTTTGTCGATGCCGATCAACACCGGCTCGAAGCGCGAGCGGTCCAGTGCATCGACAATGTTCTTCGCCGATTGCAGCGACACTTCATGCTCCGCCGAACGACCACCAAAAATAATCCCTACCCGCAATTTGCTCATTCAAAACACCTCAACGATTGGCCACCCGCCGAACAGCAGAGAGAACCTTGCAACATTCGCCCACGGTTTTCCACCCGTCCAAAGGGTTTAATCGCAGAGCAGACAGCCAGTCGATCACTGGGGTAACGTGTTCTTCACCGCGTTCGAGACACCCCCACCATGGCCAAGCAAACGCCTCCCATCGACTGGTTCCACCGCGCGCCCGACGTGGGCGGCCTGCAACGTTTCGAAGCGTTTTTTGCAGGGCACGGCTACGACCTTCATCGCCACGACACCTACGCCATCGGCCGAACACTGGCCGGTGTGCAGAGTTTTCAGTACCGCGGCGGATGGCGCCACAGCCTGCCGGGCGGGACCCTGGTGTTGCATCCGGACGAAGCCCACGATGGCGAGGCCGGCACCGAAGCCGGTTTCAAATACCGAATGATGTACATCGAACCGGCGCTGATCCAGCAGATGCTCGGCGGGCAACCGCTGCCGTTCATCAAGACCGGATTGTCGACCGACCCTCGCCTGTTCGCCGCCACCGACGCGCTGTTGCGCAGCCTGGATTGCCCCCTCGACCCTTTGGAGGAGCAGGACGCGCTGTACGATCTGGCGCAGGCTCTGAGCAGCGTTTCGGGAACGACTTCCGCCCGCCACCAGAGCTTCGACTACGTGGCTGCGGAGCGTGCGCGGGAATTCATTCACAGTGCGCTGGATCGCACCGTGACGCTGGAGGAGCTGGCGCACCATAGCGGTCGTGATCGCTGGAGCCTGTCACGGGACTTTCGCCTGTTGTTCGGCACCAGCCCTTACCGATACTTGACCATGCGGCGCCTGGACCTGGTGCGTTCTCTACTGATCCAGGGCCAGTCGCTGGTCAGCGCCGCGTTGATTGCCGGCTTCACCGATCAGAGCCACATGACCCGGCAATTCAGCAAAACCTACGGCCTGTCGCCGGCCCGCTGGATGAAAATGCACCGTCGCTGAGCCACGCACAATCGTACAAGAAGCAGACCTGAGCGCTGGTTATCGTGGGTTCACGATCAACCACGGGAGACACTTCATGTCCGCTTACAAAAGCCTGAACTTCGCTGAAAAAATCGCCCGGATCGATGCGCACTGGGCGCCCCGGGTCATCGCCGAAATGAACGACTACCAGTTCAAGGTGGTGAAGTTACTGGGGGATTTCATCTGGCATGACCATCTGGAAACCGACGAAACCTTCATCGTGCTCGAAGGCCAGTTACGCCTCGAGTTTCGTGATGGCTTCGTGTTGGTCAACGCCGGCGAAATGTATGTGGTGCCCAAAGGGGTGGAGCACAAACCCTCTGCCGAGCAGGAAGTGAAGCTGCTGCTGATCGAACCCAAAGGCGTACTGAACACCGGCAGCGAAGGCGGTGAGCGAACGGCGGTCAATGACGTGTGGGTGTGAGGCGTTACGCCAATGTCTTGCCGTCCACCGGGTCGCCGATCATCAGGAAATGCCCGCCCGCCACATGGTGCAAGGTGCGCAAGGCGTCATGCCCTTCGAAGTGCCAGCGGCCGTCGCTGAAGACCCGTTCATCTGCCTGGGCGGCAATCACCTCGGCCAGGAACAGGTCGTATTGCTGATGATTGGTGGGCTCTGGCAGCAGTCGACATTCCAGCCAGGCCACGCAGCCCTCGAGCATAGGAGCATCGATCAGTTCACCACTGAAGGTCTGCAAACCATAGGCCTGGAACTTGTCCTGACCTTGGCCCTGGGTCAATTCCAGGCCGGACGTCGAGCCAACAGTCTGGGTGATATCGGCCTGAGCGACGCAGGGCACGTTCAGCACGAAGGTGCCCGAGGCTTCCAGCAGTTGTCGGGTCCAGGTGGACTTGTCCAGCACCACGGCAATTTTCGGCGGTTCGAAATCCAGCGGCATGGCCCAGGCCGCGGCCATGATATTGCGCTGGCCGTCATGGGCGGCGCTCACCAGGACGGTCGGCCCGTGATTGAGCAGGCGATAGGCCTTGGACAAAGGAACCGGGCGGCGATGGGAAACGCTCATGGTGTCTGCTCCTGGGAAAAGAGCCGATTGTAGCGATTTCCACCGCGATGGCAGGTATCAAGTCGCCAGTTGATTGGCAAACTGCCCGACCGCGTTCACCACTTTCTGCGCACCGTCCTGAATCTCGACGATCACCGTGCCCGCTTCCGCCGCCAGCGCCAGGCCTTGTTCTGCCTGAAGCTTGCCGTCGGTCATCAGGGCCACGGCATTACGCGCCATCTCCTGGTTCTGACGCACGACACCGACAATCTCATCAGTGGCCTGGCTGGTGCGGGACGCCAACTGCCGGACCTCGTCCGCCACCACGGCAAACCCCCTGCCCTGTTCACCTGCCCGAGCCGCCTCGATGGCCGCGTTGAGCGCCAGCAAGTTGGTCTGTTCGGCGATGCCGCTGATGGTTTTGACGATAGTGCCGATCACCAGCGATTGCTCGTTCAAGGCCTCGATGCCATCGCCAGCGGTCTGCATATGCCTGGCCAAGTCGCGCATCACGTCCACTGCCTGAGTCACCACGGCCGTACCGCGCTGGGCACTCTGATCGGTTTGCTGAGAGGTGCTATACGCAATGTTGGCCGCTTCGGCCACGGCGTTTTCCTGATTGACCTGATCGGTAATCACGGTGGCGAACTTCACCACTTTGTAGAGCGTGTTGTTAGCGTCAACCACCGGGTTGTAGGACGCTTCCAGCCAGACCAGACGACCATGGCTGTCGACGCGCTTGAAACGGCCGGCAACAAACTCACCGGCATTCAGGCGTCGCCAGAAGTTCTGGTACTCGGCGCTGCTGGCCTCCTGCGACTCACAGAACGTGCGGTGATGTTTGCCCTTGATCTGCGCGAGGCTGTAACCCATGCCACTGAGGAAGCGGTCGTTGGCCGTCAGCACGTTGCCATCGAGGTCGAACTCAATCACCGCGGTCGAACGCACCAGCGCACCGATCAGGTTCTCATGCTCACGGGACGCTTCGATGGTGCGGGTCAGGTCGCTGGAGTAAATCGAGAAATGTTTGATTCGGCCGTCCGCCGAGCGCACCGGCTGCACAATCGAACGCAACCACGCCTCCTTGCCGTTGCCCCGCAGCAAACGCACGGCCCCGGCGAAATGCTCGCCACGGGTCAGCGCATTCTGGAAGCGGCGGTGGAATTCGTCGGATTTGACATGGGCCGGGACGATCTCGTCGATGTTCCTGCCGATCAGGTCGCCGCTCTTGTAGAACATTTCACCCAGGAAGTTCTGGTTGGCCGATTGAATCCGGCCATCGGGATTAAGGGTCAGGACCAGCATCTCGCTTTCCAGACTGTCCTTCACTTGATGAAGGCTGGAGAGTTCTTCGCGAAGAGCCGACAGCTCCTGCTTCAAGCGTTTGTTGAACATGGGAAAGCACCGATGGACTGGGAGAGAAAGCGGCATGCAGCCTAGCCATCGGCGGTACGGTTCTTTTCTGAAGAGTGTTTCAGGGTTGTCCTACAAAAATAGTTACGGTCACACGCTGCGATTACATCGCGCCAGCGGCCGCGCAATGGCCGGCTCTGGGCAGGCGTGCGCCAAAATACGCCGCGCTGCCCACACCCACTGCGCCCATGACCGCACAGAAGATCACGCAGATCCACGGGCTCCACGGCATCAGACCAATCAATAACAGTGGTGTGATGCTCGCCCACGCGGCGTAAGCAATGTTGTAGGTGAAGGAAATGCCCGAGACGCGAACCCGCGCCGGGAACAGGCTGACCATCACCGACGGCACCGCGCCGACCACTCCGCAACTCAGACCGGCAACCGCGTAGGACAGAGCAATCCAGTGACCACCCGTAATCAGGCTGGTATAGAGCACACCAATCCCCAGCGGCAGCAGCAGGCTATAGAGCATGACCGTGCGCCAGCCGCCGATGCGGTCGACCAGCAGCCCGGCGAGTACACAGCCGATGTTCAGGAACACGATGCCCAACGCACTCAGGGCGAAGGTATGGCTGGCGGTCATGCCAAAGGTTTTCTGCATCATGGTCGGAGTGATAACGACAAACACCACCACCGCCGAGGTCAGCACGCAGGTGAGGATCATCGCCGGCAACATTGCCAGACGATGTTCACGCAAGACCGTGCGCAGCGGCAGCTCGACGGCGGCATCACGCTGGGCCTGCATTGCCATGAACACCGGGGTTTCACTGAGCCAGCGGCGCAACCAGACACCGATCACCCCGAACACACCGCCCAGGAGGAACGGGTAACGCCAGGCGAAATCGAGAATTTCCGCCGGTGTGAACGCCTGTGCGAGGAAGGTCGCCGTCAGCGCGCCAATCAGGTAGCCAAAAGTCAGCCCGGCTTGCAGGAAACCGAGGGCATACCCGCGATGCCCGGCCGGCGCGTGCTCGGCGACGAACACCCAGGCGCTCGGCACTTCACCGCCCACCGCCGCGCCTTGCAGGACACGTAGCGCCAACAGCAGCAGCGGCGCCCAATAGCCGATCTGCGCGTAGGTCGGCATGATCCCGATCAGCAGGCACGGCAGCGCCATCATCAGGATGCTCAGGCTGAAGACTTTCTTGCGCCCCAACCGGTCGGCGAAATGCGCCATCAGAATTCCGCCCAACGGGCGCGCCAGATAACCGGTGACGAAGATCCCGAAGCTTTGCAGCAGGCGCAGCCATTCGGGCATTTCCGGCGGGAAGAACAGTTGGCTGAGGGTCAGGGCGAAGAACACGAAAATGATGAAATCGTAGATTTCCAGCGCGCCGCCAAGGGCCGCAAGACCGAGAGTCTTGTAATCCGAGCGGGTAAAAGGCGTCGGGCGCGAAGGGATGTTGGCAGTCATGAAAAAGAACTCTGCAGCCGGTAAAAAACCAAGGCGCCCATGGTCTACGCAAACGCGCCCATGGACAAGCCGTTAGACCATAGTCCTGTTTTGGTAAAGTTTCGTCACAAGTCAGCAGCGGTTGATTTACTGTTGGCGTCTGTCCAGACGGGCCTTTGCAGCCCGAAAGACCACAATAAACATAAAAATTCGAGGTACCCCCGTGGCCGCTGATATCGAAGATACCCGCTCCGCCCGCTTTGCCCTGCGCTGCTCAAGTTTTGCCGAACGCTGGTTCCCCGACTCCTGGGTATTTGCCGCGCTGGCGGTAATCATCGTCGCCGTCGCCACTCTGTTCATGGGCGCCAAACCGACTGACGCCGCCATGGCGTTCGGTGATGGATTCTGGAGCCTGATCCCCTTCACCATGCAGATGGCGTTCGTGGTCATCGGTGGCTATGTCGTCGCTGCCTCGCCACCCGCCGTGAAACTCATCGACCGCCTGGCACGTATCCCGAAAAACGGGCGCTCGGCCGTGGCGTGGGTCGCCTTGATCTCCATGGTTGCCTCGCTGCTGAACTGGGGCTTGTCGCTGGTGTTTGGCGGTTTGCTGGTGCGCGCCCTCGCCCGCCGCGTCGATCTGAAAATGGACTACCGCGCCGCCGGCGCCGCTGCCTATCTGGGTCTTGGCGCAGTCTGGGCCCTGGGTCTGTCGTCGTCCGCCGCCCAACTGCAGGCCAACCCGGCCAGCCTGCCGCCGTCGATCCTGTCGATCACCGGGGTGATTCCGTTCACCCAAACGATCTTCCTGTGGCAGTCCGGCGTAATGCTGCTGGCGCTGATCGTGGTCTCGCTGATCATCGCCTACGCCACCGCGCCAGGCCCTAACACCGCCCGTGACGCCAAGGCCTGCGGCATCGACCCGAGCTTCAATCTGCCGCCATTGGCCCCGCGCACCCGCCCGGGCGAATGGCTGGAACACAGCCCGCTGTTGACCCTTTTGCTGGTGGCACTCGCGGCTGGCTGGCTGTTCCACGAGTTTTCGACCAAACCCGCGATCAGTGCCATCTCCGGGCTGAACACCTACAACTTCCTGTTCCTGATGCTCGGCGCGCTGCTGCACTGGCGTCCGCGCAGCTTCCTCGATGCCGTGGCCCGCGCTGTCCCGACCACCACCGGCGTGCTGATCCAGTTCCCGCTGTACGGCTCGATCGCCGCGTTGATGACCACGGTCAAAGGCACTGACGCCCAGACCCTGGCGCACCACATCTCGACCTTCTTCGTCAGCATCGCGTCCCACGACACCTACGCGTTCCTGATGGGCGTGTACTCGGCGATTCTCGGTTTCTTCATTCCGTCCGGCGGCGGCAAGTGGATCATCGAAGCGCCGTACGTCATGCAAGTCGCCACGGACCTGAACTACCACCTGGGCTGGGCCGTACAGATCTACAACGCAGCCGAAGCGCTGCCGAACCTGATCAACCCGTTCTACATGCTGCCGCTGCTGGGCGTGCTCGGGCTGAAGGCGCGGGACTTGATCGGGTTTTCGTTTGTGCAATTGCTGGTGCACACGCCGCTGGTGTTGTTTCTGCTGTGGGCGCTGGGGACGACGCTGACGTATACGGCGCCGGTAATGCCTTAACCCGATCCAACAATCACCATAAAACAACTGTAGGAGCGAGCCTGCTCGTGATAGCGGTAGTCCATCCAACATTGATGTGACTGCCAAACCGCTATCGCGAGCAGGCTCACGCCTACATTAAGAACTTTGCTGCACTCAAGACTGTAACCCTTCTGTCACATCCCGCTGCTAGCGTCCGCCGAAACATATTGCAACAAACTCAGCTAAACGGGACTTGGCATGACTGACGATAAAGACAACATCGACGTTCCTTCTCCCGACGCAGATGCGCCCACCGATACTAGCCGCCGGCGCTTTCTCGGTGGCGTTGCGGTGCTGGGTGTCGGCGCAACGCTGAGCGCTTGCGGCAATCAGGGGGATGAGCCGGGCAAACCTGTCGAACACCCACTGTCCCCGGCGGAATTGGACAAAGCCCTGCACGACCAGGTGAAAACCGTGGTGGTGATCTATGCCGAGAACCGCAGTTTCAACAATCTGTTCGGCGATTTCCCCGGTGTCGAAAAACCGCTGTCATCCCTCCAGCCTGGCGAGTATCAACAGCGTGATCGCGATGGCAGTCTGTTGCAGACGCTGCCACCGGTATGGGGCGGCGTTTTGCAGATCGGTCCGCAAACCCTGGATGGCGTGACGTACCCCAGTGAAACCCAGTTTCAGCAGCAACTGCCCAACGCGCCGTTTGCCCTCAAAGGCCCGAACGCTGAAGACCTGCCGTTTGGCTTGGTGACCCGCGATTTGTGGCACGTGTTCTATCAAAACCAGATGCAGATCAACGGTGGCAAGAATGACGGTTTTGTCGCCTGGGCAGACTCCGGCGGCCTGACCATGGGCCATTACGCGCAGAGTCGTTATTCCCTGCGCTTGTGGGACGTCGCCCAGGAATTTGTGCTCTGCGATAACTTTTTCCAGGGCGCTTTCGGCGGTTCGTTTCTCAACCACCAATACCTGATCAGCGCCACCGCGCCGTTTTATCCCGATGCGGCCAATTCGGTGGCCAAGGCGCAAATCGCGGTGCTGCAAAGCGACGATCCGACGGACCCACGGCTCAAGCCTTTGGATAAATCCCCAGCCAGCGCCATGACCGGCCCACCGCAATTCGGTCCCAGCGCTTTGACCCCGGACGGCTACGGCGTCAACACGCTCGCGCCGCCGTACTGGCCGACGTGGATTCGCGACCCTGACCGCCCGGCCTACGCCAAACCAGACTTGCCGAACGTGCTGGTCCCACAAACCCACGAGCACATCGGCGACAAGCTCTCAAAGAAAAATGTCGACTGGGCCTGGTACGCCGGCGCCTGGCAGGCGACGCTGGATCAGTTCAAGGACTCCGGTGGCATCCCGAAGATCCCCAACTTCCAGTACCACCATCAGCCGTTCAACTACTTCAAACAGCTGGGCCCGGAGAACCCGGCCGAACGCAACAAACGTCTGCGCGACGCCGGCCTGGGCGATGAATCGAGCACCAACAAGTTCTTCGCCGATGCCGAGGCTGGCAAACTGCCTGCGGTGAGCTTCTACAAACCCCAGGGCAACCTGAACATGCACGCCGGTTACGCCGATGTGGCGTCCGGTGATCGGCACATCGTGCGCGCCCTGAAAGTGCTGCGCGAAAGCCCGCTATGGAAAAACATGGTGGTCGTGGTTACGGTCGATGAAAACGGGGGTTGGTGGGATCACGTTGCACCGCCCAAAGGCGATCGCTGGGGGCCGGGATCGCGGGTGCCGGCGCTGGTGGTGTCGCCCTTCGCGCGCAAAGGCACGGTGGACCACACGGTCTATGACACAGCGTCGATCCTGCGTTTGATCACTCGGGTGTTCGGGCTGGAGAAGCTCGACGGGCTCAAGCAGCGGGATGAGGCGATGATTGCTCGGGGCCAGAAACCCATGGGCGACTTGACCCATGCGCTCAGGTTCAGCTGAGCAATTATCGGCCGATCTGCTTTAGTACGGTGGCCTGCGATCCACGCGGGCCCACGCTGAAAAGGATCTGAGCATGCTGAAACTCACAGGACTCACCTTTGCCGCCCTCGCCCTGAGTGCCGCCGCCCACGCCGATGTCGATCTGAAACTGGGCAGCACCGAACGTGTTACCCGGCTTTTCGCCTACCCCAACAACTGCAATGTGATCTGCTTTCGCAACTGGACGCTTGAACAAACCGTCGAGCATTACCTGACCCAAAGCGTGCAACGCGATGGCTACAGCACTGCAAAAGTGCGAGTAAAGACCGATAACCATCAGCTCTACGCCGACATCAGCGGCGTACCAAAGGGTTACGAAAAACCGCTGGCCGCGTTACTCGATGCCGGCGATCTGGCCTACACCGGTGCCAAAAAACTCAATGCCGACAGCAAATGGGCCTACAACTGGTACTTGTTCCTGCCGTTGGGCATGGCCCTGGAAAACCGTAAGAGTGTCGAATTGCTGCACTTCCCGCCGGATTACTCCCTGACCCAGGCTCAGGATTACCTGCGCTCCGCGACCACGGATCGCTGGGCCACGTTGCTGACGGATAACGGCATCCCCGCTGACCAGACGCCGGGCTATCAGACCATCATCGACATCGCGCCCATTGCCGCGCCGGCCAGCGCCGGCAAGGACCTGGAGGGTGTCTACGGCTACTTCACGGATTACCAGACCACCATGGTCAAGGACGTCAGCCAGAACGCCAAAGGTGCGGCGCTGCCGATGGTCGCCTTTGGCGCGCCAGTGCGTAACTGGATCAAGCAGCAATATGGTGTGACCGTCGACGTGCTGGGTCTGGCGATGATCAGCCCGAAGAAAGGCCTGAACGTGCCGGTATTGGGCTCGAACCATCCGAGTTACATCTGGTACGCCGCCAACCCGGACAGCTATACCGGCGACGATGCTCAGGCGAAAGCCGATGCTGCGGGCCTGGCCGTCATGGGCCAGGATTTGAGCGCCGCGTGCTGGCAAGCCGGCATGGGCAGCACACCGGGCAGCGACCCTGCTGCCCAGCTGAAAAGCTGCACACAAACCTGGCAAGTGACCCAGAAAGAAAAAACCTGCGAGTTGTTCTACACCTCGATCCGCAACCTGACCCCGGAACAAGCCGAGGCCAAGTGCGCGACAACGCCAATCAAGGCCCAACTCCAACAGCTGCAAGCTCCGGCGCCCGCAACAGCGATTCCGGCACCGGCGCTGTAATCACCTTGCGCGTCAGCAAAGGCTGACGCGCACTCCCCGACCGGCTTAAAGCTTCTCGACCGGACGCAGACGGTATTGCGGCGGCAGTTGCTCAAATCCGCTGATGGTCGTGTTCAGGCTTTTCCAGCGACCGTCCTTGATGCCGTAGATGCAGCCATGGATCGACAGCGGCTGCCCACGGTGCCAGGCGTTTTGCACGATGCTGGTGTGACCGACGTTCGCCACTTGCTGGATCACGTTGAGCTCACAGAGACGATCGACCTGTTCTTCTTCAGTCGCCAGCTCGGCCAGTTCTTCGCGCTTTTCGTAATAAAGGTCCCGGATCGAGCGCAGCCAGCCGTCGATCAGGCCCAGCTGACGATCCTGCATCGAGGCGCGTACGCCACCACAGCCATAGTGGCCGGTGACCAGGATGTGTTTGACCTTGAGCACGTCCACCGCGTACTGAATCACCGACAGGCAGTTAAGGTCGGTGTGCAGCACCACGTTGGCCACATTACGGTGTACGAACAGGTCGCCCGGCAGCATGCCGACGATCTCGTTGGCCGGCACGCGGGCGTCGGAACAACCAATCCACAAGTATTCCGGCGTCTGTTGGCGGGCCAGCTTGGAGAAGAAGTCCGGATCTTCCTGTTTGATCGCTTCAGCCCAGCGTTCGTTGTTATCAATCAGATCTTGTAATTCGTTCATGCTGTAAAGCCTCAAGAATGATGCGCAGGTTTGACAAACAACCGCCCGTCGAGGTCACGCGCTTGATGCAAGTATGACCGGTGGAATTCTCAGGAGCCCAGTGGGTCAACCCTAGTAAGGCCCACAGTATGAGGAATTGCCATGACTGAATCACGACGTCCGTACGATGCGGTGCAACCTGAGCCGATCGACGACAACGAAGACCGCATGGGCTCGATGCAAGAGCTGGATTTCGATGAGGAAGAACCCAGCGCCAAAATCGGTGACGAGTTGCCCGAAACCGAACGCGAACGGCTGATGCCTCGCGAGCGCGTGCGTGAAGCCGGTATGACGGGGGCTTCGACCGATGATCACGAGTCTACCGATGATGACATGAGCCCGGAAACGTTGATCCATGAAGATGGCGCGCGGGATGCCCATGAAGCGGGTGACGGTGATCAGGCGGATTGGGATTTGAGCATTGTCGATGAAGATGACATTGGCGGGGGGAATGGCCTGGATGAGGCGGAGATGGCGCAGCGGGATCCGATGGATAAGGATCGGTGATCTCTATCGCCTGATTTGACGCCATCGCGAGCAGGCTCACTTCTACGGTTGATTTATGTCTGTCACAGAATTTGTTGACTACACAGATCAACTGTAGGAGTGAGCCTGCTCGCGAGGCTCTAAAGAAGGTCAGTCGACCAGGGTGCAGGCCATGACCACGGCGTCTTCCCGACCACCAACAGCCGGGTAGTAATCCCGACGCCGGCCAATCTCGTTAAACCCGTACCGCTCATATAAGCGAAACGCCGTGCGGTTGCTGTCGCGAACTTCCAGAAAACACTCCCGCGCCTCAGCCTTGTAGGCAATCGACATCAAATGCTCCAGCAGCGTCAAACCCAGGCCACGGCCCTGATTTTCCGGCTTGACGGTGATATTGAGCAGATGCGCCTCATCCAGAATGATTTGCACCACGCCGTGGCCGACCTGCTGCTGCCCTTCGAACATCAGCCAGATCTGATACTTGCCCAGCCCGTCGAGAAAAATCCCGCGAGTCCAGGGATGGCTGTATGCCGCGTATTCGATTTTCAGTACAGCGTCCAGGTCCGCCTCGGTCATCGGGCGGAACGATACAGCGTCACTCATTTGATTCTTTCCAGCGCGCCATCAGCCGACGCATGGCTTGCCAGACATCAGCCTTACGCTGTGGCTCTTCCATTAATAATTCCAGACCCGGCAGGGCCCAGACCGAGCCCAGGCCTTCGACCTGGAGTTCGCGGTTGAACGATTCGGCGTTGGCTTCACCGGCAAAACGCACCGCCGGCAGGCCGATCAGCCACACGCACACGCATGGCGCGTCTTCGATACGCGCCGAGAGAAAGCCTTGGACGAAGTCGCGCGCCGCTTCCGGGCCTTGATCCATGGTGCCGCGAGCCAGCAGCGGCCAGCGTACCGGTTCGCCGACGATCTGTGGGCTGTCCGGCAGACCGGCGGCGCGCAGCATGTCCTTGAGCAATAAATAGGCGGGATCGCGAGTCTGGAACGTTTCGCCTGTGGGTAACTCCACCAGCAGCAGGCAGCGACCGGCGCGCAACAATTGCAGGGCGAAGCGCGGTGGCGGCACCTGCACAACCTTGGCGACGACCGGAGCCGCCTCTTCTTCGACCTTGGCGTTGGTGCGCGTACTGGCCAATGAAGGACGCGGCACCTCGATCTTCACCCGTTCGGCCGGTTTGACCAGCGGTTCCACGGGCACATCAGCCACAGGCGCAGGCGCAACCGGAGCCATTGGCGCGACGACCAACGGCTCAGGCATCTCCAGCAGCTCGGGCCGCGAAGGCGCGGCAAAGGGCAATTCGGTGCGCGGCAGCCAGTTGACCACCTGCATGGCGGTCAAATAAGCGCGGCGACGGGACTCGATAAGCAAAGGTCGGCCACTTGTGGATAACTAATAGTGCGCTGATTCTACCGCCCTTCGCTCAAGATCGCCCGCCCTCGATCGATAGAAAACCTACTGTCTGTCCCGAGAGTGAATCGACACGCCTGCGATGCAGTACAATCGCGGCTTTTAATCGTCAACCAGCCGGCCATTCCGATGATCGAACCCAAGCGCGTCTTGCGCGCCCTCGCTGAACACTGGGCACTTCTGGAGCCACTGTGCGAGCACTTCGACCAAGGCACCTTGAGCCTCAACGAACTGCGTTCACAGTTGGCCGCCCAGCAACTCGACAGTACGCCGCAGGACATCACCAGCCTGCTGGACGTGTGGATCCGCCTCGACATTCTGGTGCCCGTGGCGAAAAGCCCGAACCGGTTCGAGCTCAATGCGCAGATTCACGACTTCCTCGCTTACCTGCGCCGTGAGCACCGTCTAGGCCTGTGCCTGGAAATCGAAGCCTACCTGCGTCACCTCGAGCGCCTGGCCGGTTACATTCAGGACGCCTTTGACATACGCGATGGCCATGATCTGGCGCGCCAATTGCGCTTGCTCGATATGCGCGTACGCGACGTACTGAAAAAACTCGATAACGATGAACAAGCATTGGTGGCCGTCGCCGAACGGGCGAAAACCAGCGATCGGCAGATCCCGTTGCGTCAGCGTTACGCTGAAGTGCTGGCGACCTGGGACGAATACGTCGAACCGATGATCGAACTGGTGAACGCCGACGGCGCCTTCGAACAAGGCGTACGCAAGGTCGAAACCGTACTGCTGAAGATGCTCAGCGAGCAGCAGCGTCTTGGCCATCTGGTCGATGACGACATGCTGCTGCGTACCCACGCCCGTATCCTCGAAATGCAGACCAGCGCCCAATTGACCCTGCGTCATGCCCGCGAACTGCTGCTGCCGCTGCGTGAAGAAGCCCGTCGCCACAATGCCGTGACCCGTGGCGCCGCGTTGGCCTTGTCGGCCATTCGTCGCAAAGGCATCGATGCCGTCCCGCAAGCCGCGATGCCGATGTTCACCCGCCCGCAAAGCACGTTCCTCGGCAGTGCGAGTCAGGTCGAAGCCTACGTGTATGCGCTGGCCCGTTTCGAACCGAAACCGGCGCGTTTCCCCAAAGCGCACAAGACCCAGAAAGGCGAAGCCCCGCGCGCGCCTCGTACCGTTCGCGAAATGCTCGAACGCTGTGAAGACGCCCTGCCGATGCCGGACCTGATGACCTGGCTGCTGGAGCAGGAACCGGACGGCGCGACCGACGAATTGCTGTACTGGTTCTCGCGCCTGTCGCGGGAGAAACGCTTCAAACGTGAGCGTCTGGAACGCCGCGAATACCACACTCATGAGCATCAGGTCAGCCTGCGCTCCTTCGCCCTGCTCTCGGCCGGCGACGCCGCCGAGGATTCTGCGAGCATCCCACATGCATCTTGATCTAAACGAACTGTCCCAGCTGGCGCCGATCTTTCGCGAGCTGTTCAAGGGCTACCACGTCAGCCGCCGCGACCCGGAGCTGTACGCGCAACTGTCGAACTTCCAGGACCAGTACCGCACGCTGTTCAAGGCCTTGGGGTTTGAGCTGGTGTGTGACACCCGTGGTTTCTACTACTTCGTGCCGGACCTTGCTGCTGCCGCGGTGAACAAAACCGCGCAACGACTGGCGCTGTTCACCTTCATCCTCGTCGAGCATCTGGCGGATCAGGGCCGCGACCCGGTCGCCGTACTCGACGGCGGCAGCCTCGGCCGCGATGAATTGCCGTCCTTGCTCGAAAAGTACCGCGACCTGTTTATCCAGGCCGAAGTACAGACCGTCGAAGAACTCGAAGAAAAAATCATGCGCCGCATGACCCAGCTCGGTTTCGCCGGCGAGGAAAACGGCATCTACCGTTTCCTGCCGCCGATGCACCGCTTCCTCGATGTCTGCCTGTCGGTCCAGCAGGACCGTGATCTGGCGGCCAGCCTGCACAGCGTGTTGCCATTGCCGGTCCCCGTGCTGATCGATGACGACAGCGATGAAAAATTGCTGGAAACCGACGATCCGCTGGACCTCAGTGACTTCGAAGAAGAAAGCGAAGAAGACGCCATGGCCCGCGCCATTGCCGAAGAACAGGAGACCGACGCATGAGCAAGGAACGCTACGGCATTCGCCGTTTTGCCCTTTTGAACACCGCCGGTTACAGCCTCGGTCTGTTTCCGCTGGAAGAGCCGCTGTCGGTCTACGGCGCGAACAACCTCGGTAAATCCGCCTCGATCAACGCCTTGCAGTTCCCGATCCTGGCGCGCATGTCGGACATGAGTTTCGGCAAGTACAGCCTGGAACAATCCCGACGCTTCTACTTCGCCTCGGACACCAGTTACATCCTGGTTGAAGTGTCGCTGCCCCACGGCCCGCACGTGATCGGCGTGGTCGGTCGCGGCCCGGGCGGTGGTTTCGGTCACCAGTTCTTTGCCTATGCCGGCAAGCTGGATCTGGCGCATTACCAGAAGAACGACACCTGCCTGCGCCAGAAAGAACTGTTCACCAACCTTGAACGCGAAGGCCTCAAAGCCTACGAGTTGAAGCCTGATGAGCTGCGTCGTTTGCTGGTCGGCGGTCACACCTCGATCCCGCTGGACCTGACGCTGATCCCGCTGCGTTCCACCAGCGAGCAGAGCCTGAAGACCTTCCGCGCACTGTTCATCAACCTGCTGCACATGCGCGAAATCACCGCGGCCAAGCTCAAGCAACTGTTCCTCGATGCGTTTGAGCACAGCCTGCGTTCCGGCAGCGTCGACTACATCGCCGCGTGCGAAGAAGCGTTCCGCGATGTACGGCGCATGGAGCAGGATTACAACTCGCTGGTCACTGCCGGCCCGCTGGTTGAAGCACTGGCCGCCGGCGTGGCCCAGCGCAATATCCTGCGCGGCAAATTGCACCGCATCTCGCCGCTGCTCGATTCCCTGCTTGGCACCTGGTCGGACTACGCCAGTGCGCGCAAGGAAGAACTGACGATTCAGGCCGAGCATTACCGCAACGAGCAGGACGCGCTGCAAAACGATCAGCGTGGCGGCACACAAGAACTGATGCGCCTGGAGCGGGAAATCACCGGCATCCAGCGCTGGCTCGGCGAGTTGTCGGTGCTCAAGCATCGCTTCGCGTTGGTCGATGACGTCAAAGTGCTGGAGCAACAACTGCTGGCGGCCAAGGACGCGCACGATGAACTGGCGGGTGCGCTGGCACAGTCGCGGCAGTTCTCTGCCGAAGATCTGGAAGAGCGTCTGCGTGACCTGGAAAAACGCCTGAAGTCGGTCAAGCAGCAACTCGATCACGCCGACAACAACAGCTACGCCCGCCTGCGCGAAGAGTTCTCGCAACAGGACGTCGAGCGCCTGATGCGTCTGTTCAACAGCGCCTTGTTCAGCCTGCCGCTGGGCGAACACGGCATCACGCTGGACGAGGACGGTCAGTGGGTCAAATCCATGGAATTGATCCTCGACGGTTTCAAAGGCGAGCGCTTCGAAGTGCCGGGCCTGTCCATCGACATCTCGCACATCGAGCCGCCCGCGCTGCAAGCGTTGGCTGACCGCGCCGCGTTGCGCGATCAGAAAGAGCGCCTGGACAAAGAACTCAAGCAACTCAAGACCCAACAAGCCGTGGCCGCCGACCGCGCCGCGAGCAAGACTCAGACCGAAGCGCTGTACCAGCAAGTGCTGGATGCGCAGAAAGCCCTGGAAGATTTCCGTCGCGCGCAAACCCTGAGCGCTGAGGAAGGCGACAAGCTTGAGCAACTGGCACAGATGGAAGCGGCGCAGGACGAATTGAAGCGTTCCAGCGATGCCTTCACCGAACGCGTCCAGCAACTGTCGGCCAAGCTGCAACTGGTCGGCCGTCAGATCGGCGACATGGAAGCCAAGCAACGCACCCTCGACGACGCCCTGCGCCGCCGTCAGCTGTTGCCGGCAGACCTGCCGTTCGGTACACCGTTCATGGACCCGATCGACGATTCCATGGACAACCTGCTGCCGCTGCTCAATGACTACCAAGACAGCTGGCAGGGTTTGCTGCGCAGCGACGGTCAGATCGAGGCGCTGTACGCGCAGGTCCGCCTCAAGGGTGTGGCCAAGTTCGACAGCGAAGACGATATGGAGCGTCGCCTGCAGCTGCTGATCAACGCGTACGCGCACCGCACCGACGAAGCCCTGACGCTGGGCAAGGCACGCCGGGCGGCGGTCACGGACATCGCCCGGACCCTGCGCAACATTCGTAGCGACTACGACAGTCTCGAGCATCAATTGGCGTTGTTCAACCGCGAGATCAACAAGCGTCAGGTGTCCAACCTGCAAAGCTTCCGCATCGTGCTCGCGCCGAACAAGGAAGCGCTCAAGCACATCGACCAGATCATCCACAGCGCCGGCCAATACGAAGAAGGCGAAACCCTCTCCGTGTTCGACCTGAGCCAAAGTGCCGATCAGGACAACAAGAACGAAGAAGCCAAGGAATACCTGGCGCGGCTGGTGGCCGCCAACCACAACCAGCTGGGCCTCAAGGACTTGTTCGAACTGGCGTTCGAGATCACCAAGGTCAACGGTCAGCCAGTCATCCACACCGACATCGACGGCGCCGCGTCCAACGGCACCACAATGACCATCAAGGCGCTGACCAACATGTACCTGTTGCTGCACTTGATGGACCGCGACCAGGCCGGTCGCGTGCGCCTGCCGTATTACCTCGACGAGGCGGCGGACATCGATGAGAAGAACCAGGCAGCGTTGCTGGAAACCAGCCTGCAACTGGGCTTCGTGCCGATCCTGGCGAGTGTGAAGCCGCAGGTTTGCGCCAGTGTCGCGATTGACCTGGAAGGTGGCAGCGGGCCGAACGGGATCTACATCGATGAGGCCGACTGGAAGTACATTCGCCGTCATGACGAGGTGAAGGCGAGCGTTGTGGCGCAGGCGGATGAACCGGAGCTGGATGCGGTTTGAGTTAATCCGTTAGATATGAAAAGGCCGCGATCCAATGGATCGCGGCCTTTTTTGTGGGCCTCATCGCGAGCAGGCTCAGTCCTACATTAGATCTGTGTAAACACAATTCAATGTGGGCGAGCTTGCTCGCGATGGCGGCATCACAGGCACCAATAAACTATTTGCCGATTGCGATTTTCGGCGCCCAGGTCAGCCATTCATCTTCAAACTTGTCGAACAGCGGGAAGGTTTGCTCAGCTCGCGCCGGGCTGCCCATGCGATCGCCGTCCGGGGTGGCGAAGGCGATACCGCCCTGAATCAGGGTCTCCAGCGATTCAGTGCGCACCGTTGCGCCTTTGAACAAGCCGTAGTCAAAACCAAAACCACTGCTGTTCCAGAAACGCGTGCCGCTGCGCACCAGCGGTGCGTATTTCGGTTCGATCAGAATGTGCACCAGCACACGATCCGCTGTCTGGCCAAGTTCATATCCAGTGACCTTGCCCACGGTGATTTCGCGATACGTCACCGGCACACCGGTTTTCAGCGAACCACGGCGCGCGGCGCTCAGGACCAGACTCAAACCGGCTTCCTGCTTGGCCGTCTCTGGCGGATTGGCCAACGCGACGAAGTTCTTCTGTGGGCCGAGGTTCTTCGGAGCAGGTTGCACTTCGATGTATTGACCGGTCACCAGCGTTTCCAGATTGCGGGTCTTGATCAGCCCCAACTCAGGCTTGACCACCCAGAACTGAGTGCCCACCCGGGCAATGCGCTCCGGCACTTCGGTGATTCGTGCGGTGAGCATCACCGATTGCAGATCATCGGTGAGGTCAACGTCTTCGATCTTGCCGACGTCCAGCCCTTTGAATCTCACCGGTGTGCCGTTACGCAGGCCATCGGCGCGTTCGACCTTGATAGTGACCACGGTGCCTTTCTGATTGGCTTCGTCATGGTTGGCGAACAGACGGAAACGCGGGATCTTCTTTTGCAGCGGGGCTTTGGCTTCCGGGGTCTCAAAGGCGATACCACCGGCCATCAGGCTTTGCAGCGATTCACTTTTGACCTGGATTCCGCCGGTCAGTCCACCCGTGAGTGTGATACCGCTGGCATTCCAGAAGCGCGTCGAGGCGTTGACCAGACCTTCGTATTCCTTCTCGATGTGAACGCCGATCACCAGTTGTTTCTTGGTCTTGGAGAACTGATAGCTCTGCACCGAACCGACTTTGACCTGCTTATAGAGGATCGGGCTGCCAACTTCCAGGGACCCGAGGTTTTCGGTGAACAACACCAGGTGCAGGCCCGGCGAACGCAGGTCCAGCGGTGGCGCCTTGGGCCGTGCCACGAACTCGCGTTGCGGTGGGGAGCCTTTATCGCCAGGGCGCACGGCGATGTAGTTACCTTTGACCAGCGCTTCCAGGCCGGTGATGCCCGCGAGGGAAATCGACGGTTTGACCACCCAGAATTGAGTACCGCTGACCAGGTAATCTTCGGCCAATGGATCGAGGGTCAATTCGGCGGTGGCACCGGACAGGTCCGGATCGATCTTCAGCGCTTTCAGGTTGCCGACCTGGATGCCTTTGTACATGACCGGCGTGCGGCCAGCCTGCAATCCTTCGAAATCGGTGAGTTTGACCTTGACCCGAATACCGGCGGCAGCAGCGTCGAAGTCTTCGTAGAGACGGAACGGCAGGCTCGGATCGGTGGGTGGGCTGTCCTTGCGATTCTCCGGCGTGGCGAACGCGATCCCCCCGGCGACGATGCTGGCAAGCGACTCACTGCGAATTTTCACACCCGACAGGTTGGCGTCGATGCTAATGCCGCTGGCGTTCCAGAAACGCGTGTGTTTGCGCACCAGATTGGCGTAGGTGGGCTCGATGAACACTTTGAGCTCGACCGTACTCTGGTCTTCCGAGAGCACATAACTTTTGATCTGGCCGACTTTGATCTGCTTGTAGAACACAGGACTGCCACGGTTCAGTGAGCCGAGGCGATCAGCCTTGATGGTCAGGTGCAATCCCGGTTTGGCGTCGGACAGGGGCGGCTCTTCAGCCAGCGCCTTGAATTTGCGAGTGGGCTCGCCTTCACCGGGACTGATCGCCACGTAATTGCCCGACACCAAGGTTTCCAGACCGGTGATACCGGCCAGCGTCACGCTCGGTTTGACCAGCCAGAAGCGCGTGCTGGTCCTGAGGTATTGCTCGACATCTTTGTTCATCTCGATGGTCGCGATCACGCCTTTGGAAGCGCCTTCGTCATCGAGTTTCAGGGCTTTAACCTTACCGACGGACATGCCTTTATAGACGACTTCCGTCTTGTTGGCCTGGATGCCCTCGCCGCTTTCGAAGCGCACCTGAACCTCGATACCGGTCTCGTTATAGGCACGCCAGCCGAGCCAGCCGCCGATGATCAAAGCGATCAGAGGCAGAATCCAGATGGCTGACCAGTTCGAGGCCGGTCGGGTTTTCGCTGTAGGCAAATCAGTCATGGTCGTCGTCCGACTCCGTGTTATCCCAAATCAGTCGGGGATCGAAAGAAACTGCAGCAAGCATCGTCAAAATCACCACACTGGCGAAGGCGATAGCGCCAAGATTGGCTTCGATGCTGGCAAGCCGTCCGAAATTCACGACCGCCACCAGGATGGCGATCACAAAGATGTCCAGCATTGACCAGCGGCCGATGAACTCGATAAAGCGGTACATCCAGATTCGTTGGCGAGCCGAGAGAGGCTGGCGGCGCTGTATGGAAAACAACAGCAACCCGATGCCTACCAGTTTGAACGTCGGCACCAGAATACTGGCAATGAACACAACTGCCGCGATGGGAAACATGCCGTAATGAACCAGGTCAATCACGCCGGACATGATGGTGCTGGGGGCGCCCTTGCCGAGAGAGTTGATGGTCATGATCGGCAGCACGTTGGCCGGAATGTAGAGAATGGCCGCAGTTACCAGCAGCGCCCAGGTACGCACCAGGCTGTTTGGGCGACGGGCATGAACCAGCGCACCACAACGAGTGCAGACTTGCTCGTCGGTGTCAGCTTCCTGCTTGTTCAACTCATGGCATTCCGCACAAATCAGAATGCCTGCATCAATCGCCCGCATGGGCATCCTCTCCTGATAAAGCCTGCCAGATCTGATGAGGCGACATCACAACCTCCAACCCGACCTGAACCAACAGCAAACTGATAAAGCACACCAGACCAAGGCCTACGCTAATGGCTGCCATATCTGCCAGTTTTACGAACGCAACCAGCACGCCCATGAGGTAAACCTCGAGCATTCCCCAATCCCGTAGATGGTGATAAATGCGATAGAGCAACAGGCCGTAGCTGCGTCCGATATCAAAGCGAATGCTCAACAAGACGGCCAATTGGCAGAGCAGCTTAAGCAACGGGATGCCCATGCTGCACAGGAACACAATCACCGAGACGCTTTGCATGCCGGTGTCGAACAAGGCCACAACGCCGCTCCAGACAGTGTCGTTTGACGATTGCCCGAGTAGATTGAGCTGCATGATGGGTAAAAAGTTCGCCGGCACGTACAACAATAAAGCGGCGATCACCAAAGCGAGACTGCGCTGTACGACGTTGTGCCGATGGGCGTAGAGCTCATAACCGCAGCGCGGACACAGCGCTTTCTCTCCATGGGCGAGTTCGGGTTTGCGCATCAGCAAGTCGCACTCATGACACGCGACCAAATCGTCCAGCGGTAATTCTGACAGCCTTGCGGCGTCAACCGGATCTGACATAAAGGCTCTGTTCCGAAAAAGTTGGCCCTATTCTAGAGGCATGGGTCAAAAATAACTGCGCCAATTTGTGCGTTAAGGGCGAGTACTTTCTCGCAGGCAAAACAAAACCCCTACCTGCATACGCAGATAGGGGTTTCGGAATTTAATCTTGACGATGACCTACTCTCAC
>NZ_JAWRXJ010000561.1:0-257 GCF_046535095.1 Pseudomonas sp. SIMBA_041
CGTTACTGCTTTCTAAGAGTATCTAATTTCAGCCTCTTTTTGCATGTCCGCATGTCCTCCGTTTCGGGGGGTATCAGTCGTTCAACTCCAAAGCGGGGAGGCGGAACGGCTCCAGGGCCATGGTTGCTAGCGAAGTGGTCCAACCCGTTGGACGCCCGCTGGTATGGGACTGCACAACGGATGGCTCACGGACGCTATTTGCTTGCTAATCCACGGTGACGACGGTCGTACCTGCTTTATCGGCGGCAACCCCGCGA
>NZ_JAWRXJ010000562.1:0-257 GCF_046535095.1 Pseudomonas sp. SIMBA_041
GGTAATGTACTGAGCAATTTGGCGAAGCGTCAGGCGCAGCCAATCGCAAGCTATCCTACTGACAAGCCTGCCCGTCTAGAAAAATTATTGGAGGTGTTATCATGAGCCGTACGATTACATTAGTGACTGGCGCTAGCCGAGGTATCGGCAAGGCAGTGGCCAAACGTTTTGCTAAAGAAGGACATTTTGTCATTGGAACTGCGACCACTGAAAAAGGCGCTGAGCTTATCGATGACTACCTTCATGATACTGGTGGT
>NZ_JAWRXJ010000563.1:0-257 GCF_046535095.1 Pseudomonas sp. SIMBA_041
CTGGTCGATGCTGCCGGGGCTGATTGCCCTGAGTTTCCTTGGCGGCCTTGGCGCATACGCTATCCTCATCGGCATCGTCGGCGCGCGTAAGGTACGCAATTGGTACCAGCGCCACGAGCTGGCGATCACCCGGGTCCGCGGGGTGATGTTCATCGGTTTCGCGATCAATGCCCTGCTGCACGCAGTGCCAGGGTTGGTCGGCAACAAGGCGTGACGCGCCGCGCGGGTTGCGACGGTGTGCAGTTGCAGGCTGCGGC
>NZ_JAWRXJ010000564.1:0-257 GCF_046535095.1 Pseudomonas sp. SIMBA_041
GCTCTTTTATCAGAACATATTCAACCAGAGAGTGACATCATCCATCGGTAACGAAATCTTGTCGTTATATTGCAGCTAAGATTGCTCTGTTTTTAAATAGACTTCGGCAGAAAAACGCAAAAGACAATCAATTGATACCGTGTGTCACATAAGCGATATGCCCTATCATGCTACACTAATAGCGTTTTTTCCTTATCCCTAATAAGTTTTACTGTATCCCTGATAAATGGTTGGATTATGACTGTTTCCCTTACTTC
>NZ_JAWRXJ010000565.1:0-256 GCF_046535095.1 Pseudomonas sp. SIMBA_041
CCTAGCATGGCGCCACTCATTCCTGTGGAGCTTTGCCATGAACGATCTGTCTGCATCACCGGCCACCGCTGCGCACGGGCCAGCGGAGCCGTCCTCCTGGCGCGACTGGCTGTCGGTGTACGCGGTGGCCCTGGGCGCTTTTGCCTTTGTCACCACCGAATACCTGCCGGTCGGCGTCTTGCCGCAAATTGCCAATAGCCTGGGCATCACCGATGGGGTCGCGGGGTTGATGGTGACCGTGCCGGGCATGGTGGCG
>NZ_JAWRXJ010000566.1:0-256 GCF_046535095.1 Pseudomonas sp. SIMBA_041
CTATTTTGAATTGGACAGTAATCTCAAAAACGATTGCTTTGCAAAAATTAAAAGTACTATCTGGTATGTTTTAAATTTTAATTCTAATTTAACATACTAATTGGTATGTTTTAATTGCAAAAAAAATAGCTTTATGTTGGAGTATTAATTATTTGATCTAAGAAGATGTTTAGGCATGAAGAAATTCTGTGCAAAATTATAAATTTAGTCTAGTGAATTTATATAAATTTTAAACTCTTTGAGAAATGTATAATAG
>NZ_JAWRXJ010000567.1:0-256 GCF_046535095.1 Pseudomonas sp. SIMBA_041
CTGGCTTGCCAGCGAACGAGCCCGCGAGATCGCCTTCGCCGGCAAGCCGGCTCCTACGGGGAGGCGGGTCAGGTGCGCTGTTGCGCCTGCTCCCGGTATTGCTGCCGGGTGTCGTCCAGCAGCACCTCCCTGAGCGGCACCGCCCCTACGGCCAGGGCTTTCTCGATGCTCAGGTCGTCACCACGGGCCGCCAGCAGGGCTTGCAGTCGCTGGAACTCACCGCACCAGATGGTCTCGATGTCTTTGTCGCGCTGGG
>NZ_JAWRXJ010000568.1:0-256 GCF_046535095.1 Pseudomonas sp. SIMBA_041
CCTGCGCCGGGACCTGGGGGTGCAGTTTCACTTCTCGACCCTGGTGGGGGATATCCAGCCGGGCCAGTTGCGCAGCACCGCCGGCAACTTCCACGCGCCGCGGATCGTGCTGTGTTCGGGGCACGATTATCAGACCCTGCTGGCGGATCAGATCGCTGCCTTGCAGCCGCAGATCTGCCGCTTGCAGATGCTCCGGGCGCGGCCCGAGGCCAATCTCAACCTGCAACATGCCCTGCTGACCGGTCTGAGTTGCGTG
>NZ_JAWRXJ010000569.1:0-256 GCF_046535095.1 Pseudomonas sp. SIMBA_041
TGTTCAACGGCAACTTCAGCAACGCCGGCGAGCGTTCGTGGCAGGTGCGTTATGACTATGACTTCGCCGCCTCGGGGATTCCCGGGCTGCTGGCCATGGTGCGCTACGGTCGTGGCGACAGCGCCACCACCAAGGTTGGCAATGACGGCCATGAGTGGGAGCGCGATACCGAGATCGGCTACACCCTGCAGAGCGGCACCTTGAAGAACCTCAGCCTGCGGCTGAACAACGCCACCAACCGACGCAGCTTCAACAG
>NZ_JAWRXJ010000570.1:0-256 GCF_046535095.1 Pseudomonas sp. SIMBA_041
GGATTTGGAAAATTAACAGCAACTACACTTGCTAAAGCGGGTTATACGGTCATTGCAGGAATGCGTGGCGTGACAGGTAAAAATGAAGCAGCTGCCAAAGAACTGAAAGCATTACCCAATATCTACGTCATTGAAATTGATGTCACAGACGACCGATCTGTAAATAATGCTTTTGCAGAAACATTAGAGAAATTTGGAAAAATAGATGTTTTGGTCAACAATGCTGCCGTCTCCGGTTTTGGATTATTAGAAGCAT
>NZ_JAWRXJ010000571.1:0-256 GCF_046535095.1 Pseudomonas sp. SIMBA_041
CATCCTTCCGAGCAAGCGCCTGTGGACAACTCCCTCCGGGATACCGTCTGCGGGCGTTACCTTTATCCCCCATCCAAGCCCGCTGCGACATTGAGTAACAGCGCCTGCCTGAAAATCACCGCTTTATCCCCCGGTTAATCAACCAATAGCCGTCATATCGCAGAAGTTCGCATAAACGCCGACTTGGTTCCCTATTTGCATCCTTTTCTTGTACAGGTTTATACATCTCGGGAAATTCCCCGGCATGCGTCGCCTG
>NZ_JAWRXJ010000572.1:0-256 GCF_046535095.1 Pseudomonas sp. SIMBA_041
GTCGAGCAGGTCGCCGGTGCTGCCGATCACCAGTTGCAGGCTGCCAGCCGGCAGTAGGCCCGACGCGTGCATCAGGCGCACCACGGCTTCGGTCAGGTAACTGGTGGATGTGGCGGGTTTGACAATGCACGGCATACCGGCCAGGAAGGTGGGCGCGAACTTCTCCAGCATGCCCCAGATGGGGAAGTTGAACGCATTGATATGCACGGCGACGCCAGCACGCGGCACCAGGATATGGCTGCCGGCGAAATGGCCT
>NZ_JAWRXJ010000573.1:0-256 GCF_046535095.1 Pseudomonas sp. SIMBA_041
TGGGCCAGCAGCAGCGCCCGGGCCAGTTGAGTGCGGTTGCAGTCCGGGCTGGGGGCCAGCGGTGCGCTGGCCAAGCGGCGCCGACACTGACTGCTGAGCAGCATCAGGGTGTTGGCCGAGGGCTGCCGGGCCAGTTGTTCCCGGGCTTGCTGCCACCAGCTTCGGCTGTCGTCGTCCAGATGCCGTTCCAGCAATTGCTGGCGCTCGGCGAAGGCACCATGGCGAATGGCAAGCGCCGGCGGTGCAGGGGCGATGG
>NZ_JAWRXJ010000574.1:0-256 GCF_046535095.1 Pseudomonas sp. SIMBA_041
GGTGGCGCTTTTCGGGTTGCTGTTATCGAAGAAGATCTTCGAGAAGACGATGGCCGCCATGGTGGCGTAGAGGTAGAAGTCATACCACTCCAGCATCGAGCCGAAGATGGTGGCCGCCGCGACCTTGCGCAGGCGTTTCTTGGTTTGCTGTGGGGTTTCCGCTGCAGTACTGCTGGTTTCAACTGCGGTCATATCCGTACATCCTCATGAATCATTGTAGTTATTGTCGAGTTGACGCGAGCCTTGCGCGACGCGC
>NZ_JAWRXJ010000575.1:0-256 GCF_046535095.1 Pseudomonas sp. SIMBA_041
CCGGCAAGCCAGCGAGAACCCGCGCACCGACATCTCGACAGAAAACGTCGAGCGAGTGACTCGCAAAGATTTTCGCGACCGTCCGAGGATCCCGGACCACGGATTGCACAAAGTCCTGAATGAGCCGCAGTGCGCTCTCGATATCGCCAGCGGCCACGCGAGAGTTTGCGTCGCCCAGCAATTCGCCCGTCGACGAATACATCCCCCCGTCTTTCATCTTCTTATGCATGCACTTCCAGCGCAGCGAGAAGCGCGT
>NZ_JAWRXJ010000576.1:0-256 GCF_046535095.1 Pseudomonas sp. SIMBA_041
GCAGATCACTGGCGTTGAAGATGCGCTCGGCACGGGCCTCTACCACTTTGCCGTGGCTGCCCAACACCCGAGCTTCGACTTCTTCACCGGCCAGGGCACCGCTGACAAACCAGGTACGCCCTTCGACAAAGGCAATGCCACGGCCGTCGTTGGCCAGACGCTGAATCGTCAAACGCTGTTTCTTGCCCACTGGAATCTGCGGCGCCCGGCTACCGCCCGCCGGCTGGAAGCGCAGGCCTCTATCGTGCTTAGCCAT
>NZ_JAWRXJ010000577.1:0-256 GCF_046535095.1 Pseudomonas sp. SIMBA_041
CTGCCGTCGCCCTTGTCGTAAGGGAACAGGCCGCGATCGCCACGCCATTCCTCGATCTGCTTCCACCAACTGGCGACCGTCTCCTTGTTCGGGGTATCGCCGATTTCCTTGAGTGCCGCGACCATTTCGGTCAGGACGCTCTCCACTGGACCGACAGGCGCAGCACGCCGGCCTCAAGCATCTGCAACAGCACCCGGAGCTGCGAGTGCCCAGGGTCATCCCGGCGACAAACGGCGCGGACCTGCTGTCCCTGGAG
>NZ_JAWRXJ010000578.1:0-256 GCF_046535095.1 Pseudomonas sp. SIMBA_041
GGGCGACCAGTACAACTCCTTCCTCGACTGCGAAGAGCTGTCGGCCGACCAGCTCGGCAACGGTGACGTCGTCATCAAGCGCGACGGCAAGCTGCTGCGTCCGAAGCGCCTGCCGAGCAACCTGTTCCAGTTCCGCTCGGGCACCGGCGAAGCGCGTTGCGTCCTGGATTGCATCACGTCGCTGCAGAACGGCGCCGACCTGCTGTGGATCGAAACCGAAAAGCCGCATATCGCGCAGATCGGCGGCATGGTCAGC
>NZ_JAWRXJ010000579.1:0-256 GCF_046535095.1 Pseudomonas sp. SIMBA_041
GCCAGGCCGTAGACCAGCTCCTGGAAGTCCGGATCGTCCTTGTAGCTGGAGAGAATCCGGCTGATGGGGAATTTCTTGCTCAGGTCTTCCAGGGCGGCGAGGTCGGCGGCCTCGGCGTCTTTGAGCTGCTTGAGCTGGCCCATGAGTTCATAGGCGGTGTCGTCGTCAAAGCGGTCGTGGGCCTGGCGAATCGCTGCGCGCAGTTCGCGAATCTGGTCACTTTCTTTCGAGGTGTGGAAGGCGTCGAGCACCATCT
>NZ_JAWRXJ010000580.1:0-256 GCF_046535095.1 Pseudomonas sp. SIMBA_041
TGATCTCGCGGGCGGCGTCCAGGCCCGGCAGAATCAGCGAGAATGAACTGGCTGCCAGCATCATGCCCGCAGCAAAACCGAGCATCACATCCTGGGTGCGCGCGCTGACATCGCGCAGCACCACGGCCAGGACTGCCCCCAGGGCGGTGGCGGCAAAACCGGACAGGCCGCCCAGCAACGCCAGGTGCAGGTTGTCGGCATGGTCACCGCTGACCGCGTTCCACAGGCTCGCCGCCAGCAGCACGACGACCGCTAG
>NZ_JAWRXJ010000581.1:0-256 GCF_046535095.1 Pseudomonas sp. SIMBA_041
CATCGCTTCACCTCCTTGCTTTTATAAAATGACATCAGTGCTCGCTCGAGCCTTGCGGCGATCGCATTCGCACCTTTCTCATCCCAGCCGCATCCGCGGAAGGCCGCCGTCCCCTCGTGCCGCAGGACGGACGGCTCCAACCAACCTCCCGTATCCGGAAGCGCCCGGTCCACGCCTCCGACGGCCACAAGAAGTGCAAATTCTTTCGGACATTCGATCCTTAGCCAGTCTTGTATCTGCGCTCGATCGCTGAACT
>NZ_JAWRXJ010000582.1:0-256 GCF_046535095.1 Pseudomonas sp. SIMBA_041
TACCATGACCAAGCCATCATGAAGGCAGATGTTGTACCTGCCAGCTACGTCTATGCCGGTGGTTGCTATGCGCCGTGGATGATGGGCGTTGAGCTCGACAAGCCTATCTATTCGCACATCAGCGGTATTGATTTGATTCGAGACGAGACAGGTAAATTTTGTGTCTTAGAGGATAACTTGCGTACCCCATCAGGCGTCTCATATATGCTTGAGAGTCGCAATATATCAGAGACACTATTAGCTGATATATTTACTG
>NZ_JAWRXJ010000583.1:0-256 GCF_046535095.1 Pseudomonas sp. SIMBA_041
GATTGGGATATTGCGTGCAGGCTACGTTTGTACCCCTGTCAACCCGCTATATACTGGCCGAGAATTACGCCATCAGCTTAACGATTCTGGTGCCCAAGCAATTTTTGTGGTCGATAACTTTGCCCAAGCGCTCGAGCAAGTCATTGAAGAAACGTCTATCAAACGTATTATCCTATCGAAGATGGGCGATATGATGGGTTTGAAAGGTATTTTGGTCAATACAATTATTCGTCAGGTCAAACGCTTAGTACCCAAG
>NZ_JAWRXJ010000584.1:0-256 GCF_046535095.1 Pseudomonas sp. SIMBA_041
CTGGCGGTCGGTGGCCGGCGTATAGGGCTGCGGGTCGCGCAGCCACACCCGCAACTGCAGCAGCGGTGTGGTGATATGGCGTGCCTGGCGCAGGCTCAGGCTCAGCGCCAGGGCCAGCAGGATGGCGGCGAGGATGCCCATGCTCTGCAGGCTGATCAGCATCGGCTGCTGGAACTGGCTCATGTCCAGGCTGATGCGCAGTTGCCCGGCCGTGACGTCCTGGAAGGTGATCTTGGTCTGGTACAGGCCTTCGGCT
>NZ_JAWRXJ010000064.1:0-393 GCF_046535095.1 Pseudomonas sp. SIMBA_041
CTGTTCCGGCAAAGCGACGCGAACCACTTTTGATCCGTTCGGTCTGCCGGTTATGCGTGAGAACGCGCTTGGTCAGCGCATCACGTACGATGTGCGTCCGACCGGCGAGCCGGTCCGCATCACATATCCCGACGGAAGTTCGGAGGCCTTCGAATACGATGCAGCCGGGCTTTTGGTTCGGCACGTTGGCCTCGGCGGAAGGGTCCGACAGTCGCTACGCAATGCGCGTGGCCAGGTCGTCGAGATAAGCGATCCAGCAGGGCGCCGGACCCGTTATCGGTACGATGCCGACGGGCGGCTTCGAGAGCGACTGCAGGACCGCCCATGCTATGCGTTCACGTACAGTGCCGGCGGTCGGCTCTTGACTGAGATGCGACCGGACGGCGTGGAACG
>NZ_JAWRXJ010000585.1:0-255 GCF_046535095.1 Pseudomonas sp. SIMBA_041
TCTTTAACATGGTTGCTCCTCATATTATGGATTAAAGTGATCGGTAGAAAAACTAGGAGTTATATCTTTATAGATTTCACGAGCAACAGCTAAGTCTAGAACACCCATTCCAAAAGGAGAAAATATTCTTGGTTTGTTATATTTTATTTCTATAGTTTCCTTTATAAGACCCTCTGCACCAGAAACCATAAAGTTCCTATTTCCTGTTTCCATTTCGGTAAGGTGTAAAGAAGATCCTGCTTTAATACTATGATC
>NZ_JAWRXJ010000065.1:0-393 GCF_046535095.1 Pseudomonas sp. SIMBA_041
CCCGGACCTGATGCTTGAAATCAAACTGCTGATCATCGACGCCCTGGGCCTCGAAGACATCAGTGCCCAGGACATCGGCAACGACCAGACGCTGTTCGGCGAAGGCCTCGGCCTGGACTCGGTGGATGCCCTGGAGCTGGGCCTGGCGATCCAGAAGAAGTACGGCATCAAGATCGACGCCGACGCCAAGGACACCCGCAACCACTTCAGCAACGTGGCGAGCCTTGCGGCGTTCGTCACTGCAAAACAGGCAGCTTGAGAACCGACCATGCAAACCCGTGACGATATCTTCAACACCCTGCGCGATGCCCTGGTCGAGCTCTTCGAACTGGAGCCCGAGCGCGTCAGCCTCGAGTCCAACCTGTACGAAGACCTGGAAATCGACAGCATCGA
>NZ_JAWRXJ010000586.1:0-255 GCF_046535095.1 Pseudomonas sp. SIMBA_041
GCCAGAAGAAGCGAAAGAGATCCCACAGGTTGCAGGCTCTCTGGAAGAAGCACTGAACGAACTGGATCTGGACCGCGAGTTCCTGAAAGCCGGTGGCGTGTTCACTGACGAAGCAATTGATGCGTACATCGCTCTGCGTCGCGAAGAAGATGACCGCGTGCGTATGACTCCGCATCCGGTAGAGTTTGAGCTGTACTACAGCGTCTAAGTGTTTTAGTTGCCGTGGAAACTTTTCGCCTGTCTCTGGCAGGCCTG
>NZ_JAWRXJ010000587.1:0-255 GCF_046535095.1 Pseudomonas sp. SIMBA_041
GACGCTGGCCAGCCACGGTTGCTGTTCCCGGGGCAGGCCGGCGGGGCGATAGTAGTGTTCCAGCTCGACGAACCCGGCATCCGTCAGCAACGCCTGCCAGGCCGCCAGGTCGTGGTAGGCACCATAGCGCGGGCCGTTCCAGCCTTCCTGGTTGTCGCCCCGGGGATTGGAGCTGAACAGTACGCCACCGTCCTTGAGGCTGGCATGCAGTTGCTTGAGCACCCGTGGCAGTTCCTGGCGGGGAATGTGGAACAG
>NZ_JAWRXJ010000588.1:0-255 GCF_046535095.1 Pseudomonas sp. SIMBA_041
TATGTTATAAGACTACGATAACTATTGTTTATTTAAAAAATAAAAAAAGGATTTTTTATGACTGAGACTGCATATATTTATGATGCTATCCGCACGCCACGTGGCAAAGGAAAAAAGGACGGCTCCTTGTATCAGGCATCACCGATTTGGCTGACACGCACTTTACTAAAAGAAATGCAACAGCGCCACAACTTGGATACCAGTTTGGTCGATGATGTAGTGCTTGGCTGTGTGACGCCAGTGGGTGAGCAAGGC
>NZ_JAWRXJ010000589.1:0-255 GCF_046535095.1 Pseudomonas sp. SIMBA_041
CGGTAGCATTCTGCTGCTGATAACGCAGTGACAGCCTACCGTTAAGGGTTTGCGGGGCATAAGCTTTGAAGTCAGTATATTCATCCGGAATAGCTTGGCGAATATTAAAGTTGCTACCCGTCGCACGCACCGTGGCCTCAAAGCTGTCTTTCCAATCTAAAATACCTTGCAACGCCAAACGTCCCGCTGGCACATCAGCATCTAGGCGATCTATACGTAGCTGACTGTTGGCAATAACGGCGCGGCCTTGGTAAT
>NZ_JAWRXJ010000590.1:0-255 GCF_046535095.1 Pseudomonas sp. SIMBA_041
TCATGCTCATAGGCCAATTGCGCGCCGGCCTTGCCCTGGGCCCCGCCCAAGGCCACGGCGCTGCTGTTGTGGTCGCTGGGAGAGCAGGCGCTGAGGGCCAGGGCGCCGAACAGGGCCAGGGCCAGTCGACGGAATTTCGCAGGGTGATCGTCCTGATGTTGCATGGGGGCTCCTTGAGGGATGAATCGGCGACAGGGTCGCAGGTGCGCATCTTACCGTCGTTCGGGGAAAGACCACGATCCCGGCTGGGCTTAT
>NZ_JAWRXJ010000591.1:0-255 GCF_046535095.1 Pseudomonas sp. SIMBA_041
GTCACAGCCAGCGATGCGTGCCAGGCTCTGCCACCGCCGCAAGGTGTTGCCTTGGCCCGGCAAGGGCAGCAGGTCAAGGTGGTCAGCCTGCAACGCCTGGATCAGCGCTGGCAGCTGGGTATCGAGGTTGAGCGCCTGCGGCCGTTCGGTAAAGGCGCGCAACAGGCGGTCAAGGTTGTTCAGATCAAAGTCCTGAATGATGCTCATCAGCCCAGCCCTAGCTGTTTGCGCATGCGCGCGGTGATCGATTGACGG
>NZ_JAWRXJ010000592.1:0-255 GCF_046535095.1 Pseudomonas sp. SIMBA_041
GTAGAAGATCAGGCTGGCCAGGAGAAAGGCCCAGGTGCGCGCCAGGCTGTTGGGCTTGCGCGCATGCACCGGCGCATCGCAGCGCGGGCATTGATGCTCGGACGCCTGGCAGACCTGGCCACAGGTGTGGCACAGCATCAATTGGTGGTCCCGGGCGTAGGGCGGAGCGCTCATCAGTAGCGGCCCTCCAGGTCATCCCAGAGGTAGCGGATGTCCTTGCCGGAAATCAGGATGATCAGCACCGTGAGCATCGCC
>NZ_JAWRXJ010000593.1:0-255 GCF_046535095.1 Pseudomonas sp. SIMBA_041
TTGGTTACTAGAGCCGCCGTCGATTCGGGACGTCAAGTGCTCGCCGGTGCACTGGAACACTTTTACTTGGCGACGCGAGATTCCAAAATATGTGGCCATAGCCGCCATACAATTCCCGTCGTTCCAGATGGGGCAACCACAGTAATAGCAACGACCTGCCTGAGCAACGAATGCGCGGTTACGGACGCGCGATAGTGACGGTGACATAGGGCGATCCTTTAAGAAGGAGGTTTCGGATAAGTTGAAACCCGCTCG
>NZ_JAWRXJ010000594.1:0-255 GCF_046535095.1 Pseudomonas sp. SIMBA_041
CAGAACCTAAAAGGAGATGGTTTTAATGAAGTACAATATTCGTTTATAAAGATAAGAACAACTACACCTGGAACGAAAATAAAAGCATTAGGTTCTATAAGTTTAATGTCATACATGATAACGACCTATGAAATAAATTTTAAGGATGGTAAATTTATGATTAAACCTATATTAGAATATTTCGAGCCTAATTCACCTGAAGGAAGTATAACTTACTTAAATGGAGGAAACTCCTTTGCAGGAAAATCAATATTT
>NZ_JAWRXJ010000595.1:0-255 GCF_046535095.1 Pseudomonas sp. SIMBA_041
CTGGTGAAAGTGGCTTCCACCGCGGTGTGCGCCAAGCTGATGGGGGCCAATCGCGAGCAGTTGCTGGCGGCACTGTCCCAGGCCTTTGTCGATGGCCAGGCGCTGCGCACCTATCGCCATGCACCCAATGCCGGTTCGCGCAAATCCTGGGCGGCGGGGGATGCCTCCAGCCGTGGAGTGCGCCTGGCGGATATCGCCCTGCGTGGCGAGATGGGCATTCCCGGCGTCCTGACGGCGCCGCAGTGGGGCTTCTAT
>NZ_JAWRXJ010000017.1:0-55694 GCF_046535095.1 Pseudomonas sp. SIMBA_041
GAACTCAGCAGTGAAACGATGCATCGCCGATGGTAGTGTGGGGTTTCCCCATGTGAGAGTAGGTCATCGTCAAGATTGAATTCAGAAACCCCTGTCTGCTAACGCAGACAGGGGTTTTGTCGTTTCAGGCTAAGTTATCGATCAAGCTCAGACTTATACAAACAGCTTCAACACATTATTCATCGCATCATCAGCAAACCCCTGCACAAACGCCTTGAACCCCGGCAGAGCCTCAGCACCCCTCTGCACCGGTTCGGCGATGATGGTCCAGGTCGCACGGGACTTGCCCACGCCCAGCGGCTCAACACTCATCGCCGCCCACAAATTGGCCACGCCCAAGGTGTTGTAGATCGTGGTCCAGGTCATGTTCAACGCGTGGTCATCCCGCGAGTTGAGTTGCTCGACCACCAGGTTACCGTCCTTGAAGAATTTTTTGCGTAAGGACGATACGCCTTCGCCCGTCATTTCGATGTGCGACAGTGCCGGAATGAACTGATCAAAGCCGGCAAAGTTGCCGACGATTGCCCAGACTTTCGTGGCTTCCACCGGCACTTCCACCGAGGACACCACGTGGCAGCCTTCAGGATTTTTGATCAGGGTATCGGGTTGCAGAGTGCTCATGGTTTTGCTCCGTTTGGTTGATTCAGATGAAGTTGATTTCTTTCAGGTAGTCGCAACCACGCCGCAGTAGCGCCGGGGTCTTTTCCGGGTAGTGCGCGCCCATCTGTCGCACGCCTGCCTGGGCGTTGGCGTGGCCGATCATCGAGATGTCGCCGATGTCTTCCTCGAAGCCGTTGAGGTAAAAACCGAGCACACCGAACAGCGCGTTGTCGCTGTCGACCCGGCCCAGTTGCTGCTGCCAGTGCGCGACGCTGACCATAGAGAATTCCCGCCCGGCCTCGCGAAAGGACGCCACGTAGTCGTCCCAGCTCAACGGCTCGGGGTTGTGCAGGTTGAACACCGCCTTTTCCGGCTGATAGCGACTGGCATGGAAGGCGATGAATCGGGCGAGAAAGTCCACCGGCATCAGGTCGAAATTCAGCGCGAACTCCGGCACCTGGCCGAGCTGGATCGAGCCTTTGAGCATCAACATCAAACGGTTTTTGTGCGGCTGGCAGACACCCGTGAGGCTGTTGAAACTGATGTTGCCGGGGCGATAGAGATTGACCCGCACCCCACGCTCGCGAGCCCGTTCAAGAATCCGTTCGCCGACCCACTTGGAGAGGTTGTAGCCATTCTTGATATAGATTGGCGGGGTCTGCGCCGCTGGCAATTCCAGCACTCGGCCGTCGGCGGCAATCGTGCTGGACGCCGAGAGCGTCGAGACGAAGTTGAAGACTTTCTTGCTGCGCCCTTCACACAACTTCAGGCACTCGAAAATCGGTTCGACGTTGTCTCGCGCCAGTGATTCGTAATCGAGTACGTGATTGACGTTGGCAGCGTTGTGCACCAGCGCGCCGAACTCTCGATCGAGGCGCGCGTAAACCTCATCGGATAGCCCCAGAAACGGACGAGTCATGTCCGACGCATAAACCCGTACACGGCTCAGATCCAGATGCTCCAGACGGTTCTCGCGCAGCGCATGAGCGAAGCGCTCGGCCGCTGATTGCCCACCGCCATCGCGCACCAGGCACGCGACTTCAGTGGCGCCCCAACCCAGCAGTGCCTCGACGATATGCACACCGACAAAACTGTTTGCGCCGGTGACAATCACCTTATGCACGTCGCCCATTCGGCTGACAGGCAGCGGCTGAATATCCAACTCACGGAAGGCATCCGCCAGGGCCTTTTCGCTGAGCACTTCTTCAGTGCCGGAGCCGCGCACCAAGGTCGCCAACTTCGTAATGGTCGGCAGTTCAATGAAGCGGTTGATCGAAATACTGCGCCCGAACTCCTCACGCAATCGCAGCAACATGCGCGACAACAGGATCGAGTGACCGCCCAGATTGAAGAAGCTTTCGTCGGTAGAAATATCGCTGGCCGGCAGCTCCAGCAACTCGGCCCAGATCTCCAGCAGCAAAGCCTCATCGGCACTGACTGGTAAGCGTCGAGCGGTGTTTTCCAGGACGTTGACCGGCATGGCAAGCAATGCTTTGCGATCGACTTTGCCATTACTGGCGAAGGGCATGCTGTGCAGTTCGGTCCAGGCACCGGGCTGCATGTAGTCCGGCAAGAACTGCAACGCGTGAGCCTTCAAGGCTTCGCGAGCGGCACCGGGCCAGTCTTCCTGAGGCTGTGCGAGGAAGGCCAGAATGCGCCGCTGACTGTCGATGACCACCGCCACCTGGCGGTACAACAGGCTGTCGCGCAGGCAGCGTTCGATCTCTTCCGGTTCAACCCGAAAGCCGCGAATCTTCACCTGGTTATCTCGCCGCCCACACAGCTCGATGCCGTCGCTCGTCCACTTCGCCATATCGCCAGTCCGATAGGCGCGCAGGCTTTGGCCGCTTGGCAAACTCAGGTTCAGATAGCGTTCGGCGGTCTGCTGCGGGTTGTTCAGATACCCCAGGCACACCCCCGGCCCGACGATGTACAACTCACCTACGGTGTGGTCGGTAACGGGTTGAAACTCTTCATCGAGAATCAGCACCTGACTGTTGGCAATCGGTGCGCCGAGGGTCCGGTTACTGTCGCCGGGACGCAATTGTCGCGCGGTGATCAGCACCGTGGCTTCGGTCGGGCCATACAAGTTGTAGAGCTTGCCCTGGCGCGACAGTTGTTCGATCACGTACGGTTCACAAACGTCGCCGCCGGTCATCACATGATCCAGCCCCTGTAACTGATCCAGCGGCAGAATGCTCAGCAGTGCCGGCGGCAAAAAACCGTGGCTGAGTTGCTGGTGGCGGATCAGCTCGACCAGTTGCAAGGGATCACGGCGTTGATCGTCACTGGGCACGATCAGCTCGGCGCCCTGCAACAGCGTCGGGAAAATATCGATCAGCGACGAGTCAAAACTCAGCGATGAAAACTGCAGTACCCGACTCTGTTCGGTGAGTTGTACGTAGTCGGCGTACCACGTAGTGAAGTGTGCAAGGTTGGCCTGACTGAGCAACACGCCTTTGGGATGCCCGGTGGTGCCCGAGGTATAGAGCGCCATGCACGGCGCATCCCTGTCAGGTCGCTGACGCATCAAGGGTTGTTTGAGGTCCACGTCGTCGAGGTCGATGCGGCTGATGTCCAGCCCCGGCATGTCCTCGGCGAGCGGATGCTGGCCGTCATGCAGCAACAACACGGCCCCGGCGTTTGAAAGTATGTACTGCTGACGTTGCAGCGGATGGCTCGGCTCCAACGGCAAATACACCGCGCCGCTGCCGAGAATCGCCAGAATCCCTGCATACAGCGCACTGCATTTCGGCAGGCAGATCCCGACCACCAACGGCCCCTGATGCTTATCGAGCAGCGGCTGTAACTGCTGTTGGATAGCACGGCTATGGGCATGCAGTTGCCGATAGCTCAGCGTCGTACCGTCGATGCTCAGCGCGGGTCGTTCGGCGGATTGAAGGAGGCGCTGTTCAAGGCGCTCGATCATCGGGATCTGCCCCAGTTCCAGCAGCCAGGGTTGAGCGGTGACGTTGAGTTGATGGACGAATGCCAGGTGTTCAAGCCACACCAACGTGTCCACACGCTCAAAGTGAGCCGGCGCGGCCGGTTGTGCGTGCAGAAAATACTCGGCATCCCGGGAGAAGCGGCTGACCAGCAGCGCGACGTGATCCACCAGCTCCGCTACCGCTCGCAGGCGCAATGCCTGGCCGTTGCCGTAAGGCTCGTCGGCGATCGGCACACGCGTGAACAATGCCTCGTTGTACGAGCACAACAGGTCCAGCGACGGCAAGCTACCAGCCTCCGACCCGCCGATACCCAGTTGAAGCGTCAATCGCGGTGTCTCACCAGAATGACCGAAAGGCATCGACGCGTCGTCTATCAGCAAATCAAACGACGGTTGCTTATCAAGTGTGTCGAAAAACCGCACCAGCGAATGACCGTGTTGTTCAAGCTCCAGCGCCAGGGCGGTCAAGGCCTGGCTTTGCCCAATGAGCAAAATGTCGAGACGTCTCATGGAGGTTCTCCTCGTTAAACCAGGTAGTCGCTGAGGGCGTCTTGCACGCACGGCGAATCGAGCAGCGAACTGCTGCGGAAAAACCGCACGATGTTGGCGACCAGCGGGTGATGGCGATTGATCGGGAAGGCCAGCCCCGAGACTTCGCCCTTGAGGGCCTGACGCGCCGCGTCGCTGATCTGCAAAGACTCGATCAGCCGGAAGTCGAAAGACTTCTGGATATCGTTGGTCAGGTAATGGCCGATGAACACCGGCAGGATCTGCGCGATGCAATGGCGATCGTCTTCGCTCGCGGTGTGCCAGTAGATACGCACGAGCCGCGCCCAGAAGCCGGAGTGGCGACCTTCGTCCAGCAAGTGATCGGCCATCAGGCCTTTGATCGATTGCTTGACCGTGTCGTCTTTGGCGAACGCCGCGACATCGCCGGTCACGGTGTTCTCGGCAATGGCCACGCAGATCAATTCGACGGCACTGCGCAAGTGTTCCGGCGCGAGCGCCACCGCCGCCGGGATAGCGCGACTGAGCTCGATTTCGTCTGGCAACAGGACCGGTGTGATGCCGGTCATGGCGATGGTCTGCTGCATGAAATCCATGGCCACCAAGGCGTGGTAATCCTCGTCCACCACCACGGTCATGGCGTCGTATCGGCAAGCGAACGGGAACGCCACGGCGAAGCGATTCTTGGCGATGCTGCGCGCAGTCTTGTCGACGATCTCGGTTTCGAAAATCACCACGTCGTTGATGAATTTGTAGAGCGTCTGCACCAAGGCGAAGTCCCGCTGTTCCGGGCATTCACGCAGGAAGGTTTCGCTCAGCACCAGCGGCTGACGGCTCAAGGGATAGATCAGCTTGTCATCGTTTTCCAGCACTCGCCGTGGGCGAGTGCGGATGGTCGCGCGGCTCTCCCAGGCGTCGGCGAAGGATTGGTAATCGGCAGCGTTCATACAGTCACCTCACGCAAAGGCTCGCCCATGCTCAGGCGCAGACCGTCCCACAGGGCAATGCGGCTTTCTACGGCAGCAATCGCGCTGGCGTAGACGTCTTCTTCCCGTTGCGGATTGCCATCAACCAACCGGGCGAGAAGCTTTTCCGCCGCCGGGCCGTGGTCTTCGGAATCGACTTCGATGTGCCGTTCCAGGTAATAACGGAAGGTCGGCGCTTGCTCGATGCCGATGCCCCAATCGTCCAGAATTCGCTGGAACATCTGCGGAATCACACTCTCACGACCATGCAAAAACGCCGCTGCAACGCTGTGTCCCGGTGCATGCAATGCTGTGTGCAAGGTGTGCCGCACGAACTGCGCGGCGGCCGGGTCGACGTCCACGCTTTGCAACGCGACGTCGTAGCTCACGCCTTCTTGTTGCAACGCAACAAAGCGCTCCACGGCGACGGTGCTGGCGCCGACTTCGCGCATCGCATCCAGATACAATTCAAAGTGGCTGTAATGACCCTGGGCCGGACGGTCATCGGACTCCTCACCCAGCACGATCTCGTTGATCAGGCGTGCGGCCTGCGAGTCTCGAGGCGGCAGCCAAGGTAATTGAACACAGGTCAGTTCCTGTTGCAGACGTTTGGTCAGCGACATGAAATCCCAGACTGCAAATACATGGGTTTCCATGAAGCGCTGAAGTACCGCCAGCGAATGTATTTCAGAAAAGATCGGGTGTGCACTAAGTTCTGCTTTCTTCTGGATGAGACGGTCTTTATTCGCTTTCATGAGTATGCCTATAAGTGATCTGAGATGGCGTTAAGGAAGTTGCGATCAATCAGTGCCTGGCGTTTAAAGTTTTCAGTGGGCGAGCAAGTGCCTCGAACTGATTAGTCGGTTTGAATGGCTATGAGTCCACAGGGCAAGCCTTGTAGGACTTTGCTCAGTGCGGCGAGCAAAAACTAATACACGAATAAAGTTTCCGGCAAGTCATTTTTTAATTAAATGAAAGTTCAAGTTTGTTCGGCGCGACAAGCTCCAATAAAACTGCGGTTTGAAGTTTTATTCAGGCGTAGTTGCTCCTTCCAACTAATTAAAGTCAGAATTGAAATAAAGAGTGAATGCCTCACTCGAAGCAACTTTCTTGGTTGAATCAATGACGTGACTTTAGAGGGTGGAAGTTGGCTGGGATCAACGCCGATGCTTCCTTTCCCGTGACAAGACTCCTTCCGTAGGTTCTTGTGGCGGGGACTGTTGCGCAGGTGCGCAGCGTCGCCCGTTCATTGGTTGTTGGCCGTCCAAGAGTGAGCGTAAATCACGGCAGCCGCTATCACCGAGGCGTCATCCTCTCGGTACAGTTATTGGGCTTGGGAAGGGAAAAATCGAGGGCAAGGCTTTAGCGAGGGGCTGAGCGCCGACGTGGTCAGCGAAACGAGCAGTCCGATCTGCTCGTTCAGGCTTGATGGCACGATTTACCGGGTGGTTTTCTTGTTCAGTGCTTCAGGGCTGGCGAGATAGCGCGTAATGACCTCTACACCGCGGTTGAGGTGATTTTCTAGCAGCTTGACTGCGCGCTCGATGTCGCGATCTTCCACGGCCAGCAACAGCTCCCGGTGATCGTCCTGGGACAGTTTGCCCAGTCCCATCGCTTCGAGGTTGAAACGCAGGAAGCGTTCTTCTTCGTTCAACCCTTCTTCGATCAGGCCCAACAGGCGGCGGTTAGGCGCCTTGCAGTACAGCGACATGTGGAACAAGCGATTGAGACGGCCAATCTCGCTGTAGTTCTGCTCGGTCTCCATATCATCGATATGACGGGCAGCGGCTTCCAGGTCTTCTTTTTCGAGCAATGGAATCGACAATCGCAGGGCTTCGGATTCCAGGAGAATCCGCAGCGCATAGGTTTCCACGGCGTCGCCCTGGACCAGCGGTGCGACGACGGCACCTTTATGGGCGACAACGTTGAGCAGCGCCTGGGCTTCGAGCTGGCGCAAGGCTTCGCGCACGGGCATACGGCTGACGCCGAACAGGTCAGCCAGGTCTTGCTGGCGCAACGCGGTGCCGCAAGGGATGCGCCCATCGAGAATCGCCGAACGCAGCGTTTCTTCGATCACCGAACGTGCGAGGTGAGCGGGTATCGACCCGCTGACCTTGATACTGCTGAGAGGGTTGGTCTTGTGTGACACTACTCGCACCCTATTCGACTGAAATATTTGGATCCAACTGGACACTAGTGACTGCGATGAGGCTTGTCAAACAAGTCAGGTTTTCAATCGCAACCTTTTAATGACATTCACAATACAAAGTCTAGCGCGTCGCCCGTGATTGCACCGTGCCATTGTCTTTTGTCGGGCTAACCTGCACCATCGGGCGAATTCCATTTGCCTGCTCTGGATGCCTCGCATTGGCGGTACGTTTCGCAATCCCACGGATCTTGCGCTGGCTGTGCTGCGCGCTGCTGCTGACCGGCGTCATGCTGGGCGGCTTGCAGGCCGATTGGGACTTTTCGCTGATCAGCCGTCGCGCCCAGGCCCTGTACGGGCCGTTGGGTGAAGGGCAGCAACGGATAGACGCCTGGCAGCATTTACTGGCCACGCAGAAGCAGGTCAGCGAGCTGGAACAGCTCAAAGTGGTCAACCTGTTCTTCAACAATCAGGTGCGCTACGTCGAGGACATCGACCTGTGGCACGACGTCGATTATTGGGAAACGCCCATCGAAGCGTTGTGGAAGGGCGCCGGCGATTGCGAAGACTATGCGATTGCCAAGTATTTCAGCCTGCGCCACCTCGGCGTGTCCAGTGACAAGCTGCGCATCACCTACGTCAAGGCGTTGCGCCAGAACCGGGCGCACATGGTGTTGACCTACTATTCCAGCCCCGAGGCCATGCCGCTGGTGCTCGACAGTCTGATCAACGAGATAAAACCGGCCAGTCAACGAACCGATCTGTTACCGGTCTACTCTTTCAATGCAGAAGGTTTGTATTTGCCGGGCGCCAAGGGCAACAAAAAGGTCGGTGACACCAAACGCCTGTCCCGCTGGCAGGACGTGTTGAAGAAAATGCAGGCCGAAGGTTTCCCGGTCGAAACGACAAACTAGGAGCACGCGCTCAGATGTCTTTGTTCAAACAGCTGTTGATCGCTATCTGTCTGTTCCTGGTGGTCGCCTTCACCGGCAGCTTCATGGTCAGCCTGGAAAGCTCGCGCACCCAGTACGTCAACCAGTTGCGTTCCCACGCTCAGGACGCCGCGACGGCGCTGGCGCTGTCCCTGACGCCGAACATCGACGACCCGGCGATGGTCGAGTTGCTGGTCAGTTCGATTTTCGACAGCGGCTACTACGCCAGTATCCGCGTCGTTGATCTGAGCAATGACAAAACCATCGTCGAGCGCAGCGGGATTCCGGCGGTGAACAACGTGCCGGACTGGTTCGTCAAAATGATTGGCCTCGAAGCCGCTGGCGGCGATGCGATTGTCAGCCGTGGCTGGGAGCAGGCGGCGCGGGTCGAGGTGGTCAGCCACCCGATGTTCGCGTTGGCCAAGCTGTGGCAGAGCGCGCTGGGCAGTCTTGGCTGGTTGCTGGTCTGCGGCGCCGTGAGTGCGGTACTGGGCGCGCTGCTGTTGCGTCGGCAATTGAAACCGCTGGACTACATGGTCCAGCAATCCCACGCCATCGCGCGTCGTGAATTTCTCAGCCTGCCGGAGCTGCCACGCACCCCGGAGCTGCGCCGCGTGGTGCAGGCGATGAACCAGATGGTCGAGAAGCTCAAGGCACTGTTCCAGGAGCAGGCCGAACGCAGTGAAAAACTGCGGGTCGAGTCCTATCAGGACAACCTGACGGGACTCGCCAACCGTCGTTATTTCGAGATGCAATTAAACGCTCGGGTGAGCAATCCGGAGCAGGCCAGTTCCGGTTATCTGCTGTTGTTGCGGGTCAAGGACTTGGCCGGTTTGAACCAGCGGTTAGGCGGCCAGCGCACCGACCAGTTGTTGAAAGCGGTAGGCGAGCAGTTGTCCCGCGAGTGTGCCAAGTACCCGGAAACCCAGAACCTCGTCACGCGGATTCGCGGCGGCGAATTCGCTGTGCTGGCCCCAGGGTTGGTGCGCGAAGAAGCGTTGCAGCTGGCGCAGAGCCTCGACAGTGCCTTGGCCAGCCTGCATGCGACGGGCGCCACCGACGTGGCCACGGTGGCTTCGATCGGGCTGGCGCCGTTTGTTCATGGCGACTCACCACAAGCGGTGCTGGGGCTGGGTGACCAGGCGCTGGCGCAGGCCGAAAGTCAGGGCGAGCCGAGCTGGGCGTGCCTGGATCACAGCGCGTCGGCCAGTGTCGGCGATGACCATCATGCCTGGAACAACTTGCTGGATCAGGCGTTGAATCAGCGGCGCTTCCAGCTGTATTTCCAACCGGTTGTGGCCAGTCAGGACACGCAACTGGTGCTGCATTACAAAGTGCTCTCGCGCTTGGTCGACGAGCAGGGCCAGACCATTCCCGCCGGGCGCTTCCTGCCATGGCTGGAGCGTTTTGGCTGGACTGCGCGGCTGGATCGGCTGATGTTGGAGTTGGTGCTGGAACAGATGGCGGACCACGAAGAGTCGCTGGCGTTGAACCTGTCGTCGGCGACGTTGGGCGATCCGCAAACGCTGAATAAAATCTTCGAGATTCTGCGCGCGAATTCCAATCTGGGGCCGCGCCTGACCCTGGAAATTGGCGAGGAACAATTGCCAGAGCAGGCGAAGCTGGAAGAGCTGACGCGGCGCCTGCGAGAACTCGGCTTCTCCCTGAGCCTGCAGCGCTTTGGCGGGCGTTTCAGCATGATCGGCAACCTGGCGCGGCTGGGGTTGGCGTACTTGAAGATCGATGGCGGCTACATTCGGGCGATTGATCAGGAGAGCGACAAGCGCCTGTTCATCGAGGCAATCCAGCGCGCGGCGCACAGCATCGATTTGCCGCTGATTGCCGAGCGGGTCGAGACCGAAGGGGAGTTGTCGGTGATTCGGGAAATGGGGATCTATGGGGTTCAGGGGCAGTTGTTCGGTGAGCCCAAGCCTTGGCGGTGAGGCTGATGCCCTTATCGCAGTCACCGGGAAATCTGAAGGAAAACTCCTAGGAGATTTCCTTCGAGTTGCGTCGGTTTTGGTGAACTTATTCCGGGTAATGCGCAGGTCTAGTCTGGCCTTGTCACTGAATAATCGGTGACACGGACGTGCAAGTCCGGGTAAAAACCACATCCAAACACTGCCTCTGGCCGTTCATCAGGCATTTTTCATGCTTGTTGCGATTGCTTTATGGCGGCTGTGTGCGGGAGACCTTCGGGTCTGCCGAGGTTTAGGGCGTGGTTTACTCGGTCTTGCACCCCGCACATAGCGGCCACCTTATTCGCGTGCAAGCGAACCGGGTCAGCCTCTTTGTAATCATTGAGACTACGCCATGTTCAAAGTAACCCCCAACCCGCCTTCTCCCCGCAGAGGCCTCCTCTTCACCGTCTCCCCCGACATCCCCACCGAAGCCCTCCTGGCCAACGCCTCTGAAGACCTGCGCTCCATCAGCGCTGGCAGACGATGTCGAAGGCTCACGCCGCTGCGTCGCGCTGGCGCTTGGCCGAATGGCAGATGGGGTTCATTTATTGGTGGAGCGAGCGCTGGATCACCTTGAATCGCCAGAGTTGGCGCCGGGTTCGGTCAAGGCTTAGCGCGGATGATCGATCCCACGCTCCGCGTGGGATCGATCAGTGTGCGGGGTTAAATCAACCCCGTCTCTTCATCATCAATCAAATGACTCAACCCGCCCAACGCCTCACGGGCCTGGGTCCGGTCCATCAATTTGGCTTGTGCCGCCGGCGGCAGATCGGTGACGCGGATCACGCCTTTGCTGGTCAGCACCTGGATCAAGTCGTCGAGTACCCGGATCATTTCCTGGTCGCTCTGCTTGAGTTGTTTGAGGTTGGTTTCCACCACTTCGTTGGCATACCAGGCCTGGATCTCATGGTGGTCGGCCGGCAGTGTTTCCGTGGCCTCGGCGTAGGCCGCGGCTTCCACGCGCACTAACTGGCCTTGCGCATCGCGTTGCACGTAGAACATGTGAGCATCCCTCAGAAATGAACCAGCCTCATGCTGTCAGCAGCATAGGCCAACTGGACGCGAGTATGCGGTGCGGCGACGAAATCGTCACCGTGGAGAAAGGCACAAACGTGACGGCCGCCCCATAAGGGCGGCCGTTTTTCGTGGGATCAGCTGTTGTTGTGGTCGACTTTGATGGTTGGATCGCTGCCGGCAATCAGCGTGTGGATGTTGGCGCTGGACCAATTGTTGCCTTCCAGTTTGATCGTCACGTCCGGTGTTGCGGCTGCCGCGTCACCAGAGTTGAACTTGCCGCCGGAGCTGACTTGCAGCGACGACACGCCATCCACCGTGCTGATCTTCAGGAAGTTGTCGATGGTGCTGCCGGTCTCGCCCTGCAACAGATCACGCAGGTCGATACGGTCGCCTTCGTTGGCCTTGAAGTCCTTGATCACGTCGTTGCCGGTGTCGCCCGACTTCCACACAAAGGTATCGGCGCCCGAACCGCCAATGAGGATGTCGTTGCCCGAACCACCCATCAGCGTGTCGTTACCGGTGCCGCCGAGCAGAATGTCATTGCCCTTGCCGCCGTCGAGGCTGTCGTTGCCACCCGAGCCGAAGAGAATGTCATTGCCCGCACCACCCAACAGCGTGTCGTTGCCGTCGTGGGCGCCGGACACATCAAACACGGTGTAGTGCTCGGTGATGAACTGGTGCACGTTGCTGGTGGTGACCTTGCTGACGTCCACGCCGGTCTGCTGGGCGACGAACGCCTGCATCGCCTGATAACCCTCACCGGCAACACCGTTGAAGCTCACCAGGTCGCCGAACAGAATGTCGTTGCCGTCGCCGCCATTGACCGTGTCGGAACCTGGTTGTGTCGCTTCGGTATGACCGACGATCGAGTTGGCCAGGTCTTTCGGATCGATGTTGGTTTGCGGTGTATGGTTCGAGTCGTACGGGCTCAAGTCGACGAGGGTAACGCCCTTGTTCAGGCCAATGGCTTCAACGTTGGACACATTGCTCAGCAGCGCAAAACTGGAAGAGGAGTTATCGACAATCGTCTGATCACTGCCGCTGCCCGTCGTGTAGGACACCTCGTAAGTACCGTCGCCCTGAGCGTGTATGGTTCCCACGTCGCTGGCTTTCCAGTTCTTGGAGCCGTTCAAGGTGTACAGCGTCGCATTCCCGTCACTGTCGATGGTCAGTTTGTGAGTACTGTCGATGGTCGTGGAGAAGGTATCTCCCGGCTTGTAATTGCGGGTGTTCACCACGTCATCGAGCTTCACGCTGCCGTACAGCGTCGGGTTGGTCTGTTCGCCACTCTGGTAGTAGTTCGGTTGGCCGTCGGTGATGAAGTAGGTGAGGTTCTTCGCCCCGGTGTTGGCCACGGCGTCAGCGCTCTGGAACCAGTTGGCCGTGGTTTTGAACACATCTTCGTAGTTGGTCACACCGCCGGACGACATCGAGTCCAGTACCGATTTGAGCAAGGTCAGGGCGTTCGGATCGTTCAGGTTGACCGATACCGATTTGTTGACCTGGGTATCGAAGTCCACCAGGAAGATGTTCACGGTGCCCGAGTTGCCGCCCATGCTCTGCTTGAGGGTGTTGAACACCGACGTCAGCGAGTCCTTGGCGGCGTTGATCGACGACGAGCTCATGCTGCCCGAACTGTCGACCATGAACGCGATGTTGTAGTTGGTGCCCGGCACCACGGTCAGCCCGCCGATGTCGGCGACCATGATGTCGTTGCCGTCGGTGCCGGTGATGTTGTCACTACCGGACGTTGCGGTAACGGCGTTGTAAGCCGCCGGGTAAACCGTGACTGGAATCGTCGCGGTGCTGAGTGCCGATCCGCCCAACGCCTCGGTGGAGGTCGAGGTTACGGTCAGGTTGAACTGGCCGTTGTAGTACGGCGGCGGGGTCACGGTCAGGGTGCCGAGGTTCCAGCCGGTGACGTTGGCTTCGCCTGAGGTCGCGGTGGCGGTGAAGGTGTGGCCGGCGCCATCGGTGAGCACCGAGCCCGCCGGGATGCCGCTGATCTTCACGCTCAGGCTTTCGGAGCCGTCGGTGTCGGTCAGCGCTGTGTTGATCGCGGTCAGGTGAACGCTGGTGCCTTCGGCGCCGGTGTTGAGTTTGTAACCGTCGTAGTAGCCTTCGCCGTTGGTGCCGTGCAAATCGGACACCGTCACGCCGGCCGCGGCCAGGTCCGCCACACCGGTGTACAGCGGCACGCCGGCGCTGCTCAGGTCGACTGCCGCACCGCCGTTGACCGACAGGTTGACGTCATAGCTGCCCGGGCCGCTCTGGTTGTGGTGGTAGATGTCCAGGGTGTAGTAACCGCTGGTGGTCGGGATGAACGAACCGTTCAAATTGCCCCCCGCGCCCCAGGTGATCGACGCAACGTTCTTGCCGCCGATGGTCACCAGCAGGCTGTCATCGCCAGTACCGCTGAAGGTGTAAGTCTTGCCCGCTTCGAGGTAGATCAGACCGGAGGTTTTCGACGCCGTGCCTGCCGCGACGCTGCCGTCGGACTGCACGTTGGTCACTGTGCCACTGGTGTTCGGTTTGCCCGCGTCATCGATGACGCTTTTCAGCGTGCCCGTAGCCGCGCCGTTGCCATCGGTGCCGAGGCCCGACAGGCCGGTCCAGACTTCCTTGATCAAGCCTGTCGAGGTTACGTTGTTGCTCGCGACGTTCAGCGTTGGCGCGTCAGCAACCGGGGTGATGTCGATTTTGATCGTGCCGGTGTTGCCCTGCAGCGAGCCATCGGTTGGCTGGAACTGGATCTGCGCGTAGTCCGCCTTGTTGTTGCCCATGCCGGCGCTGTTGCCATTGGCGCCAGACTCGTTGGCATCCGGCATGAAACGCACTTTACCGGCGTCGATATCAGTCTTGCTGAGGGTCTGGTTGGCCGTTACGTCGGTCCAGGTCGAGCCGTTCAGGTACTGCAATTTACCTTCGCCCGGCAGGCCGGTGATTTTCACACCGAGGCTGGCGGCGGGGGTGTCGACATCGCTGACGCCGAAGGTCGACCAGTTCAGGATCAGCGGGGTGTCTTCGGTGCCGGTGACGTTGACCGGTGCGGCGGTCGGTGCGTCATTCACCCCGACGACGGTCACCGTGGTGGTCGCGGTGTTGGAGTAGTTGCTGCCATCGGTCACGGTCACGGTGATGATCCGCGGCACGGTGCTCGGGTCTTCACTGCTGTTGGTGAAGCTGATGTTCTTGATCTGCTGCATGTAGTCGGCGAGTGTCGCGTTGCCGGACAACGTCAGCGTGACCGTGCCATTCGTGCTGTTGGCATTGATGGTGATGCCATTGACGCTGTTGCCCAGGTTCAGCGCATCGCCCGGCTGACGGTTGGTCAGCACGATGGTTGCGCCGGTCAGCATTGTGCTGTCCGGGTCGGTGATTTTCAGATCAGTGTCGCCGATCGATACACCCTGGCCGGTGGTGCCTTCGGTGAACGTCACGTTGTAGTTGGCACCGGTGGCGCCGCTGGAGTTATTGGCGTCGAGGTCGAGCACCGGCGGCGCATCGTTGTCGATGATCGAGGTGCTGACGCTGCCATTGGTCGCACTGACCGCCAGCGTCTCGAAGTTGCCGCCGGTGGCCGAGTCGATCTTGACCACGAAGTTTTCAGTGCCTTCGGTGATCCGGTCGTCCAGCGTTGCGACATTGAAATTGGCGCTGCTGGCGCCGGCCGGAATCTTCACGGTGTACACCCCGGTGAAGTCCGAACCGTCGGCCGCGGTGCCGCTGTAGACGATTTTCAGCGTCACTTCGGTCTGCGCCGGGTTGGTCAGGCTGACCGTGTAATTGGCCGTCTGGCCTTCGGTCACCGAGGTGCTGCCGGTGATGCTGACCGTGGTGGTGTCCTTGAAGTCGCCGACCGTGGTCGAGACGCTGGTCTTGTCTGCGCCGAGGGCTTCAAGGTTGCCGCCGCTGGCGCTCTTGATGGATTCAGTGACGGTTGGCGCGCCGTTGTAAACGTCGTTGCCCGCGGTTACCGACAAGGTGCCCGAGCTCTGGCCGACGGCGATGGTGATGGTCTTGCCGCTGTCCAGCGTCACGGTGACCGGCGCATCGTGCGCGGTGACCAAGGCGCCTTTGGCGTCGGTCAGCGTCGCGGTGTAAGTGATGGTGCCGTTTTCATCGACGCTCGGGGTGGCGGTCAGTTTTACGGTGGTGGCGTCGTTGACGTCATTGACCGTGGTGGTGATTTTGTCGGTGTTTGGCGAAATCAGTTCCAGGTTGCCACCGGCCGCCGATTTGATGCCCTCGGTAACGGTGGTCTGGCCTTTGTAGACATCGTTATCCGCCGTCACCAGCAAGGTGCCGGAGCTCTGGCCGACGGCGATGGTGATGGTTTTGCCGCTGTCGAGGGTGACGGTCACTGGCACATCGTGAGCGGTGACCAAGGCGCCTTTGGCATCGGTCAGGGTCGCGGTGTAGGTGATAGTGCCGTTTTCATTCACGCTCGGGGTCGCGGTCAGCTTGGCGATGACTTCGCTAATGGTGTCGGTGATGACCACCGATGCCGGGTTACCCACCACCAGATTTTCCAGCGCAGTGCCACCGGAAGTTGCGCCGCTGATGCCCAGCGTCGCGGTGCCGCCGTCTTTGTAGACGTCTTCGCCTTGCGGCGCCAGGGTGTGGACTTTTTCCGTTTCGCCTGCGGCGAAGGTCACTGTCTGGCCGTCGCTCAGTTTCACGGTCAGGGCAACATCCTGGGCCTTGTCGAGCTTGATGGTGAAGCTCGGCGCCTGGTTTTCCAGGACCGCGCCGTTGCCGACGATGGTGATGCCGACTTTGTCGCCATGGTTGTCGATTGAGGTACCCGAACCTGATTCGTCGGTCACGGTGGTTTGCGACGAATTCTGCGCCAGGGTCAGTTGTTGGAAGTTGTCAGCACCGCTAACGCTTTCGAGCTTGTTGACGATGGTCGGCTGACCGCCCATCAGGATGTCGTCAGGGGCGGTAATGGTGAACGAGCCCGACGCCGCGTTGGCGGGCACTTTGATGAGTGTGCCGTCGGACAGCTTGAAGGTCAGCTCGTCGTGGCTGCTGATTGCAATGCCATCTTTGTTGGACAGGGTCACGGTGTAAGTGATCTGGCCACCTTCGGCCACGGTGGTTTTATCCACGGTGAGGGTCGCAACCACTTCGCTGACGTAGGCCGTCGGATAAACCGTGACCGGGATCGTCGCGGTACTTGGCGCGGAACCGCCGAGGGTCTCGGTGGACGTCGAGGTCACGGTCAGGTTGAACTGGCCGTTGTAGTTCGCCGGCGGGGTCACGGTCAGGGAGCCGAGGTTCCAGCCGGTGACATTGGCTTCGCCTGAGGTCGCAGTCGCGGTGAAGGTATGGCCCGCGCCGTCAGTAAGTACCGAGCCCGCCGGGATGCCGCTGATCTTCACGCTCAGGCTTTCAGAGCCGTCGGTATCGGTCAGCGCCGTGCTGATGGCGGACAGGTGAATGCTGGTGCCTTCTGCGCCGGTGTTGAGTGCGTAGCCGTCGTAGTAGCCTTCGCCGTTGGTGCCGTGCAAATCGGACACCGTCACGCCGGAAGCGGCCAGATCCGCGACGCCGGTATACAGCGGAACGCCAGCGCTGCTCAGGTCGATGGCCGGGCTGCCGTTGACCGACAGGTTGACGTCATAGTTGCCCGGACCGTTCTGATTGTGGTGGTAGATGTCCAGCGTGTAGTAACCGCTGGTGGACGGGGTGAATGAACCGTTCAGGTTGGCACCCGCGCCCCACGTAGTGGCCGCGATGTTCTTGCCACCAATGGTCACCAGCAAGCTGTCATCGCCGGTGCCGCTGAAGGTGTAAGTCTTGCCGGCTTCGAGGTAAATCAGGCCGGAGGTTTTCGACGCCGTGCCTTGGGCCACATCGCCACCGGATTGCACGTTGCTCACGGTGCTGCTGGAATTCGGTGTGCCGGCGCCATCGATGACACTTTTCAGTGTGCCCGTTGCCGCGCCGCTGCCATCGGTGCCGAGGCCTGACAGGCCGGTCCAGACCTCTTTGATCAAGCCCGTCGAGGTTACGTTGTTGCCCGCGACGTTCAGCGTTGGCGCGTCAGCTACCGGGGTGATGTCGACTTTCAAGGTCGATTCCGCGCCCTGGTTGAAGCCGTCGGTAGGTTTGAACTGGATCTGCGCGTAATCCGACGCCTTGTTACCAACGCCGGTACCGCCGTAACCATCGGCGCCCGATTCATTGGCGGCGGGTACAAAGGTCAGTTTGCCCAGCGCGATATCCGCCTGGCTGATGGTCTGGCCCAAGGTGACCTGCACACCGTTGAACAGCAGCGTGCCACCGCCCGATACCTGGGTGATGGTGATGCCGAGTGGACTGTCATTATCGACGTCGGTGACCTTGAAGTCGTTCCAGCTCAGGGTGATGGTCGAATCTTCGAGGCCGGTGACAGCACCGCCGGCGGACACTGGCGCGTGGTCGTTGTCGATGACGGTGACGCTGGTCTTGTCGGTGCTCAGTACCAGGTTTTCGAAGTTGTTGGTGCCCGAGACGCCAGTCAGTTGATTAACCACAGTCACCGGCTGGTTGACGGAGTGGTTGTCCTGGGTGGTCACCACGGTGTTGCCGCTGGTTTGGTTGGCCGCAACTTTGACCACGGTGCCGTCAGTCAATGTAAAGGTCAGGTCACCGTGATTGTTGACCGGCAAACCATCGGCGTTGGTCAGGGTCACGGTGTAGGTGACTTTGCCGCCTTCGGTGATGCTGGAGTTATCCACCGTCAGTTTGGCGACCACGTCGTTGAGGGTGTCCGTGATGTCCGTGGACACCAGCGACTTGTCCGGCACCAGGCTTTCAAACTTGCCGCCGCTGACCTGATCGATGCTGGCGGTGACTTTGCCGGCGTCCAGGTACACGTCGTCTTTCGGTGCGTCCACGCTGACCTGGCCGGACACCGCATCCTTGAGGATGGTGATGATCGCGCCGTTGCTCAGTTCCACGGTCATGTCGCTGCCGGCGGCATGGGACAAGGTCGCGGTGTAGACGATCTGCCCACCTTCCTGCACCGAACTGCTGGCGCTGAGGGTCAGGCTGGTGGTGTCGGCGGTGTCGGTTACTTTGGTGACGACGGCGGAGCGGTCGGTGTCGAGTTTTTCGAAGTTGCCGCCGGTGCTGTCGGCGATTGCTGCGCGGACGTCCGGTGCGCCGATGTAAATGTCATTCGGCACGGTGTACGGCACCGAACCACTGGATTCGCCGGCCTTGATATTGATCACCAGGCCATTGTTCAGCGTCACGGTCATCGCGGTGTCAGCCGGGTGGTTCAGGGTGGCGGTGTAGATGATCTGGCCACCTTCGCCGACGGTGCTCACGTCTGCGCTGAGCTTCAGCGTCGTGGTGTCGATGGTGTCATTGACGGTGGTGGTGTGCGTGGTCTGGCTGACGTCGAGCTTCTCGAAATCGCCGCCGCTGGTGCTGGCGATGCCGACGGTGATCTTGCTGCCGTCCTTGTAGACGTCATCGCCCGGCGCCGGAACGGTGATGGAGCCCGACTTGTCGCCGGCCTTGATCAGGACGCTCTCGCCGTTGCTCAACTTGACCGTCATGTCAGTGCCAGCGGCATTGCTGAGGTTGACGGTGTAAGTGATGTTGCCGCCTTCGACCACGTAGTCGCTGGCGGTCATGGTCACCTTGGTGGTGTCCACGGTATCGCTGATGGCGGTCGAGGTCGGGGTTTTGTCGGCGACCAGATTCTCGAAGTTGCCACCGGTCACCTCCTTGATGGAGTTGATCAGCGGCTCGTGGCCGACCAGCGCATCGTTCGGCGCCTTGACGGTGATCGAGGCATTGCTTTCACCGACGGCGATGGTGATTTTTTCACCGTTGGCCAAGGTGACGACCACGGCCTGGCCGGTGACGGGTGCAGTGACGGACGCGGTGTACACCACGTTGCCGCCTTCGTTCGTGGCAGGCGTTGCCGTCAGGCTGACCGTCGAGGTGTTGATCGTGTCAGTGACGTCAGTCACCGCTGCTACCGGGCTGCTCACCAGGTGTTCGAAGTTGCCGCCAGTGGCGTCTTTGATGGTCGCTTCGACTTTGCCGGCGTCTTTGTAGACGTCATCGGCCGGTGCCTTGACGGTCACCGAGCCAGTGGTCGCACCCGCAGCGATGCTGATCACCGCGCCATTGCTCAAGGTGACGGTGACTGGCGTGCCGGCGGCGTTGGTCAGTTTGGCGGTGTAAACGATCGAGCCGCCTTCAGCGACGGAATCGGTCGCGGTCAGGCTAACCGTGGTGGTGTCTTTTACATCGGTCACTGAGGTGACCGCCGGCGTTTTGTTCGCCACCAGATTTTCGTAGTTGCCACCGGTGGTGCCGTCGATTTTTACGCTCAGCGATCCGCCGCCAGCCAAGGCATCGTTAGGTGCTTTGAAATGCACGCTTGCACTGCTGGCGCCGACCGGAATGGTGATGGTCTGGCCGTTGGACAAGGTCACAACCACCGGTGAACCGGTGACGGGCGCGGTGACGGACGCGGTGTAGACCACGGTCCCGCCTTCGACCGTGTGGGCCGTGGCGGTCAGGGATACGGTGCTGTTGTTGATGGTGTCGGTCACGTTGGTGACGGCTGGCGTCTTGTCGGCCACCAGGTTTTCGAAGTTGCCACCGGTGGTTTTGGTGATGCTGGCGTCGACTTTGCCGGCGTCCTTGTACACATCATCCTTGGGCGCGGCGAAACTCACTGAGCCGGTGGTGGCGCCCTTGGCAATGTTGATCACGGCGCCGTTGCTCAGCGTCACACTCATGGAAGAGCCAGCGGCATTGGTCAGCGTCGCGGTGTAGACAATCGAGCCGCCCTCGGCGACCGTGCCGGTGGCGCTCAGTGACAGGCCGGTGGTGTCTTTCGTATCAGCAACGGTGGTGACCGCAGGCGCGTAATTGACCGCGACGTTTTCGAAGTTGCCACCGCTTTGGCTGACGATGATCGCCGCGACTTTGCCGCCATCGACGTACGGTGTGTCAGCCGGTGCAGCAAACTCGACCGAACCGCTGGAAGCGCCAGCGGCGATCTGGATGACCGCGCCGTTGCTCAACTTCACGGTCATGGCCGTGTCTGTCGGGTTGCTCAGGGTGGCGGTATAGGTGATCTGGCCACCCTCGCTGACGGTGTGGCTGGCCGACAGAGACAGCAATGTGGTGTTGATGGTGTCAAAGACGATGGTGATTGCGGGTGCCTGGCTAACGACGAGGTTCTCGAAGTTGCCGCCGGTGGCGTCGGTCACCTTCACGGTGAGCAAACCGGTGTCCCTGTAGACGTCGTCGCTTGGCGCCGCGATGGTCACCGAACCACTGGTTTTGCCCGCGGCAATGGTGATGGTCTCACCGTTGCTCAGCGTGACGGTTACCGGGGTTTGCGCGGCGTGGGTCAGGGTCGCGGTGTAAGTAATGTGCGAACCTTCAAGTACCGCCGTGTCCGCGCTGAGGGTCAGGCGTGTGGTGTTGGTGGTATCCGCCACGTTGGTCACGGCTGGCGCCGGGTTGGTGACCAGGCTTTCAAAGTTGCCGCCGGCCGCGTCTTTGATGGTGACTTCAACTTTGCCGGCGTCTTTGTAGACGTCGTCCTTCGGCGCATCGACTTTGACGGTGCCGGTGGTTTTACCGGCGTCGATGGTGATGGTCGCGCCGTTGCTCAGGGTCACGGTCACTGGCGTGCCGGCCGGGTTGGTCAGGGTCGCGGTGTAAACAATCGAGCCACCCTCGTTGACGTTGCCGGTGGCCGTCAGCGACAGGGTGGTGGTGTCGACGGTGTCGGTCACGCGGGTGCTGACCGGTATCTTGTCGGCGACCAGGTTTTCGTAGTTGCCGCCGCTGATGTTGGTGATCGAGTTGGTGACCGGTGCGTGGCCATTTAGCACATCGTTCGAGACCACGGCATTGACGGTGCCGCTGCTTTTGCCAACGTCGATGGTGATGGTCTGACCGTTGGCCAGGGTCACGATGACGGGCGAACCGGTAACCGGAGCACCGACCGATGCGGTGTAAACCACGGTGCCGCCCTCGGCCACGCTGCCGGTGGCGGTCAGGGTGACGGTCGAGGTGTCGAGGGTGTCGGTGACGCTGGTGACCGCCGCCGTGGGGTCTTTGACCAGGTTTTCGAAATTGCCGCCAATGGCGTCGTTGATGGTGACTTCGACTTTGCCAGCGTCTTTGTAGACGTCATCGGCCGGTGCTTTAACGGTCACGGAACCGCTGGTTGCGTTGGCCGCGATGGTGATGACCGCGCCATTGCTCAGGGTGACGGTCACCGGCGTGCCGGCGGCGTTGGTCAGGGTCGCGGTGTAAACGATCGAGCCGCCTTCAGCGACGGAATCGGTCGCGGTCAGGCTAACGGTGGTGGTGTCCTGGGTATCGGTGATCGAGGTGTCCGCCGACTTGCCGTCAACGTCCAGCTTCTCGTAGTTGCCGCCCTTGGCGTCATCAATCTTGACGCTCAAGGAACCGCCACCGGCGAGGGCATCGTTCGGCGCGGTGAAATTCACACTGCCGCTGCTCGATCCGACCGGGATGGTAATGGTCTGGCCGTTGGACAAGGTCACAACCACTGGCGAACCGGTGACGGGTGCGGTAACGGACGCGGTGTAAACCACGGTGCCGCCTTCGGCCACAGTACCGCTGGCCGTCAGGCTGACTGTCGACGTGTTGATGGTGTCAGTGACTTCAGTCACCGCCGCTGCCGGGCTGGTCACCAGGTTTTCGAAGTTGCCGCCGGTGGCGTCCTTGATGGTCGCTTCGACTTTGCCGGCGTCTTTGTAGACATCATCAGCCGGCGCCGGGACGCTCACGCTGCCGGTGGTCGCGCCCGCCGCGATGGTAATGACCGCGCCGTTGCTCAAGGTCACGGTGACTGGCGTACCGGCCGGATTGGTCAGGGTTGCGGTGTACAGAATCTGACCGCCCTCGGCCACTTCGGTCGATGCCGACAGGCTCAGGCCGGTGTCGTCGCGGGAGTCGGTGATGGTGGTGACCGCCGGCGTGGTGCTCGGGACCAGGTTTTCGAAGTTGCCACCGGTTGCACCGGTAATCGTGGTGGTGACGGTGCTGCCATTGTTATAGACATCGTTGGCAGCGGTCGGCACGTTAACGGTGCCCGTGGTGTTGCCGGCGTCGATGGTGATGGTCGAACCGTTGGACAGCGTGATGGTCACCGGGGTTTGAGCCGGGTTGGTCAGCGTCGCGGTGTAGGTGATCACGCCGCCTTCGGTAACGCTGGCGCCTGCGGTCAAACTAACCGTGGTGGTGTCGACGGTGTCGGTGACCTGAGTCACGGCCGGGGTCGTCGGCGGCGTGACGATGATGCCGTTGCCGCCCGTGGTGCCGGTGACGGTCACATCGATTTGGGTCGGGTCGTTATAAACAGTGTCGTTCGGCGCCAACGGCACACTGACGGTGCCGGTCAGTTGGCCGGCCTGGATCACGATCACCGAGCCGTTGGACAAGGTGATGCTCAGGTCGGTCAGCGGCGCCTGTGTCAGGGTCGCGGTGTAAACCAGTACGCCGCCGGCTTCGGTGATGGTCGGCGTGGCGCTGAGGCTCAGGGTCGATTCACGTTGCAGGTTCGGATTGGTGTCGGCCGTTTGTCCGTCGAGGGGGTTCTGTGCCGCCAATGCGCTGGTGCCAAAACCCGCCGTCGGGAAACCCACGGTCGGGTCCACCCGGCCAGCGGTGGCATCCAGCATCACGAAGCTGTGACCGCCACCTGCCGCGCCGCCCGTGCCGGCAGCCGTAGGGCCGGCCGCGGTGGCTTCAAGGTCTTTGGTCGGGTCGGCGCCGGCGACGATGGCTTGCTGCAATTCTTCAACCGATGGCGCGGCCTGTGCGGTGGCTTCTGCCAGGTCGGTGCTGGAGTCCGGAGCGCTGGCGCTCCACTGAGTGTCGCGACCCAGGTCCAGGGTCCGGCCGTCAGCCAGTTCGAGCGTCACGGCACCCGCTGCCCCCGTGTCTACCTGATCCCCTGTCAGCAACCGATCGCCTTCAACGAGTACACGACGGACGCCCTCTGGGGACACCGCGAAAACTTGACCGACAATGCTTTTGACGATGGCAACAACACTGCTCATTGAAGACTCTCCGGGTGGAACATTCAGTTGACTTGCACACGTGACTTACAGGGACATGACGGCACTCGGCCGGACCTGTCCGGGCAAACTTTTAAAGCAAGAGTAGACGCAAGTTTGACGCGGATATTCGTCAATAAATTGTCTATATTTTTTAGCTATTGACTATATGCCAAACTATTGACCTTGCGGGTGCCATCCTAAACACTCGTCTCAGTAATGTCACATTGATATTTGAGTAACGAGCGGTCCCGTCGAGTGTGATCCGGGTCCAATTTTAAACTTTCCGACATACGGTCATTCGGGTGGTCATTTTCCGATGCGTTCGTATGTTTCACAGTGATTTACGACAAGTAATTCAGGGAAATAGAAACCGTTCGTCTGCACTGATTCAAGGCTTCGCCCCATCGCTCCAGGCACCGGTTTTGTTCGGGTACAGAGCTTTGCGCAGGCCATGCGACAGGCACTGGAAGTCCATCCGGAAGTCCAGGCAGGTGTTAATAATCGATTGGGCGCGGATTATCAGTTAAAGACGGCCAAAGGGGGATACTTCCAAGGGGCGATCTGCTGGGCGGTAATTGTCATGAAGACACTGGATAGCGTCACCACGCGAACAGCATCGACCCATAATCACCGGGGAAATTTTGCTCCGCAGGCGTCGCGCCAGCGCCTCTCGCCAATGGCGTTTGACGGTTTCTCGACGTCCAGTGAAGTGGTGCGTCAACAAGCCGCCGAGCTCAAAAACATTCAGTTATTTACTCATCACCGATTCAAGGCGACCATGAGCCGGTTGCTCAAGCGCCAGGGAGTGGTTGCACCGTTGGCATCCGTTGTGCAGAACGACGTGAAGCCAGGTTCCGCTTTCCGGGATGAATTGAGTCCTCCCTTTTTACCGTTAGCCAAGAGTGTCGAGCGTGGAATCAGAAGTCAGTCGAGTTCAACTCATCCATGATCCACGCGCGTTGCATGACGATCCGTTACTGGATGGCCTGCTCGCCCTGTGCACGCTGCACCAGAAACCGGCCAGCGCCGCGATGTTGACCACCGGCCTGCCATTGCCCAAGCAACGCCTGAGCGTTGAGTTGCTGCCTCGCGCCGCCGCTCGCGCCGGCCTGCAAGGTCGGGTGCTGCAACGCAAGCTTGAGCAGATCCCGGCGATTGCGATGCCTGCATTGCTGTTGCTCAAGGATGGCCGCAGTGCGGTCCTGCTCGGCTGGCACGGTGACGACCAGGCGCGCGTACTGCTGAGTGAATGCGATGGCGGCGAAAGTGTCGTCAGTCGTGAATTGCTCGCCGACGACTACACCGGCAAAGTGTTTTTCGCTCAACCCCAGCACAAATTCGACGTCAATCACGGCACGCTGATTCCGCGTGCGCGTTCGTGGTTCCGCGACACCCTCAAGCGTTCGCGCTGGCTGTACGCCGACGCCATCGCCGCCAGTTTCCTGATCAACATCATCGCCATGGCCGCGCCGCTGTTTGTGATGAATGTGTACGACCGCGTGGTGCCGAACCAGGCGGAATCGACCCTGTGGGTCTTGGCCATCGGCATCTCCGGTGCCTACCTGTTCGACCTGATTCTGAAGAGCCTGCGCAGTCTGTGTCTGGACCTGGCCGGCAAGAAAACCGACCTGATCATCTCCGCCACTCTGTTCGAGCGCATTGTCGGCATGGCGATGAAATACCGCCCGGCGCGGGTCGGCAGCTTCGCCCAGAACATCCATGAGTTTCAGAGCCTGCGCGACTTCCTCGCCTCGCTGACCCTGACCAGCCTGATCGACCTGCCGTTTACGCTGCTGATCTTCATGGTCATCGCGATACTCGGCGGACACCTAGTATGGATCCCGGTGCTGGCGTTCCCGATTGCCCTGCTGATCGGCTACGCGCTGCAGAAACCGCTGGTGGCGACCATGGAACGAACCATGGCCCTCGGCGCAGAGCGTCAGTCGAGCCTGATCGAAACCCTCGCCGGCCTCGACGCGGTGAAGGTCAACAACGCCGAAAGCGAACGCCAGTATCAGTGGGAACAAACCATCGGCACCCTCAGCCGCCTCGAACTGCGGGTGAAAATGCTCTCTGGCCTGGCGATGAACATCACCTTGCTGATCCAGCAACTGGCCGGGGTGATCATGATTGTCTTCGGTGTGTACCAGATCATCGCCGGTAACCTGAGCATGGGCGGCCTGATTGCCTGCTACATGCTCAGCGGTCGTGCGCTGAGCCCGCTGGCTTCGCTGTCCGGCCTGCTGACCCGTTATCAGCAAGCACGGGTGACCATGACCTCGGTCGATCAAATGATGGAGTTGCCGCAAGAGCGCAATTTCGAAGAGCGCCCGCTGAGCCGCAAGGTGCTGCAAGGTGCCATCGAATGCCGGCAGATGAGCTTCACCTATCCGCAACAGCAGAATCCGGCGCTGAAGAACATCAACCTGATCATCAAGCCGGGCGAGAAAATCGGCATCATCGGTCGCAGCGGCTCGGGCAAAAGCTCCCTGGCCAAACTGCTGGTGGGCCTGTACCAACCGGATGACGGCGCGCTGTTGGTGGATGGCGTCGACATCCGTCAGATCGACGTCAGTGAGTTGCGCCACAACATCGGCTACGTGGCTCAGGACATCCAGCTGCTGGCGGGTACCTTGCGCGATAACCTGGTGTCGGGCGCGCGTTATGTAGAAGACGAATTGGTCCTGCAGGCCGCCGAACTGGCCGGCGTGCACGAGTTTGCCCGTCTGCACCCGCAAGGTTACGAACTGCAAGTCGGTGAGCGCGGGCAGAACCTGTCCGGCGGTCAGCGCCAGAATGTCGCGCTGGCCCGGGCGCTGTTGCTTGATCCGCCAATCCTGCTGCTCGACGAGCCGACCAGTGCCATGGACAACACCGGCGAAGAACGCCTCAAACAACGCCTCGCGGCGGTGGTGGAAAGTAAAACCGTGGTGCTGGTCACGCACCGGGCTTCGCTGTTGTCGCTGGTGGATCGCTTGATCGTCATCGACCGTGGACAAATTCTTGCCGATGGCCCGAAAGCCGCCGTGATGGAAGCGTTGAAGAAGGGGCAGATCAGTGTTGCTTAAGTCGGGGTTCAAAAATTCGATCGGTCGTTACTTCAAAGGCTCCGATTCGTTGCATGGCCAGCCACTGCCCGAGGTCAACAAAGCCCTCATCGAAGACGCCCCACGCGTGGTGCGGTTGACGATCTGGGCGATCATCGCGTTCTTCGTGTTCCTGATGCTCTGGGCCCATTACGCGGTGATCGACGAGGTCACCAAGGGCGACGGCAAGGCGATTCCATCGTCCAAGATCCAGAAAATCCAGAACCTTGAGGGCGGTATCGTCTCCGAGCTGTTCGTCAAAGAAGGGCAGATCGTTGAGGCCGGTGCGCCGCTGATTCGCCTCGACGATACGCGCTTCGCTTCCAATGTCGGCGAGACCGAAGCGGATCGCTTGTCGATGCTACTGCGGGTTGAACGCTTGAGCGCGGAAGTCGACGACCGTCCGCTGAATTTCGCGGCGGACGTGCTCAAAGCCGTGCCCGTTCAGGCGGCCAGCGAAGAGTCGCTGTACACGAGCCGTCGTCAGCAACTGCACGATGAAATCGGTGGTTTGCAGGAGCAGTTGATCCAGCGTCAGCAAGAGCTGCGTGAGTTCACCTCCAAACAGTCGCAGTATCGCCAGCAACTGAGTATGCAACGCCAGGAAATCAACATGTCCGAGCCGTTAGTGGCCCAGGGCGCGGTGTCGCCGGTTGAAGTGCTGCGCCTGCGGCGTGCCGAAGTCGAAACGCGCGGACAACTGGATGCCACGACACTGGCGATCCCTCGCGCCGAATCGGCGATCAAGGAAGTGCAGCGCAAGATTGACGAGACACGCGGTAAATTCCGCAGCGAAGCCCTGACTCAACTGAACGAAGCACGCACCGACCTGAACAAGGCCCAGGCCACGGGCAAAGCGCTGGAAGACCGGGTCAGCCGAACGCTGGTGGCATCTCCGGTTCGCGGCATCGTCAACAAGCTGCTGGTGAACACCATTGGCGGCGTGATCCAGCCGGGTAGCGACCTGGTGGAAATCGTGCCGCTGGACGACACCTTGCTGGTCGAGGCGAAAATTCGCCCGCAAGACATCGCCTTTCTGCACCCGGGGCAAGAGGCGACGGTGAAGTTCACGGCGTACGACTACACCATCTACGGTGGGTTGAAGGCCAAGCTTGAGCAGATCGGTGCAGACACCATCACCGATGAAGACAAGAAGACCACGTACTACATCATCAAGCTGCGCACCGATCGCAGCCACCTGGGCACGGATGAAAAGCCGTTGCTGATCATTCCGGGGATGGTGGCGTCGGTGGATATCATCACCGGCAAGAAGTCAGTGCTCAGCTATTTGCTCAAGCCGATTATTCGGGCGCGGGCTGAGGCGTTGCACGAGCGATAATTCGCGATGGCGGCCTGAAAAACAGCACATCCCTAAAAGCCATATCGTTATTCACTAACGGTATTTAAATTTCAATTCTTATACCTATAAAGTCACTCTCCTGCGTACCTGCCGACCAATCGGCGCGCCGCACGACACGAACCAACACGGGACCTCCGTGAGTTTCTTGATCGACGCGCGCGCCCTTGAGCGTGCCGTGCGTGGGAGTGATTTTTATGTCAGCTGTCTCTGCTACCAACCGCATCGCGCCACAAACCTTCGACATCCGCCCGTTCAGGGGCGCCGTCGGTGCCGAAATCATCGGCCTCGACCTGTCTCTTCCGATCAATGAGCAGGACTTCACCCGCCTCCATCGCGCGCACCTGAATCATCACGTCGTGGTGTTCCGCGACCAGCGCATCACCCCCGAGCAGCAGATTGCCTTCAGCCGTCGATTCGGCGTGTTGCAGATCCACGTGCTCAAGCAATTCCTGCTGGCCGGCCACCCGGAAATCCTCATCGTTTCCAACATCATCGATAACGGCCAATCCATCGGCTTAGGTGACGCCGGCAAGTTCTGGCATTCGGACCTTTCCTATAAAGAACTGCCCAGCCTGGGCTCGATGTTGCACGCCCAAGAGCTGCCATCCGAGGGCGGCGACACCTTGTTCGCTGACATGCACAAAGCCTGGGACAACCTGCCCGATGCGTTGCGCAAAGCGGTTGAAGGCCGATCCGCGGCGCACTCTTACACGGCGCGCTACAGCGAAACCAAATTCGAAGGCAACTGGCGCCCGACCCTGACGCCTGAACAGCTCGCTCAAGTTGCCGAAGTGGTCCACCCGATCGTGCGTACGCACCCGGAAAACGGGCGCAAGGCGCTGTTCGTCAGCGAAGGCTTTACCACCCGCATCGTTGGGTTGCCGGATGACGAGAGCCAGCAACTGCTCGCCGAGCTCTACGCCCACAGCGTGCTGCCGCAAAACATCTACCGCCATCAGTGGCAACCGCATGACCTGGTGTTCTGGGACAACCGTTCGTTGATCCACCTCGCCGCCGGATGCCCCAGCCATCTGCGCCGCAAGCTGTACCGCACCACCATTCAGGGCGACGCGCCTTTCTGATTTATCGGAGAACTCACATGTCCAAACGTTTTCCCTTTGCACCGCTGGCGGCCGCTATCGGCCTGGGTTTCAGCCTGATCGCCGGCAGCCTGGTGGCGCCGACCGCGGCCCACGCCGAAGGTGAAATCCGCATCGCCGAGCAGTTCGGCATTGTTTACCTGTTGCTCAATGTGGTGCGCGATCAGAACCTGATCGAGAAGTACGGCAAGCAGGAAGGCATCGACATCAAGGTCGACTGGACTCAGCTGTCGGGAGGCGCGGCGGTCAACGATGCGCTGCTCTCGGGCTCGATTGATATTGCAGGCGCGGGCGTCGGTCCGTTGCTGACCATTTGGGATCGCACCCACGGCAAGCAGAACGTCAAAGCCGTGGCCTCGCTTGGCAACTTCCCTTACTACCTGGTGAGCAACAATCCCAAGGTCAAGACCATCGCCGATTTCACCGACAAGGACCGGATTGCGGTGCCGGCGGTGGGCGTGTCGGTGCAGTCACGTTTCCTGCAATACGCGGCCGCCAAGCAGTGGGGTGACAAGGAATTCAATCGCCTCGACAAGTACACCATTGCAGTGCCGCACCCGGACGCTACGGCTGCGTTGGTGGCCGGGGGCACCGAGTTGTCCGGGCACTTCTCCAACCCGCCATTCCAGGATCAGGAGCTGGCCAACCCCAACGTCCACGTGGTGTTGAACTCCTATGACGTGCTCGGCCCGAACTCGCCGACGGTGCTGTTCGCCACCGAGAAATTCCGAGACGAGAACCCGAAAACCTATAAGGCCTTCATCGCGGCGCTGACCGAAGCGGCCGAATTCGCGCAGAACGACAAAGGCGCTGCCGCCGACACTTACATCCGCGTCACCAAGGCGAAAATCGATCGCGCCGCGTTGCTGAAAATCATCGACAACCCGCAGTTCGAATTCAGCGTCACGCCGAAGAATACGTATCCACTGGCCGAGTTCCTCTACCGCGTGGGGGCGATCAAAAACAAACCGGATTCGTGGAAGGACTATTTCTTCCAGGACGCCAAGCCACTGCAAGGGAGCTGATCGAAATGAACGCTCCTTTGCAAGGCCACACGGTCAGCAAACCGAACGTTGCAGCCCAGGCGCTGCTGTCGGTCGACAACGTCAGCCTCGAATACCGCACGCCGCAGCGTGTGGTTCGAGCGACCCATCAAGTCAGTTTTGAAATTGATCCGGCGGACCGCTTTGTGCTGCTCGGCCCGTCCGGTTGCGGCAAATCAACTTTACTCAAGGCAGTAGCCGGGTTCATTCAGCCGTGTGAGGGCGAGATCCGTCTTCAAGGGCAAACCGTACATGCGCCGGGGCCGGACCGCATCGTGGTGTTCCAGGAGTTCGATCAACTGCCGCCGTGGAAAACCGTGAAACAGAACGTCATGTTTCCGCTGCTGGCATCGAAAACCCTGAAGCGTAAAGAAGCTGAAGAGCGGGCGCTGCACTACCTCGAAAAAGTCGGGCTGGCGGCGTTTGCCGATGCTTATCCGCATACCTTGTCCGGTGGCATGAAAGCGCGAGTCGCCATCGCTCGCGCCTTGGCGATGCAACCGAAAATCCTCCTGATGGACGAACCCTTCGCCGCGCTCGATGCGCTGACCCGCCGCAAGATGCAGGAAGAATTGCTGCTGCTGTGGGAAGAGGTGCGTTTCACGCTGCTGTTCGTCACCCACTCCATCGAAGAGGCGTTGGTGGTGGGCAATCGCATTCTGTTGCTGTCGCCGCATCCGGGTCGGGTGCGGGCGGAAGTCCACAGCCACCAATACGATCTGCACAGCCTTGGCGGCGTGGCGTTTCAGGAGTCGGCGCGACGGATTCACCGGTTGTTGTTCGATGAAGGTCAGTCGCCGGAAACCGAGCGTGAGCTGGATTTCTCCGACATTCGCATCGCTTATTGAGCCATTGAGAGGAGTGCCCGATGAGCCATTTATCATCTGCGCGTGAAGCGTTCGAAACGGTTTTGCAGCCGCTGACCAGCGTACCGCTGGAGCGTGAATTACCCCTCGGTCAGCGCCTCTGGCAACAGGGCTGGATTCGTAAAAGCCTGATCCTGATATTGCTGGCGGTACTGTGGGAAGTGGTCGCCCGCGTTCAGAACAATGACCTGCTGCTGCCGAGTTTTCTGCAAACCGCCCGCGCGCTGTATGACGGTTTGCTCAGTGGTGAGTTGCTGGGCAAGGTCTGGATTTCGCTGGTGGTGTTGCTCAAGGGCTACCTGATCGGCATCGTCCTGGCGTTTGCCTTGACCACGTTGGCGGTGTCGACCCAGTTCGGTCGGGACCTGCTGAGCACATTGACCTCGATGTTCAACCCGTTGCCGGCGATTGCCTTGTTGCCGTTGGCGCTGTTGTGGTTCGGCCTGGGGCAGAACAGTTTGATTTTTGTGCTGGTGCATTCGGTGCTGTGGGCGTTGGCCTTGAACACCTATGCCGGTTTTCTCGGGGTCTCGGAAACGTTGCGCATGGCGGGTCGTAATTACGGGTTAAAGGGTATGCGGTTTGTGCTGTTTATCCTGATCCCGGCAGCACTGCCGTCGATACTTGCCGGGTTGAAGATTGGCTGGGCCTTTGCCTGGCGTACGTTGATTGCAGCGGAGTTGGTGTTTGGCGCGACCAGCGGCAAGGGTGGGTTGGGCTGGTACATTTTTCAGAACCGTAATGAGCTGTACACCGACAAGGTGTTTGCCGGGTTGGCGGTGGTGATTTTAATTGGGTTGCTGGTGGAGAACCTGGTGTTTGATTCGTTGGAGCGGGTGACCGTTAAGCGCTGGGGGATGCAGCGGTAAGAGTTGTGGTGTTTGGTCTGAGCCATCGCGAGCAAGCTCGCTCCCACAGGGTTTTGTATGGTTCGCAAAATGGTCGGTCAATGTAATCCATCGTGCGAGCTTGCTCGCGATGGGGCCAATCCAGCCAACACATCATTTGAGAGATGTTTGCTAGCATTGCGTCTGAATCAATCCAGATCAGCCACGAGTGCTCAGCATGCAACTCCCGGACATGAACCTGTTGGTCGCCCTCGACGCCTTGCTCGATGAGGGCAGCGTGGTTGGCGCTGCGCGGCGGATGAACCTCAGCCCGGCGGCGATGAGCCGAACGCTGACGCGCATACGCGAAGCCATCGGCGACCCGATCCTGGTGCGCGCCGGGCGCGGTCTGGTGCCAACCCCCAAGGCGCTGGAACTGCGCGAGCAGGTGCGTGACGTGGTCGAGCAGGCCGCCTTGCTGTTTCGTTCCGCCGATGAGGTGGACCTCGGTTCGTTGCGCCGCCGGTTCAGTATCCGCGCCAATGATTTTTTCGTCGGTGTCTATGGCGGCAAACTGTTCGACACCCTGGAGCGCCAGGCGCCGCACTGTGAGTTGCGCTTTGTGCCGGAAGGCGATGGCGATGATGAAGCGCTGCGTGAAGGGCGGATCGATTTGAGTGTCAGCAACAATCGTCCGGTCATGCCGGAAGTGAAAGTGCAGAACTTGTTCTCGACACACTTCGTCGGTCTGGTGCGTGAGGACCATCCCCTGTTCGACGAAGAGATTACCGCCGAGCGCTATGCCGGTTTTTCGCATATCAGCATGTCGCGCCGTGGAATTGCCCGCGGGCCGATCGACACGGCTCTCAACGCATTGGGGCTGGAGCGGCGGGTGGCGGTGATCGCGCCGAGCTTTCATGCGGCAATGTTCGCGTTGCCGGATTCCAATCTGATTCTGCCGGTGCCCCAAGAGGCGTTGCTGAGCGTGCGACGCCTGGGTTTGAAACTGCGCTCGTTCACCCTGCCGATTCCGCTGCCCACCCTGATGCTGACCCAGGCCTGGCACCCACGGTTTGACAATGATCCAGCTCACCGTTGGCTGCGTGAAACCCTCAAAACCTGCTGCGACGAAACATGGCAGGCCGCACAACCCATCTGAAGCAACCCCCACTCCTACAGGGGGTTTTGTATTGTTGCGTCTAGCGCACTTATAACCTGTCGATAAGTCAGTTTTCGTCAGGCCACACGCTTTTTAAAATGCCCCGGTATTCAACCCCCGGAGCAAGCCGTAATGACTTCCCTCACCGTCACGGCACCCCTCGCCGTGACCCCGCCCGCCGCCGTCGTGCCACCGGTCTTCGGCCCGCGGATCATCATCGGTCTGGTGGGGGTGTTGCTGGCAGTGCTGGTGTCGGGCTTGAACGAGATGGTGACCAAAGTAGCGCTGGCGGATATTCGCGGTGCATTGGCCATCGGTTACGACGAAGGCACCTGGCTGGTCGCCAGTTACACCGCGACCTCGGTGGCGGCCATGGCGTTTGCGCCGTGGTGTGCGGTGACGTTCTCCCTGCGGCGATTCACCCTGTGCGCCATCAGCGTCTTCACGGTGTTGGGCCTGTTGTGTCCATTCGCCCCGAACTACGAAAGCCTGCTGGTCATGCGCACGTTGCAGGGCCTGGCCGGCGGTGCATTGCCACCGATGCTGATGACCGTCGCACTGCGGTTCCTGCCGGCCAATGTGAAGCTCTATGGCCTGGCCGGTTATGCGCTGACCGCCACGTTCGGCCCCGGTCTCGGTACACCACTGGCCGGGTTGTGGACCGAGTATGTCGGTTGGCAGTGGACGTTTTGGCAGATCATCGTGCCGTGTCTGCTGGCGCTGGGCGCGGTGGCCTATGGTTTGCCCCAGGACCCGCTACGTCTGGAGCGCTTCAAGCACTTCAACTGGCGCGGACTGCTGCTGGGTTTTCCGGCGATCTGCATGCTGGTGATCGGCATCTTGCAGGGCAATCGGCTGGACTGGTTCGAGTCGAGCCTGATCTGTGGATTGCTCGGTGGTGGGCTGCTGTTGCTGGTGCTGTTTTTGATCAATGAATGGTCGCAGCCGATACCGTTTTTCAAGATGCAGATGCTTGGCATCCGCAACCTCTCGTTTGCTTTGCTCACCTTGGCCGGGGTGCTGGTGATACTGCTGGCGGTGATCATCATTCCGTCCTCTTACCTCGCTCAGGTGCAGGGTTACCGGCCCGTGCAGACGGCGCCGATCACGCTGTTGGCGGCGTTGCCGCAGTTGATTGCGCTGCCGTTGGTGGCGGCGTTGTGCAACCTGCGATGGGTCGATTGTCGCTGGGTGTTGGGCGCGGGTTTGAGCCTGTTGGCGCTGTCGTGCGTCGGTGGTTCGCAGCTGACGTCAGCATGGATTCGCGACGATTTCTACGCGCTGCAACTGCTGCAAATATTCGGTCAGCCCATGGCCGTCCTGCCGCTGTTGATGCTGTCGACCGGCAGCATCTTGCCGATGGAAGGGCCGTTCGCCTCGGCCTGGTTCAACACGGTGAAAGGTCTGTCAGCGGTAATTGCGACCGGCGTCATCGAGGCATTGACCACCACCAGGCTGCATTTTCACTCGACGATGCTGGTGGACAACCTCGGCAACTCGCCCCTGGCCGAACGCGACAGCGCGGGCCTCGCCCATCGCCTGCACGAGCAAGCCGTGGTGCTGACTTCTTCCGATCTTTACCTGTGCATGGCGGGCGTCGCGTTGGCGTTGATCCTGCTGATTTTCTGGCTGCCGACGCGGATGTATCCACCGCGCGCGCCGACTTGAACGCTTTACTGAAACAGAAGGTTTTTATGACGACTCAAACCAAGCAAAAGATAGCTGTCGGTGTCGCCGTAGTAGTGGCGGTCAGTGTGCTGATTTGCCTGCTGACGCCCGGCCTTTTCGGTCCGCGTACGCAGCAAAAAACCAATGACGCGTTTGTCTCGGCGGACTTCACGCTGGTGGTCCCGCGCGTGGCCGGGTTTATCAAGGAGGTGCTGGTGGAAGACAACCAGCAGGTCAAGACCGGGCAGTTGCTGGCACTGATCGATGATCGTGATCTGCGCGCTGCGGCTCAGGCGGCGGACGCCGAAACCCTGGTGGCCAGGGCGCAACTGCAAAATGCCCGCGCAACCCTTGAGCGCCAGGCCTCAGTGATCGCTCAGGCTCAAGCCTCGGTAGTCTCGGCCAAGGCTGAAATGGCGTTCGCCGAGCATGAGTTGAACCGCTACGACCACTTGGCCGGTGTTGGGGCCGGCACGGTGCAGAATGCTCAGCAAGCGCGCACGCGCATCGATCAGGCCAATGCGCGGTTGGCCAACGCGATGGCGGTGCTGGCGGCGGAGCGCAAGCAAGTGGACATCCTGACGGCCCAGCGCGATGCGGCGGAAGGCGGACTGAAACGGGCGCAAGCCGCGCTGGAAATCGCCAGCTATGAGTTGTCTTACACGCGCATTGTCGCGCCGCAGGACGGCATGGTCGGCGAGCGCGCCGTGCGAGTCGGCGCTTATGTGACACCGGGTAGCAAGATTCTGGCGGTAGTGCCGCTGGCGCAGGCTTACGTGGTGGCCAATTTTCAAGAGACTCAACTGACTAACGTTCAGCCAGGGCAGGGTGTGCAGGTGCGGGTTGATAGCCTCGGCGGGGAGGCGCTGAACGGTCGCGTCGAGAGCATCGCCCCGGCGACGGGCGTGACGTTTGCTTCGATCAAGCCGGACAACGCCACGGGTAACTTCACCAAGGTTGTGCAGCGGATCCCGGTGAAAATCGTCCTCGAACCTGGGCAGGCATTGGCCTCGCGGCTGCGCGTGGGGATGTCGGTGGAGGCGAGTATTGATACGGCGAGTGCCGTGTCGCATGAGGTGGCTCAGCGATGAAGATTTTTGTTGAGCGGTGGCCTCAACTGACCTTTTGCGCCTTGCTGATCATGAGCCTGTCAGCCTGCACCGTCGGCCCCGACTTCCACAAACCTCAAGCCCGACAAATCACCGAATGGTCAAAACCGGCCAAACCCGCCGCCGGTGAAGCGGTCACCGCCGACATGAACGAACGCTGGTGGGAAGTCTTCAACGACCCAAAACTCTCCGCCCTGACCCAGCGCGCCCTGACCGACAACCTCGACCTGAAACTCGCCAGCAGCCGCTTGCAGCAAAGCCGTGCCGCGCGCCAGGTGATCACCGCCAACCGTTACCCCAACACGGCCGCGACGGGCAGCTATGGGCGCAAACGCAACAGCGGCGAAGGCTTGAACGATCCCTCGGGGCACAACGGTGATTCGGCATTCAACCTGTGGGACACCGGCTTCTCCGCCTCCTGGGAACTGGATTTCTGGGGGCGTGTACGCCGCGAAACCGAAGCCGCCGACGCCACGCTGGAAGTCGCGGAAAACGATCGTCGCGGCGTGCTGCTGTCGGTGCTCGCGGAAACCGCTCAGGACTACATTCAGCTGCGCGGCGTGCAAAGCACTCGGGCTGTTACCGAGCAAAACCTCGATGTCGCCCGCCACAGTTTGAAACTTTCGCAACTGCGTCTGGCCGACGGCGTTGCCACTGACCTGGATGTCGCCGAGGCTGCCGCCCAAGTTGCCGCCATCGAATCGCGCCTGCCCGCGCTGGAGCAGCGGCAGTCGCAACTGATCAACGCGTTGAGCCTGTTGATGGGCGAACCGCCGCAAGCGCTGCACGCCGAGTTATCCACAGATGGGCCGGTGCCGCAAACCCCGCGCCAGGTCGCGATCGGCTTGCCGTCGCAGCTGGCTGAACGCCGTCCGGATATTCGCCAGGCTGAAGCGCAACTGCACGCTGCCACCGCGAACATCGGCGTGGCCAAGGGTGACTTCTACCCGCGGATCACCTTGTCGGGCAACCTGGGTTCGCAAGCCATGCAGCTCAGCGATTTTGGTTCGTGGGGCTCGCGTTCATTCGGCATCGGCCCGCAATTCAGCCTGCCGCTGTTTGACGGCGGTCGCCTGCGCGGTGTGCTGAACCTGCGCGAAGCCCAGCAACAGGAAGCGGCCATCGCCTATCAGCAAACCGTGCTGCGCGCCTGGCATGAAATCGACGATCAACTGGCCGCCTACAACGCCAGCCAACTGCGCCGCGACAGCCTCGCCGAAGCCGTCCGCCAAAACCAGATCGCCCTGCGCACTGCGCAGCAGCAATACACGGAAGGCGTGGTGGACTTCGTTAATGTGCTGACGGTGCAAAGCGCATTGCTGGCGACGCAGGAGCAGTTTGTGGAGAGTTCGACCGGGGTTTCGCTGGCGATGGTCGGGTTGTACAAGGCGTTGGGTGGGGGATGGGAGTCGGTGTATCCGCTGGTAAATGTCGTTACCAATAATCCGGTTTGATGGCGGGCGCCTTGTGCGTTGGTACCCTGTTTGGAAATTGATGTGTCCGCAGCTCTTCTGCGGTGACGACTCGTCGCATCCAGTGGGAGTGTTCTTTCAAAGAACCTGGAGAAGGACGGTTTAACTCAGCCCGGTGGGGAAGAATGACACCGACTTTCATGTCAGGGAAATCTTCTCGAATTGCTCTGAGAGCTGGAGTCATGTCTGTGTCGCTGGATACTAATACAAGTTGTTCGATAGGCTCATTGAAATGAAGTTTGGACTGTCTTGCTGCCGTGCGATACATGCTGATTCCGATGTGAACATCTGTTTCTTTCTCTTCAAGTTTCCAGATGTCGACTTTGTCTTGGCGCGATGCCCCGGTTTTTCTGTCAATGAAACGTGGGGCTTTAGCAGGCTCAAGCTTATGGCGACCATAGTGAACGGCAACGTTGGTCGTTTTTAACGCTCGTACGTAAGTGTCTTGAGCTTCTTTAGAGGTTCGGCCGCGAGTAGCAAGTTCTGGTTTGACGGATGAAGTGAAGTAATCAACAGAGATAATTGAGCTCTGCGGATTCTCGATGTGCGCGACATGGGCTAGCAAGCCTTTGAGATTAAGCCATTTGTAGGGCGTGCCAGCGAGTAACCCATAGAACACGTTGTAGCCATCAACAAAGAAAGCAGTTCGCAAAAGCTCATACCTCAGAAACGAAAAAACCGGCCTAAGCCGGTTTTCTCACCTCCAACTGCCAGAGAATTTAATCTCTGCGTACGGGGTTCAGTGGGGGGATCGTAAGTCGGGTGGGGCACGGACGTCAACCCGTTGATTGATCCATCGCTCTACTCGACTTGCAGCGGCGAGCCAGTTTTGAGCAGTCGGTTGGTCGTTGGTCAAGGTCTTATCGACTAAATCTATGAGCGTTTGCTACGAGATGAAGTTCAAAGTGCTGCATCTTTGCAAAAGTGAAAGTTGTCTACAGGTCTTCTCAGTAACGACCGCATGTAGATTCCCAGAATCCTGTGGGATTTGATACCGAGAGGCAATGGAGAGGGAACATGGTGCCTGCTGAGAAGTATCTGGTTTTTTGAAACAGCACATTTCTATCGAGTAACCATTCTCCGCTTGATGCTCCGCCGCGTGTTTTAGCCTCTACTCATCCATCTGGGAGATAAGGTCGGCAACGTCACTGGTCGCAAAGCCAGCATCGACGAAGAACCTGCGCCGCCTTAAAGTGATCCATAGGCTTCGTGATGTCGGGCCGGTTGCAGGGGGAGGCAATGGAAGCGCGCAGAGAAACTTCGCTTGGCGGTACCCAGGATCCGCACGCGGTGCCTGGCGGCTGGGCGGTGGTTCAGCGTTGGTTGCGGTGGGCGCAGGAGCACCGGCTGTTGCCGATTCTGGCGTTGGCAGCCTTGGTACGTTTCTACGACCTGACGGCGGCGGCCATTTGGGGCGACGAAGGGTCGAGCCTGCTGATGAGCCACTACTCATTGGCCGAAATATGGGTGCACGCTGCCCATGACGTGCACCCGCCGCTGTATTTCATGCTGCTGCATGGCTGGATCGAAGTGTTCGGCGACGGCATTTTTTCGATTCGCTGTCTCAGCGCTCTGCCCGGGATCATTACGGTGTGGCTCGGCGTCTGGTTGATGGACTTGATCGCCACCCGGCGCGCTGCGTTATTGGCTGGTTTTCTCCTGGCGCTGCTGCCGACGGCGGTGCGTTATAGCCAGGAAGTGCGGATGTACTCGCTGCTGGGCCTGTGGCTGATCGGCGCGACGATTGCGCTGGTCTACTGGATCAGGCATCCCCGGCGTACACGCTATCTGGTGGCGTATGTGCTGCTGATGAGTGCGGCGTTCTACACCCATTATTTCACCGCCCTGTGCGTGGTGTGCCACTGGCTGTACCTGGGGCTGATTCGTGTGCTGCCAGCGTATCGCGTGCGCACTATTCAACGCCCCGGCTGGTGGTTGGCGAACGTGGCAATCGTGCTGATCTACCTGCCATGGGTACCCAACCTGATTGATCTGATCCAGCACATGGACCTGCTCAAAGCCAATGGTGATGTGGGGTGGGAGTTGCCGGTCACGTTCGGCTCGTTGCCGTCGATGATCTGGTCGTTGCTGACCCAGGACGATGGCGAAAACTTGCCGACGCTGATTTTTATCGCGCTGCCGCTGGCGTTGCTGGCCATTGCCGGCGTGGCATTGGCGCGGGATCGTAGCGTCATTCGCGGCAGTATCCTGCTGGTGATCTACACGGCGTTGCCAATGCTGTTGGTGTTCGCCGTGTCGTTTATCTCGCCGGTGTTCATTGAGCGTTACCTGACGGCCTATGCACTGGGGTTGCCGATGATTGTCGCGCTGGCTGTTGATCGCCTGTATTCAGGCTTTCGAATGCTGGCGCTGGCAGTGCTGGTGTTGTTTGTCGGCGTCGAACTGGTCGGCTTGAAAAACAACGCTACGGTCGATACCCACGATCAAATCAATGTGATGGTCGACTACGTTAACCAGCACTTCGTTGCGGGCGACCAGATCGTCACCAGCGATATGCTCTGGTACCTCGCCTATGTTTATTACAATCGCACCGACGCTAAACCGTTGCTGTACACCCCACCGTTAGCCAACGGCGGGTCGGGCCGACCCAATGGCTATGGATTTGGCACGCTGGTCACCCAGGACATTTATCTGGACCGCCTCGACAACTTGCCCAAGGGCACCGGTCGGGTGTGGCTGATCGGCACCGTCGGTGTGCCGGACGAGTTCGCACCGCTGCCCGTGGGCTGGAAGAACGCCGGTATTACGCAGGCGGGCGGGGCTAATGCGCGCTTGTTTGTGCTGCATTGAAAGTCTTGGTATTAAGGCTTTGACGACAAATCCGCCATCCCCTTGAGCAGTTCAATCGGCAGCGGGAAGACAATGGTCGAGCTCTTGTCCCCGGCAATCGAACTCAGCGTCTGCATGTAACGCAACTGCATGGCCCCAGGCTGACGGCCGAGCATTTCAGCGGCCTGCATGAGTTTTTCCGAGGCCTGCAATTCACCCTCGGCGTGGATCACCTTGGCCCGGCGCTCCCGTTCGGCTTCGGCCTGTTTGGCGATGGCACGGACCATCGACTCATTGAGGTCCACATGTTTGATCTCGACGTTGGCAACCTTGATGCCCCAGGCGTCGGTCTGGGCGTCGAGCACTTGCTGGATGTCGATGTTCAGCCGTTCGCGCTCGGCCAGCAGTTCATCGAGCTCATGTTTACCCAGCACCGCTCGCAGAGTGGTCTGGGCCAATTGGCTGGTGGCCGCCAGAAAGTCTTCGACCTGGATAATCGCTTTCTGTGGATCGAGCACACGGAAATACAGCACCGCGTTGACCTTGACCGAGACGTTGTCGCGGGTGATGACGTCTTGTGGGGGAACGTCGAGGACGATGGTTCGCAGGTCGACACGGACCATTTGCTGGACCACCGGGATCAGCAGGATCAAGCCGGGACCCTTGACCTGCCAGAAGCGTCCGAGCTGGAACACCACGCCGCGCTCGTATTCGCGCAGGATGCGGAAGGTCGACCCCGCCAGTGCAATCAGCAGTAGCAGCAGCGCGGCGAAACCTACTTGCAGGCCCATGTTTATTCTCCCACCGGCACCGCGTCAGCCGCGGCCACTTGCAACAGTAATCCTTTTCGCGCCACCACCAGGACGTGTTGCCCCGGCTGCAGCGGTGTCGGGCTTGAAACCTGCCAGCGCTCCCCTTGCAGATGCACCCAGCCGTTGCAGGCGTTGTCGGGCAGCAACGACAGGACCGGCGTCACGCTGCCCAGCAGCTCTGCATCGCCAGTGACGTTGCGCCGCGGTCGGGTTTTCAGGGCGCGGATCAGCAGGAAAATCAGGAGCAGGGCACTCACCAGCCCCAGGCCGATGATCAAGGGAACAGGTATTTCGGTGTTGGTCAGAATCACTGCACCGATCACGAACATCACAATGCCGCCCAAACCGATCACGCCATAGTTGGGCAACGCGGCCTCGGCGATCAGAAAGGCGATGCCGAAGGTGATCAACCAGATCCCGATGGGATTTGGCATCAGCAGCACAACGGTATCGGCGGCGAACACCGATCCGCTCATCGCCAACAGCAGTGCAACGGCACAGCAACGAATCTTCACGTGACCCTCCGCGAGAGTCATCAGGTGGCTCTGTATACAGTTTAGTTGAGCCTTGGCATCTCTGAATTCTGCTCACTTTACGGTGGCGTCCGATGGGCGGATTTCCCGCCGAAATGCATCATCAGGCCTAGACTTTCAGTACGAAGAAACGCGTCAACCATCGTCCGCTCGTCACTGTTGCGGACACCGAGGTGCATCATGCGTATGGCAAGAACCGTGCAGCGAAGCCTGGAAACGGCACACTGCGAATATGACATCGTCACCCATCCCCATTCGGCCAGTAGCCTGGAAACGGCGCGGCTCGCGGGTGTTCCTGCCGAGCGGGTGGCCAAGTCGGTCATCCTCGACGATCACCACGGCCACTACCTGATGGCCGTGTTGCCTGCCAGCCGTCACCTGGACCTGAGCAAAGTCCGCAGCAGCGGTGAATGGCAGGTCTCGCGGGAAAGCAATCTGCCGCACCTGTTCGATGATTGCGAACGCGGTGCCGTGCCGGCGCTGGGTGAGGCCTATGGGCTGGATGTGGTCATTGACCCGTTGGTAACCCGGCAGAAAGACATCTATCTGGAAGCTGGCAATCACATCAATTTGCTGCACATGGACATGCCGCAATTCTTGAAAATGGTGCCGCATGCCGAGGTGCGGGAATTGAGTCAGTGAGTGTTGTGTTGTCAGTACCACCGCCATCGCGAGCAAGCTATCTCCCACCTTTGACCGGGTTTTTAGGTGGGAGCGAGCCTGCTCGCGATTGATTTTTCATTTCTCAAGGAGCCCGACATGGAATCCCCAACCCACACCCTGCCCAACCTGTTCAAGCAACTCGGCCTGGAGGATGACGCCGAGAGCATCGATAAATTCATCACCACCCACTCACCGCTCAAGCCCGAACTGCACCTTGCCGATGCGTTTTTCTGGAGCGAGAGCCAGGCGGATTTTTTGCGTAACGATATTTTGGAGGATGCGGATTGGGCGGAGGTGGTGGATCAGTTGGATGTGTTGTTGAGGAAGGGGCGGGGGCTGTAGAAGCAATTGAAAAAACTCGTCACAGGTTTTTTGAAGGTTATGGGCCTGGCTGAAGTAATTTCATGAAAACAGATTCTATGAAGAGATCAGCTCATGCAGCGGTTGTTGGCAGAAAAGGTCATCGGCATCTCCGTGTTTGCTCAGAACGCAGGTGATGGGGTACGGGAGGCGCAACAGGAGCCAATCGCAGTTCTAGAGAACAACAGAATCCAGGCGTATCCGATTTCGGCAGATTTGTATGGCGCGATGCTGGAGCGTCTGGATGATTTCGATTTGGCGGTGCTTGTTCTTGCCCGCAGTGGTGAAGACTCCGTGCCTGTGAGCCTTGATGCTCTGTAGAAGTGTTCAATCCGCAGGTGAATTGTTTCAAAACTTGACCACCTTTCCCCCCAAATGCGATATTGATAGTTAGCAAACTAACAGTGTGTATTTCCCCTCGTGCCGAAAAACCTCGACGCTCTCCAGATGAACATCAGCAGCTCCATGGTGGTGGCCGCCAGGCATTGGCGGAAGATCTGCCAGACCACGCTGGTCAACTATGGAATCTCCGAAGCCTGCGCCGTCCCGTTGTTGATGATCGGGCGCTTGGGCGAGGGCGTGCGGCAGGTGACGGTGGCGCAGGCGGCGGGGATGGAGAGTCCGTCCCTGGTGCGTTTGCTCGATCAGTTGTGTCATTCGGGCTACGTCTGCCGCACCGAAGATGCCCATGACCGGCGCGCCAAGTGCCTAAGCCTGACCGCCACCGGTCGCGAATTGGTGCAGGCCGTCGAAATCGAGCTGGTGCGATTGCGCCATGAAGTGCTTGAAGGCATCGACCAAAGCGATCTGGAAGCTACGCTTCGGGTACTGAAAGCCTTTGAAGCGGCGAATTCGCCGTCGGTGGTCAACCCTTGAGCGGATTTTTCAGCGGTATGCCCGCGGCGCGAGACTGGTTCTACGGTGTGCGTACTTTTGCCGCCTCGATGATCGCGTTGTACATCGCCCTGCTCATGCAAATGCCGCGTCCGTATTGGGCGATGGCCACGGTCTACATCGTGTCCAGCCCCTTTGTCGGTCCTACCAGTTCGAAGGCGCTGTACCGTGCCATCGGTACCTTTTTCGGCGCGGCGGCCGCGGTGCTTTTTGTGCCGATGTTTGTCCAGAGTCCCTACGTTTTGGTGGTGGTTATTGCGCTGTGGACCGGGACGCTGTTGTTCCTGTCCTTGCACCTGCGCACCGCCAACAACTACGCCTTGATGCTCGCCGGTTACACCTTGCCGCTGATCGCCTTGCCAGTGGTGAACAACCCGTTAGGCGTCTGGGATGTGGCAGAAGCGCGGACGGAAGAAATCTTCCTCGGCATCGCCGTGGCAGCGGTGGTCGGCGCCATGTTCTGGCCGCGGCGGCTGGCGCCGGTGTTCAACGACTCGGTGAGCAAATGGTTTGCCGATGCCTCGACGTACAGCCTGCGTTTCCTCAGCCGCCAGGTGCAGCCGGACGAAGTCAGTGCGCTGCGCTCCGCCATGGTCACGACCTTCAATACCCTGGAATTAATGATCGGCCAGTTGCCGCACGAGGGTGCGCATCGGCAAACCGTGCGCAACACCAAGGAATTGCGTGGGCGCATGATTCACCTGTTGCCGGTGATCGACGCCCTCGACGACGCGCTGTATGCCCTTGAGCGGCGTACGCCCGAGCTGGTGGAGAAGTTCGCACCGTTGCTGGCCGCTGCGACCGAATGGCTCAATCACAAAGACGCCGACCTCGCGCGCTGGCAGGCGCTGAAAGAACAGCTTGAAGCCCTGCAACCGTCCGCCGAAGCGCTTAACGATCGCAAACAGCTGCTGTTCTCCAATGCGTTGTATCGCCTCGGCGAGTGGATTGATGTGTGGCAAGACTGCCGCAGCCTGCAATACGCCATCCAGTGCGAAAGCCCGGACAGCTGGCGCGCCGTGTATCGCCACTGGCGCCTCGGTCGCCTGTCACCGTTTCTCGACCGTGGGTTGATGCTCTACTCGGCGGCCTCGACGGTCACCGCGATCATCGTTGCCTCGGTGCTGTGGATTCTGCTTGGCTGGACCGATGGCGGCTCGGCAGTGATTCTGGCCGCCGTGTCGTGCAGCTTTTTCGCCTCGATGGATGACCCGGCACCGCAGATTTACCGATTCTTCTTCTGGACCGCGATGTCGGTGGTGCTGGCCAGCCTTTACCTGTTTCTGGTGCTGCCCAACCTGCACGATTTCCCGATGCTGGTGTTGGCGTTTGCCGTGCCGTTTATCTGCATCGGCACCCTGACGGTCAAGCCGCAATTTTACCTGGGCATGCTCCTGACCCTCGTCAACACCTCGTCGTTTATCAGCATTCAGGGCGCCTACGATGCGGACTTCCTCAGTTTCGCCAACTCCAACCTGGCCGGCCCCATCGGGCTATTGTTTGCCTTCATCTGGACCCTGATCGCCCGGCCGTTCGGTGCGGAGCTGGCGGCCAAGCGGTTAACCCGCTTCAGTTGGCGCGACATCGTCAATCTCAGCAAACCGGCGAACCTGGCCGAACACCGGCAATTGGGCGTACACGTGCTCGATCGTCTGATGCAGCACTTGCCGCGTCTGGCCATGACTGGCCAGGACACCGGCATTGCGTTGCGTGAGGTGCGTGTGGCGCTGAACGTGCTCGATCTGCTGGCTTACACGCCGCGAGTGGACGGTGTACCGCGAGCGCTGCTGCATCAGGTGGTGGCGGAAGTCGGTGAGTATTTCAAGGCCTGCCTGAAGGCGGATGAGCGTCTGCCGGCCCCCGGCCCGTTGCTGATGACCCTCGACCGCGCCCGCCGGGCACTGGACACGAATTGTGATGAGGATGCCCGTCTGAATTTGTTGCATGCCCTGAGCGGCCTGCGCCTGGCGTTGTTGCCGGGCGTGGAATTCGTAAGCGTGGGCGAACTCGAAGAACCGCTGCCCCATGGCATCGATGGAGCGCCTTTATGATCGGTGATGTGGACATCAGCGGGGTGTTTCTGCCCACGCTGCTGGTACTGATGGGCATTACGTATGTGTTGTACCTGCTGGTGCACGGGTTGCTGATGCGCCTGCACTTTTACCGTCTGGTCTGGCACCGGGCATTGTTCAACGTGGCTCTCTACGCTTTGCTGCTCGGCGCCGTGGACTCACTCAGTCGATACCTGATGACATGAAAAAACCTTTTTTGACCCTGGGGCGCGTGGTGCTGACCCTGTTGATCGTGACCTTCGCCGTCGTCGTGGTCTGGCGCATGGTGATGTACTACATGTTTGCGCCGTGGACCCGCGACGGGCATATCCGTGCCGACATCGTGCAAATCGCCCCGGACGTGTCCGGGCTGATTCAGCAAGTGGACGTGCGCGACAACCAGTTGGTGAAACGCGGGCAGGTGTTGTTCAGCATCGATCAGGACCGTTTCAAACTGGCCCTGCGCCAAGCTAAAGCGACAGTCGCCGACCGTCAGGAAACCCTGGCTCAGGCGCAACGCGAGGCCAAGCGTAACCGTGGCCTGGGCAATCTGGTGCCGGGCGAGCAACTGGAAGAAAGTCAGTCCCGGGTGGCTCGCGCCGAAGTGGGGTTGATGGAAGCCCAAGTGGCGGTGGACAGCGCTCAACTGAACCTCGACCGCTCGACCATCCGCAGCCCGGTCGACGGCTATGTCAACGACCGTGCACCGCGGGCCCAGGAATTCGTCACCGCCGGGCGACCTGTGTTGTCGGTGGTCGACAGCAATTCATTCCACATCGACGGCTATTTCGAAGAAACCAAACTGAACGGCATTCATGTCGGCCAAAGCGTCGACATCCGCGTGATCGGCGACCGCGCGCGGCTGCGTGGTCATGTGGAAAGCATCGTCGCCGGCATCGAAGACCGCGACCGCACCATCGGCAACAACCTGCTGCCCAACGTCAACCCGGCATTCAGCTGGGTGCGCCTGGCACAGCGGATTCCGGTGCGTATTGTCTTTGACGATGTGCCGGCGGACTTCCGCATGATCGCCGGGCGGACTGCGACCGTGTCGATCATCGACGATCAACCGCAGGAGCCGGCGAAATGAGCAAGGCGTCGGGTTTGGCGGTTGCCGGATTAGGTTTGCTGCTATCGGCGTGTCAGGTCGTTGGCCCGGATTACCATTTGCCCGACGAAGCGGCTGTCCATCGACCCGATTTGCAGGGCGATCTGGCGGTCGACGGCAAAACGGTGGTGTCCGCGCCGGTGCCGGCCGATTGGTGGCGCCTGTACAAGGACCCGCGACTCGACCAGTTGGTACAACAGGCCATGGCGTCCAATACCGATTTGCGCGTTGCGGCGGCCAGTCTGTCGCGCTCCCGTGCTCAGGTCGATGAGGCAGAAGCGGCGGGTGGCTGGAGCGGCGGTGTGAAGATGGGCGCCCAGCGATTGCAGGAGTCTGGCCAAGCGTTCCTGATTCCGGAAAAAGTGCCGGTGGCCAACGTCGGTGATATCGGCATCAGCGCGTCGTACCAGTTCGATCTGTTCGGCACGTTGCAGCGCGGCATCGAAGCGGCCAAGGCCAACGCCGATGCGACGCAGGCAGCTGCCGATACGGCTCGCATCACCGTGGTGGCCGACGTGGTCCGAGCCTACACCCAGGTGTGCGCGGCCAATGAGGAGCGGGAGATTGCCCAGCACTCCCTCGACCTGCAGGCCCAGAGCACCACGCTGATCCAGCGCCTGCGCGATGCCGGCCGTGGCGACGAAACCCAGGTCACCCGTTCGCAAACCCAGTTCAAATCCCTGCGCGCCGACATGCCGCGCTATGAGGCCTCGCGTCAGGCCGGGCTGTATCGCCTGTCGATGTTGCTGGCCAAGCCAGTGGATCAACTGCCGGCCGGCACCGCCACCTGCCACGAGCTGCCGAAAATCGCGCAATTGATTCCGGTGGGCGATGGCGCCGCATTGCTCAAGCGTCGTCCCGATGTGCGGCAGGCCGAGCGCCGGCTGGCGACTGCGACGGCCGGGATTGGCGTCGCCACGGGTGAGCTGTACCCGAACATCAGCATTGGCGCGACCATCGGCACCGTCGGTATCCTCGACGATCTCGGCGACCCGTCCACCAACCGTTGGGGCTTCGGTCCGTCGCTGACCTGGAACGTGCCGACCAACGGCGCCCGGGCACGCATCCGCGAAGCCGAAGCGGTGACTCAGGCGACGCTGGCGCATTTCGATGGGGTGGTGCTCAACGCCATTCGCGAAACCCAGACCAGCCTGGCCCAGTACGCTGCGTTGTTGCAACGTCGTGACGCCCTGGCAGACGCCGAGCAATCGGCAAGACTGGCAGCGGACCAGACGCATCGTTTCTTCCAGGCCGGGCGCGAATCATTCCTGGCGGACCTGCAAGCGACCCGCACCTACACGGACGTCACTGCGCAACTCGCCGCTGCCAACACCCAGGTGGCCGCCAGCCAGATCGATTTGTTCCTCGCCTTGGGCGGCGGCTGGGAAAGCGGACGAACGCAAGGCACGAACGCCAGCAAACCCTGAGGCCGTTGCTATGCTTTGATTTGATGGAGTCGCGAGTCGACTTCATCGATCAAGCTCGCGTTGGTCATGGGGATTAAAAATAATGAAAAACCCTTATGCTCCTGGCTTTTGGTGCGCTATTGCAGCATTGGTTTTGCTGTCGGCCACCTATTTCTACGGCATCATGCTGGCCCACCAGATCGACAAGGCGCTGGTGTTTCTCGACAGCGCCACCGCGCTCATCGCCGTGATGGCGATCGTGGTGGTGGCCTGGGCTTCCGTCCAGGGTCAGCGCATCAAAAAAAGACAATTCGAACAAGGCAAGACCCTGGTGCTGATCTGGGATACCAAGGTGGCGCTGCGTCGTGTCGAAACGGTGTTTGACCAATATTTCTGGGGCAGCTACTGGCAACCGGGGCGCACGTTCCAGGAAGTCATGGGCGAACTCACTGGCACACCGCTGGAAAAAAGCCTCGAAACCTTGAAGAAGCAATGCCTGGCGTTGGATAAACAGGTGTCCGAGGACGGCTGGCACTGGCTCAACAATGCCCGCGAGCTGTCGGATGTCGCCACCAAGATGGCGCGGGAACGCTATCAACTCGACGTCTGTGATCCGCGCTCGGAGGTGACCGGCGGGGCGGTGATCAACCGCGACTTTGAGGTGCTGGTGTATACGTGGACGGCGCGGCTCAAGAGCTTTGATCATCAGCTGGATGAGATGGAAGTGCAATATTCCTGATGTGTGTTGGCTGGGATGACGCCATCGCGAGCAGGCTCACTCCTACAAGGGTTCTGTGAACGACACATAACCTTTGTAGGAGTGAGCCTGCTCGCGATGGCGATTTCATATCCGCCGAAACTCTCAACCGTCCCGAGTAGTCCATAGACACTCTTTAACCTTTAAACATTGGGCCGCCCGATGCGCCTAGTGCTAATCTCCACCCCACTTTTAGCGGAGTCGAGCCGCAACCCCCTCAAGGGTTCAGGGAAGACGACGACACCTTCAAACAACGGACATTGACTGGGTCATTCATGAATAAATCAGCAGGCGTGCTTCTTGGAATCGTCGTAGCCATCGGTGCAATCAGCGCGGGTGGAGCCTGGTACACCGGGACCAAAATCGAAGGCGTGTTGAACACCTCGATCGCCGACGCCAACAAAGAGCTGAAGGCTGCGCTGGTCGGTTCCAATGGCACGGCCTCGCTGGAGCTGGTGTCGCTTGAGCGTCATGTGTTCAGCAGCACCGCGCACTACCGCCTCAAGGGCGAAGGCGAGATGTTTGGTGAAGCCCCGATTGAGTTGCTCTTTGTCGACCACATCGAACATGGCCCGCTGCCGTTCTCGCGTCTGGTCTCGTTGAAGTGGTTGCCGGTCATGGCCACCAGTCACTACGAACTGGAACGCACCCCGCTCACCGAGAAATGGTTTGCTGCCGCCAAAGACAAATCCCCGCTCACCGGCGTGGTCAACATCGGTTACGACAACGCCACCAATGGCACCCTCGAATTCCTGCCACTGGATGTCGCGCTGGATGACAAGTCCAACCTGAAATTCTCCGGTTTGAACCTCGAAGTCGCCGCCAGCGCCCAGGCCCAGAAGATCAAGGCCAACGGCTACATGGACAGCCTGACGCTGACCACCGTGGCTGAAGATCAGACCCCGGTGAAGGTCGAGCTCAATGGCCTGACCATGGCCAGTAACCTGGTAAAAAGCACTTACGGTTTTTACACCGGCGAGAACACCCTCGAGCTGAGCGACAGCAAATCCACCTTCGGTCCCAAGCAATCGGTGCTGGGCCTGAAGAAATTTGAAATGAAAAACCTGACCGAGGAATCGGGCACCAGCGCTTCGGGGCGTGCCGATTACAAAGTGGGTGAAGTGTCGGTGAACGGCAAGGCGGTCGGTTCCGCGCAAATGGCCATGAGCCTGAAGAACCTCGATATCCCGGCGACCATGTCGCTGATGCAGGTCTACCAGACCAAACTGCAGCCTTACGAGAAAGCCGCCGCCGAGGCCGCTGCGGCCGGTCAGCCGTCTCCAGAACTGGTCCTGACCCCGGCCGAAGAGGCGCAGGTCAAAACAGGCCTTGAAAAACTGCTGGCTGCCGGCCCGCAGGTGGCGTTGGAAAACCTGTCGTTCAACACCACCAATGGCGAAAGCCGCGCCAATCTGGTGCTCGACCTGACCAAACCACCGACCATGGACCTGCCGCCCGATCAACTGACTCAACAATTGATTGCACTGCTGGATATCAATGTAATAGTGTCCAAGCCAATGCTCGTCGACGTGTTCACCGTGCAAAGCCAGCTTGATGGTCAGACCGACGCCAAGCTCATCGCCGACCAGGCGACCGCCACGGCCGACATGTTCGGCAGCATGGCGGTCGGTACGCAATTCGCCAAACTGGACGGCAACAACATCGTCAGCAAATTTCACTACGCCAACAATCAGGTGGAATTCAACGGCCAGAAAATGACCGTAGAAGAGTTTGTGGGCTTCGTGATGAGCAAAATCGGTGGTGGTGCTGAAATCCAGGAATAAAACCAGTCGTTCAAAACAACGCCCGACTTCTGCTGCACGCAGAGGCCGGGCGTTTTGCTGTCGGGTGTTTGCCTGCTAACTCATGTCCCGAATCAGTTGCCACGCTTCGTCCATTGAGAGCGGCTGCTTCATGCGTTCGGCGAGCAGCGCCATGGCCCGTTCTTCATCGCAGGCAACCGCAGCCGCCACTACGCCGTTCTTGCCGAACAGGCCTATAAAGGGCGGGTGGTAGGGATCACCCTTGAACTCCACTTCGTCCCAGGCTTCGGCATGGCCAAGATAGTCGTAGTTTTTGCCGAAGTGCCAGGTCCAGAAATACGGTACGTCGAGGTAATGCTCGTCAGCGCCCAGCATATTCGCGGCGGCGATCCGCGCCTGTTGTTGAGCCAGACGCCAATGCTCGATGCGCTGAGGCTGGCCGTTGAGCGGGAAGGTCGCGATATCGCCGACTGCCCACACCCCGTCGGTAACGCGCATGGCGCCATCGACCTTCAGCGAGCGGTCTTTTTCCTTGGGCAGATCGGTAAACGGATCGGTTGCGGGGGTGACGCCGATGCCGGCCAGCACCAGGTCCGCCGGCAAACGTTGACCATTGTCCAGGCACACCGCTTCGACGTTTTCCGTGCCTTCTATATAAGAGGCTTCGCCTTCGGTATGAAACACCACGCCATTGGCCTCATGAAGGGCGCGAATCGCTTTGCCGACGGTTTCGCCAAATTGCGCGACGAAGGGGATGGCATGCCGGGCCAGAACAGTCACTTCCAAGCCGTATTCACGCAGGGCTGACGCGGATTCCAGTGCTATAAAGCTGTCGCCGATGATTACTGCGCGCTGGCCGGGTTTTGCCGCCTGCAGAATCTCCCGTGCCTGATCTTTTGAGCGCAACACGAACACTTGCGGCAAATCCGCGCCAGGCAGCGTGAGAGGATTGGGCTTGCCGCCGGTGGCAAGCAATGCGGCGTCATACCTCAACGATCGACCCTCAGTCAGCCGCAGGGTTTTGCTCGACGAGTCCAGGCTGGCGACTTCACCGCTGATGCGCTCGATACGCTGTTCGCGATAAAACGCCTCGTCCCTCAGCGGCGGGATTTCTTCCGGCGGCATCTCCCCGGCGATAACAAATTTGCTCAGGACGGTGCGGTCGTAGCCGGCATCGACTTCGCGGTCGATCAGCAGCACTTGGCCGCCGAAGCCCTTTTCGCGCAGCGCCGCCGCACACGCCGTACCGGCCGCCCCGGCCCCGACGATGACAAATGTCCGTTCGTCGTCTGCCGGCGGTGTATGCGCATCGGCTAATGGCTGGTCGTCGACCCAGATCTCGCCCTCGCGTACTTCCAGCGGATAGCGCCTGAGACTGTCCAGGGCCGGCGGTTCGCACAATGCCCCGTCCTCAATCCGATACGCCGCTTTGTGCCACGGGCAGATCAAGCGTCCGTGGCACAGCGCGCCTTCCGCCAACGGTGCCCCGGCATGCGGGCATTCGCCCTGATAGGCGCGTAACTGATCGCCCACTCGCAACAAAACGATTTTGGTGTCTGCAACCCGGACTTCAAGGCCCCGGCTCTCGGACACATCGGCGAAATGCGCAACGCGGTGCAGTGCCATGATGGCTCTCCAGACAGACTTTCATTTAAGAGTTTGGCGCTTTACGCGAGGTTCAGCCAATTCCCACTGCCACCGCACGAACGGTACAGCTATAGTTCGCAAGCCGACGACGGCCCTATCCGCACAAGGTGCTCCGGAATGACCCGATTGACCTCTCTGAACCCTTGGCTGGCGGCCGTTGCAGTCGCCCTTTGCGTGCAATTTCCGGCGCAGGCCCAGGAGCGTTTCACCCTGAACATTCCAGGTGTAACGGATGACCGGCTGTTTACCTCGGCGGCTGCCAGCGATGCTCCGGGTTGTGGCGGACACAATGCGTCACCGGCGCTGAACTGGAACACCGGTCCGGCGGGAACACTGAGTTATGCCATCGTCATGCACGACCCGGACGGCCAAAAGGGCCAAGGTGTTGATCATTGGGTGCATTACGGCATCAAGGCCACCACGCACCAGATTCCTGCCGGCGTCGGGGCAAAATCAGCCCTTGAAGGTGTCAGCGGCACCAACAGCAAAGGCACCCCCGGTTACATGGGGCCCTGCCCACCGACTGGCGACAGCGCCCATCACTACATTATTCAGTTGTATGCGCTGGACCTCGCTCCAGACGCCTTGCCTGCCGGCCTGACGCGTGAGCAACTGCTGGAAAAAATCAAAGGTCATGTGCTGAGGAACAGCAGCGTGGTGCGCCGTTACCACCGCTGAGTTTAATTTTCAGCCGGTTTAACCCGAACCTGAACGGGAGCTCGTCTCAGAGGATGAATGGATCAATTTCCTCCTGAGGTCAGCCCCCATGTCCCTCCCTCTGCATTTCCTCCGCCCGGCCGCCCAGGGTTTCACCACCGGGTTACTGCTGGCCATCGCCGGTTGCGGCGTTTCCTCCGCACCCGATTCCGCGCAAGTGTCGCCACCGGCTCAAAGCGAGATGAAGGCGGCTGGGGTGGTGCGCAGTGAAGCGCCGCTGGCGGATAGGTCGATGGCCAAGCGCAGCGCACGTCCGGCACCGGTCGCAAGTGTTGCACCTGAGTCATTCCCACCGGGGTATCGGGATGAACAGCGAGAGCAATACCAGGCGCTGGCGGACAACCCCATCCACAGCGTGGCCGAGGCGCCGGTCTCGACCTTCAGTGCCGATGTGGATACTGGCGCTTACGCCAACGTCCGACGGTTACTGAATCAGGGGCGCTTGCCTCCCGACGGCGCTGTGCGCCTGGAGGAAATGGTCAATTACTTCCCCTACGACTATGCGTTACCCACCGACGGCTCGCCATTCGGCGTGACCACTGAAGTGGCATCGTCACCCTGGAACCCGCATACGCGCCTGCTGCGCATCGGCATCAAGGCGTCTGATCGCGCGGTAGCGGAACTGGCCCCGGCGAACCTGGTGTTTCTGGTGGACGTGTCCGGTTCAATGGACCGCCGCGAAGGTCTGCCGCTGGTCAAAAGCACCCTGAAATTGCTGGTTGATCAATTGCGCGAACAGGATCGTGTTTCGTTGGTGGTCTACGCTGGCGATTCGCGTGTGGTGCTCGAGCCAACTTCCGGACGCGAAAAGGCGAAAATTCGTACAGCAATCGATCAATTGACCGCCGGCGGTTCGACCGCTGGCGCGTCGGGCATCGAACTGGTCTATCAAATGGCGCAGCAGGCGTTTATCCCCAAGGGAATCAACCGCATCCTGCTGGCCACCGACGGTGACTTCAATATCGGCATCAGCGATTTCGATAGCCTCAAGCAACTGGCTGTGGATAAACGCAAGACTGGCGTTTCCCTGACGACCCTGGGTTTTGGGGTGGATAACTACAATGAACACCTGATGGAGCTACTGGCCGACGCCGGGGACGGTAACTACGCCTACATCGACAACCTGCGTGAAGCGCGCAAGGTGCTGGTGGATCAGCTCGGCTCAACGCTCGCGGTCGTGGCGAAGAACGTCAAGCTGCAAGTGGAGTTCAATCCGGCTCAGGTCAGCGAGTATCGACTGTTGGGGTATGAAAATCGGACGTTGAAGCGCGAGGATTTCAGCAACGACAATGTCGATGCGGGCGAGATCGGTGCAGGGCACACGGTGACGGCGCTGTATGAAATTGTGCCCAAGGGTGAGAAGGGATGGCTGGAGCCTTTGCGCTATGGCAAACCTGAGTCGTCCGTTTCCGCGAGTTCCGGAGAACTGGCGATGCTGCGAGTGAGGTATCAGCTGCCCGAAGGTGGGAATAGTCGCTTGATCGAGCGACCCATCACTGACAGTCAATCCGGCAAAGCCAGCGATGACCTGAGGTTTGCGGCGGCCGTCGCCGCGTTTTCCCAGCAGCTTAAAGATGGGCGGTATACCGGTGATTTCAGTTTGAAGGACACGCAAGTACTGGCTCGCGGTGCGCGGGGAGAGGATCGATTCGGGCTGCGTGCCGAGTTCGTGCAGTTGGTAGCGTTAGCACAAAGCCTGCGCACCACGACGGCCTCGAACAGTGAGCCGCTTATTAAAGGAGGCAACAACTGACATGTCAGCTCTTGAGCCGGGCGACGAAGCGCTGCTGGCCCGTTATCGAGCAGGTGACGGGCCAGCGTTCGAGATCTTGTACGCTCGCCATCGTTTGGGCCTCTATCGATTCCTGCTCGGCCTCAGCGGTAAACCCGAGCTGGCCGAAGAGGTTTACCAGGACACTTGGCTGAGCCTGATTCGCAGTACCAGTCAGCCACAAGGTCGGGCGAACTTTCGTACGTGGCTTTACCAGATCGCCCGTAATCGACTGATCGATCACTGGCGTAAGCACGGAGTCCACAACCCCTTGCACGACAGCTATGACGAACAGGCTCATGCAGTCATTGATGAGGCGACCGATCCGGAGCAACTGCTAAGCCTGAGTCGCGACAGTCAGCGCTTGGAAACGGCGCTGCAAAATCTGCCTGCTGACCAGCGTGAGGTCTTCCTCCTGCGTGCCCATGGCAATCTCGATCTGGCGCAGATCGCCATGCTCATTGGAGCACCGCTGGAAACCGTCAAAAGCCGTTTGCGTTACGCCCAGCAAAAACTGCGTCGGCTGCTGGCCGAGGAGGTACTGATATGACTGACGCCCGTCCTGCACCTGAAGATGATGTGGTGAAGCACTTTCGTGAGCACGCGACGGGTGAACCGCCGGCTCATCTGGATTCATTGATCCTTGCCGTGGCCCATAAGGAAGCTCCGGTGCCGAAGCCAAACCTGTGGCAGCGCTGGATTCAGGCGTGCCAGAAGCCTCGCTGGCAGGTTGCGTTTGCCAGCCTTGTGGGTGTCGCGTTGATGCTGGCGTTGGCGCAGCGTACGCCGGAGCAATCGCCGGGCTATGACTTCGTCACGGCGCCCAAGGCATCCGCCCCGGTCGTCAAAAAAGAAGCTGCGCGCTCTCTGGCTGCCCCGGCGGCGCCGATGGCCGATGTTGCTGCGCCCGCGCAGAGCGAGCCGATTAATGCCGAGAGGGCCGAAGAGGCGAAAATTGCTAAACGTGCAGCGGCGCCGGCAATAGCGCTGGATGAGCAACTGCGTGAGGTGGTGCGCCTGCAGAATGCCGGTCAGGTACAGGCGGCAGATACATTAATGAAGGCATTGCACAAACGCTTTCCTGACGAAAACGTCGAGGCCCGACTCAAGGAAATGCCCAGAAACTGAGTTGCAAGACGGTCAGCCATTTGGCATCCGTGCCCGAAAGCGCGCACTATCGGGTCGTAGCCGATGCGTTGGAGGAAGCCGTGGCGAAAAAAATCGATCGCATCGCCCAAATGCTCAACTGCCCCGTGAAGGGGGAGGAACTAAGACGGGCAATTACTGAGAGTCGTAAGGATTTCCTCCTTAACCAACCGGAAGCGGAGGAGGTTGATGAGGAGGACTTTGAGGACGATGAGGAGTGGGACGACGATCTCGACTGGACGACCGAGTAGTCGCGTCGCTGGTTTACCCAGCCAATGCGGCTTGGGAGGGGGCTGAAAAGGCCTCTGTAGTACAGGCGTTCGGACGGGGAAAGAAAGTTCAAAAAGAGACTTGACGTAGTATTGGAACGCTGTAGAATTCGCCTCCCGCTACCGAGTGATCGGAAGCGCAAGTGGTTGAAGTTGTTAAAGATTTCCAAGCGA
>NZ_JAWRXJ010000596.1:0-255 GCF_046535095.1 Pseudomonas sp. SIMBA_041
GGGATGGTTTATCTGCATGCGGCGAGCAGGGAATTAACCGTCGAAAACGAACTGGTTAAGAGATGGAACTCAGAAATCAATGCGCTTCAACCATTGCTTGGAAGATCAGCTAACGTTTTGCAAAACAGGGTCATTGGAGGTGTCGAATGGAACTGAGTCCATACATGATGATTTTACGTCTTATTATTCAAGGTGCAAAAAAGCGGTACGAAGCCACGTTCAAAGAGGGCCTGAATTTAGTTTGGGGCGATATGG
>NZ_JAWRXJ010000597.1:0-255 GCF_046535095.1 Pseudomonas sp. SIMBA_041
GATGGTCTGGCCGTTCGACAGGGTCACGGTAACCGGAGTCTGGGCAGGGTTGCTCAGGGTCACGGTGTAGGTGATCACGCCGCCTTCGGTCACCGAAGGGTTGGCGGTCAGGGTCGCAGTAGTGTTGTCGACCGAGTCATTGATCGTGGTCTGCGCCGGGGTCGGGTTCGGCGTCAGCTGCTCGAAGTTACCGCCGGTAGCGCCTGTGAGGGTGGTAGTGATGGTCGAGCCATTGTTGTAGACGCCGTTGTTCGG
>NZ_JAWRXJ010000598.1:0-254 GCF_046535095.1 Pseudomonas sp. SIMBA_041
GACTTCTCGGGCACGGGTCAAGTCGATGGGAGCGGCTCCCGAAGAGAGCCTGATAGTCACGTCAGGATTGTCGTGCATGAACTGAGGCAGTCGAGGACCTAACCACTTGGCTGCAAAGCTCGGCGCACTGTGGACTGCGAGCACTTGCGCAGTCGGTGCAAGGCTTACCTCATTGCATGCTGCTTCTATCACGTCGAAGACGCGTCCAAGGCTCTGCTGAAGACGTGCGCCCTCTAAGGTCGTTTCAACGCGTC
>NZ_JAWRXJ010000599.1:0-254 GCF_046535095.1 Pseudomonas sp. SIMBA_041
CTGGCTTAATTTGCTGGGCGGCAAGCCCAGCGTGTTGCGCGCGGACATTCAGCAGCACGTCCATCGGAATCCGGAGGACTGGCCTGCTGAAACGCTGTTCGACCAGTTGGGCGCCTATGACGCTTCCGATCGGCGCTTTGCGCTTTTTCTTGAGGGGCTGGCTTCGGCCGACGTGCGACCCGACGAGGCAGCGCAACGCCACTTCGTTGCTTGCGTCAACGAGTCGCTGCGCAATTGCGGTGTCGAGCTGCGCG
>NZ_JAWRXJ010000600.1:0-254 GCF_046535095.1 Pseudomonas sp. SIMBA_041
GTATCACTTTCCTGAAGGCCGCTGGAGACTGTGCTATCGCGAGGCCACGCTCGCCCAAGAGACCTCTTGCCTGGTTGATAATCGCCGTTCGTTGCTGGACCAGAAGTTCGCGCACGCGATGTGCTGCCTGCATGTCCTGTTGTTCAACCGACTTCACGGCGACGAAGTTCATGGACGGACGGGATGCGGCCTCGACGATAGCTTCAGCGTCGTTGCGATCATTCTTGTTCGTCTTGACGAACGGCGTAACGTAG
>NZ_JAWRXJ010000601.1:0-254 GCF_046535095.1 Pseudomonas sp. SIMBA_041
TCCGCATCCGTCTCGCAAGGGACGATGCCCAGCCTTGCCGAGAGTTCGTACCACCAGGCGGCTGCTGGAGTTTGGCTCAGTGCATAGCCGCACAGTTCCTTCGCCGCCTCATAGTCGCCAACCGTGTATCGCTCGCATGCGTTGAGGAAGTCGGTATCCGTCTCGGCTGGCGCGTCCGCGCTGAGCAACCTGTGCAAATTTCGGATCCGCAAGTCCGGAATGTCGCTGAGAAGTTCCACGGATCTTCGCAGGTA
>NZ_JAWRXJ010000602.1:0-254 GCF_046535095.1 Pseudomonas sp. SIMBA_041
GGCCGCACTCGAATGGATTCCCGCCGCAGCCCACCCGATGGACGTGATGCGCACGGGCGTGTCCGTATTGGGCACCGTGCTGCCCGAAAAAGACGATCACAACCTGCCGGGCGCGCGCGATATCGCCGACAAGCTGATGGCCTCGCTCGGCTCGATGCTGCTGTACTGGTATCACTACTCGCACAACGGCAAGCGGATCGAAGTCGAAACCGACGACGATTCGATCGGTGGCCACTTCCTGCATCTGCTGCATG
>NZ_JAWRXJ010000603.1:0-254 GCF_046535095.1 Pseudomonas sp. SIMBA_041
CTGGCTGGCGCGGAAGGCGCTGAAGTCGTGGGTGCCCAGCAGGAACGCGGCGGCTTCGGCCATGCGTTCGACATCCAGCGGGCGGTGGTTCCAGGTCACCTCCTCGGCCAGGTGTGCCGGGCGGATCGGGTCGTTGTAGATGACGTAGCGGTAACGCCGCGCCGTGGCCTTGAACCGGGCGTGGAAGTCTGACGGCATCGGGCGCGACCAGACCACACTGATGTCGTGGGGCAGGTTGAAATTGGTACCCAGGG
>NZ_JAWRXJ010000604.1:0-254 GCF_046535095.1 Pseudomonas sp. SIMBA_041
GAAATAATTATCATTCCTATGAATATAATGGCAATCCATGTAAGAACCGATGTACGTTTAACTTTAGCCCCACAATTAGGGCAAGAGTCCGCATTTTTGCTTATTTGGTTGCCACAATCCTTACACTGAACAAGTTTGGCCATGCCCTATCCTCGCTGATTTTTCAATAAAAACATACTATAACCTATCGGCAAAGGTCGAGCAATTATGTAATCAGATACGAGAAGAATGCTTCTTACTGACCAGCAATGAAG
>NZ_JAWRXJ010000605.1:0-254 GCF_046535095.1 Pseudomonas sp. SIMBA_041
CTCCTCGATCAACTGTTTGCAATCCCAAATGCTGTTGAAGACTTCGCCGACCGCGATCGGCGTGACCGTATGCTCGCGAATCAGCCGGAAGCCGGCCTGGTTTTCGGCAGGCGTCGGGTCTTCCATCCAGAAGAGCCGATACGGCTCGACCGACTTGCCGAGGCGCGCCGCTTCGATCGGCGTCAAACGGTGGTGGACGTCATGCAGCAAATGCGTGTCGAAGCCGAATTTGTCGCGCACCGCTTCGAACAGTT
>NZ_JAWRXJ010000606.1:0-254 GCF_046535095.1 Pseudomonas sp. SIMBA_041
GCATTTCAACGGCGCTCAGCAGGCCCCGCACATAGAGGCGGATGCTCAGGCGGGCGAGCAGCCTGGCGCAGGCGCACAGGCCGCAGACCAGCAAGGCCTTCAGGCCGCGTTGCAACAGCGAAAAAGGTTTGAAAAACATGGCGATGCTCCTTTCGGGCGAACAGCGTCGCCGTCGACAGGGCGCTGGCCGCGCCGACGGTGGCATCGTTGGTTTGCTGTATCTGGTGCGACCGCCCTGGGGCGGTCGCACCGGG
>NZ_JAWRXJ010000607.1:0-254 GCF_046535095.1 Pseudomonas sp. SIMBA_041
GGCATAGTCCAATGCCTGTTGCACGCCCTGCTGCAGGGTCCCGGCCTGGATGCACTGGCCCTGGACTGGCAGTACCAGGCCTCGGTCAACGGCCATATTCCGCTGTTCAGCGACCGCGGGGAGGCCGAACAATGATCGCGGTGATCTTCGAAGTGCTGCCAGCTTCGGGCCAACGCGACGCCTACCTGGAGCTGGCGGCCGGGCTGAAAAACCAGCTGGAGGAGATCGACGGTTTCATCTCCATCGAACGCTTC
>NZ_JAWRXJ010000608.1:0-254 GCF_046535095.1 Pseudomonas sp. SIMBA_041
CGGCAGCGTTGAAGCACACCAGCGGCACCAGCGTTACCGGCCCTGCCGCCATCAACCACAACGCTTCGCTGCTGGTGTAGAACGCGCCCTGCGCGCTCATCGCGGCGGGGTGCAGCAACAGCCAGCCGAGGGCCAGGGGCACCAGCATCCAGGTTTCCACCACCAGGCCCGGCAACGCTGCCACGGGCGCCTGTTTGCGGATCAGCCCATAGAAGCCGAAGGTCAGCGCCAGTACCAGCGAGACCCAGGGCAGG
>NZ_JAWRXJ010000609.1:0-254 GCF_046535095.1 Pseudomonas sp. SIMBA_041
TGAACCGCAACGTGCCGCGTTGTTAATCCATGATATGCAGGACTATTTTGTCAGCTTCTGGGGCGAGAACTGCCCGATGATGGAGCAAGTGATCGCGAATATTGCGGCACTACGCGACTACTGCAAACAGCACAATATCCCGGTTTATTACACCGCCCAGCCGAAAGAGCAGAGCGATGAAGATCGGGCGCTGTTGAATGATATGTGGGGGCCAGGCCTGACCCGTTCGCCGGAACAGCAAAAGGTGGTGGATC
>NZ_JAWRXJ010000610.1:0-254 GCF_046535095.1 Pseudomonas sp. SIMBA_041
TGGGCATCGCCGCGTTCAGCGCCGAGCCCCATAGCATTGACCAATTGATCGATCAGATCGAAGCCATCGCCCAGCGCGTCGGCCGTGACCAGCAGGGCCGGCATTATGCGCAAACCTTGCGCGACAGGCTGCGGCACCTGCGTCAGCAGTATCGGCGTGAGCAGCCGCTGCGGGTGTTCTATCAAGTCTGGGACAAGCCGTTGTACACCCTGGGTGGCCGGCAGGTGGTCAGCGATGCCCTAGCCGTGTGCGGC
>NZ_JAWRXJ010000066.1:0-390 GCF_046535095.1 Pseudomonas sp. SIMBA_041
TGCTTCTTTCCATGCCGTCGACCCGCCGACAAAAATCCCAACTACCGGTGACAGCAGCGAGCGCACGTCCTCGATCTGCATCCCGTCTTGCACAGCGATGAGAACAGTTGTCGGGATTCCGCGAAGGCGTTCCATCCACTTCAGCGAGTAGTCAAGGGACGCCACTCCGCCTTCAACGATGTCTGGCAGCACAATCCACTCGGCGTCCTCTCCTACGGCGTCCAGCGCGCGCAGGAAGGCATCTTCATCGAATGGCTGTCCCTGCTGATATGCGGTCCACGCGCCATTGTCCAGTGCATAGGGCATCCCTTCCGTGCGCAGCGTGCCCTTTGCTGAAACGAGTAGGTGCCAGCCAGCTCGGCGCAATGCCTCGAGGTTGCGACGGGTGCC
>NZ_JAWRXJ010000611.1:0-254 GCF_046535095.1 Pseudomonas sp. SIMBA_041
TCATCAACGCCTGCATCGAGGGCATCGACCATCGCGGCGCTATCCCACGAACGGCCAATCATCATTACGGGTACGTCAGTACGGAAATGACAGGCGCGCCACTTGAGCGTCGCTATAGCGGAAATCTGGCTCTGCGTAGCATCGAAGATCACAAGCGCCGCCGAATCACGCTGAAGGAAGCGGATCATCGCGAGCTCGTTGGTGAAGCGCGTGCAGGAAGTGCCGTTCTGTTCGAATGCTTGACCGATCTGGTT
>NZ_JAWRXJ010000612.1:0-254 GCF_046535095.1 Pseudomonas sp. SIMBA_041
TTTTAAATCCTAAAAGTCTTGCAAAACCAATAGCCATATCAGAATATCCGGAGAAATCTGCATACATTTCAAAAAGGAAAAGAATCATTCCAAAAGCAACGGTACTTCCTGAAAGGTGACCGTAATTTTGAAATATATCTTGGGTAATTGGTGTAATACTATTGACGACAACCAGTTTTTTAAACGCACCTAAAAGAATTTGTCTGGCCGCCTCAGAACCATTTTCCACTGTGAAAACTCTTTCTTTTTTCAAT
>NZ_JAWRXJ010000613.1:0-254 GCF_046535095.1 Pseudomonas sp. SIMBA_041
CGCACGGCGGCCTCAGGCAGCCCAACGATGGTCAATGCAGGCAGTCCTTGCGATAGATGCACCTCAATGATGACCTTTGGAGCATACAGACCAACCACCGAACGGGTATAGACTTGGGCAAACGACATCAGCATCTTCCTAATACAGAGTGTCATTGATAATAAAGTATTATTTATCAACGCGCAAACGTCGTGTTTTATTACTGGTGTAAAGAGAATCACCAAAACCTCAGCGTCGTTCTGGGGTTTTTTATG
>NZ_JAWRXJ010000614.1:0-254 GCF_046535095.1 Pseudomonas sp. SIMBA_041
GAACAGTCCGTCCCTCCCGTCCGCCGCAATATCGACAGTGAAACTGGCTTCCGTAAGCCCTTTTTTAAGGTAGGACGCCATTTTTGGCTCGTCCTCGACGATCAAGATCCTCATTGCACGCTTACCTTTCAGGTAAGGAGGCTGAAGCGGGCTCAACGCCGCGTTGTCGAAGCTATCCTGGAGATTGATACAGAGAGATGGAAAAAAAATTACATTTCTGCCATCTTGGCGCGGATGACTGAATAGTCATCGAT
>NZ_JAWRXJ010000615.1:0-253 GCF_046535095.1 Pseudomonas sp. SIMBA_041
CGCAACTGGTGCAACTGGGCCAGGCCGAACTTGTCGGCGCGCTCGATGATGATGGTGTTGGCGCTGGGCACGTCGATGCCGGTCTCGATGATGGTCGAGGCGATCAGCACGTTGAAGCGCTTGTGGTAGAAGTCGCTCATCACCTGTTCCAGCTCGCGCTCGCGCATCTGCCCGTGGCCGATGCCGATGCGTGCTTCCGGCACCAGTTCGGCGAGGTCTGCGGCGCATTTTTCGATGGTTTTCACATCGTTGT
>NZ_JAWRXJ010000616.1:0-253 GCF_046535095.1 Pseudomonas sp. SIMBA_041
GTGGCACCTTCCCGTCTGTCACAGCGACCGACCAGAAGGCAATCGACCTCTAATCAAAATGCGCCTGTCCAAAACCGATCCCTTTCGAACAGTGACGTTCTAGTATGTACGAAAATAAGGCTTGATGATTTACGTACATACGGTATGATTCGTACATCCATTTCGTACACATTGAGAGTGCAGCATGTCACGGACCTTCGCATACGCTCGCGTCAGCACGACTGATCAGACTGCAGCTAACCAACTTCGTGAG
>NZ_JAWRXJ010000617.1:0-253 GCF_046535095.1 Pseudomonas sp. SIMBA_041
ATCATGGCAAATTTTACTTCTTTCACCAGCTCTTGTACTTTATCGATATGGTCTTGTCTACTCATAATAAATTTCCTTTTTTATAGTGTTTTAATTGGGCCTGTATAGCGTTGTTTTAATTAGCCGAATTGAACAGTTGATTATTTATAGTAATTTTTCTTTAGGCTAGATATATTTAACCGTTAAATAAAACTAAAAGTTAAACGTCATCGTCGCCTTAACAACTGAGACTATAATACCGAGTTGTGACCCT
>NZ_JAWRXJ010000618.1:0-253 GCF_046535095.1 Pseudomonas sp. SIMBA_041
TCGTCCAGTTCGCAACCCCGCGCGAGTTGTTCGAGCGGCCACGTCATACCTTTGTCGGCTATTTCATTGGCAGCCCGGGCATGAACTTCATCGACGTGCGCGCCGAAGCCGATGGGGTGAGCTTTGGCGGCCTGCACCTGGCATTGCCCGATGGCCTGCGCGAACGTTTGGCGGCAACGGCAGGTGGGCGCCTGCAAGTAGGGATACGGCCGGAGTTCGTGCAGCTCTGGGACACCCCGCTCGACCACGCCTT
>NZ_JAWRXJ010000619.1:0-253 GCF_046535095.1 Pseudomonas sp. SIMBA_041
AGAGAGCTACTATTCCTTTTTTCACAAGCTGGCTGGTTCACTAGGGCTGGATGCTGAACTGATTAAAGAGAGTAGCCTTGCCGAAGATGAAGCTCGTGAGCGGGGAGTACCTCTGGATACTTCACTGGATACACGTCTGGCATGTAGAGTACTACGGACTCGTTTTCGTCTGGTGTAATTGTTAATGAGAAAGTTCGAAATGGTTTGAAGCCAACTGTGATGGAGGGAAAATGGTGAAAGTTGGAAAATGGGT
>NZ_JAWRXJ010000620.1:0-253 GCF_046535095.1 Pseudomonas sp. SIMBA_041
GCTTTTGGTAGAGCAGTAGGCGGAAATAGTAAGCTCCCAAAAAATAATGGTTTTTTTACTCCTGAAGCTCCTGTGAGCGTTTCTAAGTCTCATAGTGTGGATACGATAACCAGCTCTACAAGATTTGGTGCTGGAGATAGAAATACTCCCAAAACGGTTGCGATAGGTGGAATTGATTTGAGAGTCGATATTGCGGAGATCAACTCTGGAAAAGCTACTCTTCTGAGTGGTGGGGATATTTTGACTTCTTCAG
>NZ_JAWRXJ010000621.1:0-253 GCF_046535095.1 Pseudomonas sp. SIMBA_041
GACATGGGCGTCGCGCTGATCCCACCCTTCCTGATCCAGCGTGAGTTGCAGGAGGGTAGGTTGGTGGTCGCTAACAGGCATGCCCTGAGCAGCGACAAGGCCTACTATCTGATGATTCCCGAGCGCAAGGTTGAGTCCGCTTCGCTGCGCGCCTTCCGCGACTGGCTGGTGGCACAAGCCAAGCAATACACGGCGTCAACGTAGGAATACGGTGCAACCTGACCCCGTAGTCAATTATTTTAAACACCTACAG
>NZ_JAWRXJ010000622.1:0-253 GCF_046535095.1 Pseudomonas sp. SIMBA_041
GCAGCACCAGCTGACGTTCGGCAAGCAGGGAAGCGCAAGATCGGTTCATGGGTGACTACCAAGGTGAACGGCCAGGAAAAATATCAACACCTTGTTGAATATTCAACTTCTTGTTCAGTTGATCCCGGTCATGCCCGCCCATCATGGCAATTGCATAGCCAAGGGCATTGCTGCAATATTCGCAAATGTAAAACGTTCTCATTAAATACTTCCATTCAAGTGCTCTGCCCCATGACCCCCAACCTGCTCCTCG
>NZ_JAWRXJ010000623.1:0-253 GCF_046535095.1 Pseudomonas sp. SIMBA_041
GCTGGAACTCACTCATTTTGCCATGTGGTGACAGCATAAAGACTTCGATATTTTCTTTACCGCGCAATGCATACTCTGCGGCACTACCCGTGTCACCACTGGTTGCACCGATGATCGTAATACGCGCATCTTTTTTCTTAAGCACATACTCAAAGGCATTGCCCAAAAACTGCATGGCGACGTCTTTAAATGCCAATGTCGGACCGTTTGATAATCCTAGAATATATAAGTTATCTTCGAGCTTACGGACAGG
>NZ_JAWRXJ010000624.1:0-253 GCF_046535095.1 Pseudomonas sp. SIMBA_041
TGGCAGCGCCAGGATGCCACCGATGAAGTCCTCAACAGCGAAGGCTGGCTGAAGACCGGTGATATCGCGCTGATCCAGCCCAATGGCTACATCCGCATCGTCGACCGCAAGAAGGACATGATTCTGGTCTCCGGTTTCAACGTCTATCCCAATGAGCTGGAAGACGTACTGGCCTCGCTGCCGGGCGTGCTGCAGTGCGCGGCGATCGGCGTGCCGGACGAGAAATCCGGTGGGACCGTCAAGATCTTCATCG
>NZ_JAWRXJ010000625.1:0-253 GCF_046535095.1 Pseudomonas sp. SIMBA_041
GTTTCTCTGCTGGCTTTCTTTGCGATAGCGGCGGCGCAACACTAGCCCTGCTGGCACATGCCTCTCTTCCCCGTTCGCCAGCACAATCTGGCCATTGACCACTACATGCGAAATGCCTTCTGGAAACTGGCGCGACTGATCATAGGTCGCTTTGTCAATCACACGTTGTTCATTGAAAATCACCAGATCAGCTTTCAAGCCTTCACGGACAATCCCTCTGTCAGAGAGTCCCAAAATACGTGCTGGATGAGAG
>NZ_JAWRXJ010000626.1:0-253 GCF_046535095.1 Pseudomonas sp. SIMBA_041
ATCAGGTCTTAATGACTTAGTAGAAAGTATATTACTGGTTAGCCGTCTGGATGCGGGTCATGCCTTACAGCAAGTTGAAAACCTCGATTTATACGATTTGGTAAATCAAGAACGTCAGCACTATCCTGAAGCCACCCTGATTGGTGAGCACATCGTGATAGATGGTCAATCATCAATGTTGACTCATTTGATTCGTAATTTACTTACCAACGCTATGCTACATGGCAAGCCGCCTGTTACGGTATTGCTATAT
>NZ_JAWRXJ010000627.1:0-253 GCF_046535095.1 Pseudomonas sp. SIMBA_041
CATAGCAAAAAGCTAATCTAAGACTTCCCAACTTAGAACGTCATCAATGCACTCTCCATTGAATGAAATCAGATAGTGATATACAGCTACCTCAGTGCCATTGTGATGGATACTGGCATAAGACTGAACGTATTCATCCTCAAAAAGATAGTTGATGGTAAGTGATATCTTTTTCACACTGACTTCTAATGAGGCAGGATCAATTCCATCAAAGGCTTTTAAAAATGAATCAGGGTTATCAGTTTTCCAATTG
>NZ_JAWRXJ010000628.1:0-253 GCF_046535095.1 Pseudomonas sp. SIMBA_041
TATGAATACGATAGCGAGTCATGGTCAGCAGCGCATCGCCAATCTCATCACTAGCTTTGATCGTGCGCAGATTAAAATTAGCATAGCGCTGGCAAGGAGTAGTAGCAGGATCTTGTCTGTCACTTACAGCGCGACAAATATCAGTATCGGTCAAAATCCCTAAGAGTAATCTTGTCTCATGTTGCGCTGTAAGTGAGCCATCTAAATCATCTAGTTGTAAGTCATCTAAGCCATCCAAACTATCTAAGCCATG
>NZ_JAWRXJ010000629.1:0-253 GCF_046535095.1 Pseudomonas sp. SIMBA_041
GTTTGGTTGATAGCGAAGATGTCGTTTTTGAAGTTTTAGATAAGGTTAAATTAGGCTTTCCTGTATCAATAAAACGATACCAGCGACCGATATTCTTATCACGTAACTCGCGGCCAATCGTAGTTGCACCAATGACCATTGCCAATATATGTAATAAGGCAGGTATGACGGTCGATGCCAAAAACTGCTGATAATTGGTCGCAGCATTGAATAAGCTAATACGCTGCACACTGATAGGCGCGTAAGCCGTCAT
>NZ_JAWRXJ010000630.1:0-253 GCF_046535095.1 Pseudomonas sp. SIMBA_041
CTCCGTGAAAAAAGTGAAACCGCGTCCAAAGTGGAGGGTTCATGATCCTTCTCAAAGGTGGACGCTTAAAGGCGTGTTTCACTTTTTTCACTCCGCTTGGGATGTATCCCAAAGATCCTCGCTTTTTTCTCCGGTTTCCTCTCACCAGCTTTAGCTTTATGATTAGTTTATAGAAAGGCAGAGGGAAAAAGACAATAAGCGAGAAAAAGACGCCTACCGTAATGCAGGCGCCTTTCCTCCCTCTATCTGTGTG
>NZ_JAWRXJ010000631.1:0-253 GCF_046535095.1 Pseudomonas sp. SIMBA_041
GCCTTGGGCACCAGGCGCTCCAGGGCCTGGGCGTCTTCCTGGCTGCGTTCCAGCAGGGGTGGCCGGGTGGCCTCGACGGGCGCGGCTTCGGTGGCGGTGGAAGGTTTTTCAGCGTCGGCGGCCATGGCGCCGAGCGGAAGGATCGTGGCTAGGCAGCACAGTGCCAGCGTCGTGCGATAAAGTGTGGACATGCGTCAACCCAAGGCCAGAATGATACCGGCAGCCTAATAGTATTTGCCCGTGACGGCCATGC
>NZ_JAWRXJ010000632.1:0-253 GCF_046535095.1 Pseudomonas sp. SIMBA_041
CTGGCTCAGAAGAACAAGGCCTGATCAATGACCCAGAAGATCATTCGCGTCGGTAACATCGAGATCGCCAACGACAAGCCGTTCGTCCTGTTCGGCGGCATGAACGTTCTGGAGTCCCGTGACCTGGCCCTGAAGGTCTGCGAAGAGTACGTGCGGGTGACCGAGAAGCTCGGTATTCCGTACGTGTTCAAGGCCAGCTTCGACAAGGCCAACCGTTCGTCTGTGGCGTCCTACCGTGGCCCGGGCATGGAAG
>NZ_JAWRXJ010000633.1:0-253 GCF_046535095.1 Pseudomonas sp. SIMBA_041
GTGCCGAGTGTCTCCACGGCGCTGCGGGGTTTGACCGTCGCTTCGATAAGCCCTTCGTAATCCTCGTCCGGCCCGTGCTCGCAGGCACTGCGCAGGCGATCTTCAAACTGCTCGATCACCGCGGCCCAGCCCTGGCGGCTGGCATGCTGGCGGGCGTTGAGGCGTACCCGGCGCAAGGTTTCCGGTTCTTCCAGCAGCCAGCTGGCAGCGTCGCAGAAGGCGCTTTCGTCGCCGGGCATGGCCAGCACACCGT
>NZ_JAWRXJ010000634.1:0-253 GCF_046535095.1 Pseudomonas sp. SIMBA_041
TCCTCAGACAGACCCACGAACTGAGCGACGGTGACTTCGCCAGCATCAGCAGCGGTGCTGGCATCAGTGCCCTGGTCAATCAACAGACCAACAACCTGGGCGGCAATCTTACCAACCAGACACAACTGCCCAACCTCGCTGGGGGGCGTGGCTCAGGTTCCGGCAACGGCATCTCGAACATGGTCAATTCAAGCGTCCAGCGCGGCCTGGCCCCGCTGCAAATCTTGACCGGAGGCAAATGAGATGAGGCCTA
>NZ_JAWRXJ010000635.1:0-253 GCF_046535095.1 Pseudomonas sp. SIMBA_041
GACGCGCGTACGGCGGAGATGTCGAAGCTCACCGAGAACGCATTCCGCGACGTCAACATCGCGTTTGCCAATGAGCTTTCCCTCATTTGCGACAAGCTCGACATCAATGTGTGGGAATTGATCGATATCGCGAATCACCATCCGCGCGTCAATATCCTCCAGCCCGGGCCGGGCGTCGGTGGTCACTGCATCGCGGTCGACCCGTGGTTCATCGTCAACAAAACGCCGGGCCAGGCGAAGTTGATTCGACAGG
>NZ_JAWRXJ010000636.1:0-252 GCF_046535095.1 Pseudomonas sp. SIMBA_041
TTTACTCTCATCGCGTCGATGAAAATACGCCGATGGAAGAAACCGCCTCTGCGCTGGCTCATGCGGTACAAAGCGGTAAGGCGCTGTATGTCGGGATCTCCTCTTACTCGCCAGAGCGGACGCAAAAAATGGTCGAGTTGCTGCGCGAGTGGAAAATTCCGCTGTTAATTCATCAACCTTCGTACAATTTACTGAACCGCTGGGTGGATAAAAGCGGCCTGCTGGATACCCTGCAAAATAACGGCGTGGGCT
>NZ_JAWRXJ010000637.1:0-252 GCF_046535095.1 Pseudomonas sp. SIMBA_041
CGGTGGTCGCCACCACGCGCCAAGCGAACTCCATGCGTTCGGTGGCGTAGGTTTCCATCAGGCGCTCGGCACTCTTGCCGCTCAGTACCGCTGCCAGTTTCCAGGCCAGGTTGATGGCGTCGCCGATCCCGGTGTTCATGCCCTGGCCGCCGGCCGGGCTGTGCACGTGGGCGGCGTCCCCGAGGAGGAACACCCGGCCGGTGCGAAACTGCTCGGCCACCCGGTGATGCACCTTGTAGGTGGAGAACCAGT
>NZ_JAWRXJ010000638.1:0-252 GCF_046535095.1 Pseudomonas sp. SIMBA_041
GCGCACCACGCTCGAGTAACGCCGGCCACGGCGCGGGCCCACTGCACGTAGTCTTCTTCGTCGCCGCCTTGTGGAGTGCTCTGGTACGCATCCAGCATCCGGCTTCGCAGTTCATCGTTGGTTTCGATGTCTGCGCCCGATTGCACGGTTGCCGTTATTGCGCCCCCTTGCTGGATACCGTCTACCGTCTCGCTGAGAGAAACGACCGTGCCGACGTCGGCATTTCCAGCAGATCCCGCGACGTCAGCAATG
>NZ_JAWRXJ010000067.1:0-386 GCF_046535095.1 Pseudomonas sp. SIMBA_041
GTTGCAACTACAACAAACCGATCACAGTTTGAGATCATTTTGTCCCCATACCTTGGCTCGCAGACTTCTAATCCTGGCGGGAACTGCCCTCGCCCTACATCAAGAACTTGAATCGCATTTCTCACATGCGCTAATTCCTTCTCGACCGTGTAGTACCAGTTCATGGCCTCCCTGCGTGAATGCAGGGACGATTGTGCACGTCGCTTACGAGATACGATTGATTTGACGCAAAGAGATCGACGCAGATCGCTCCTGCTGGAGCGAACTCGGATGCAGATTGTGGACCGGCCCTCCTTTCGTGGATACCTTCGCGCCATAATTTTTGGTAGCCGAGGAGGTCAGTATGAGCGGGGCAAGAATTTCAGAATACACGCAACTCCGTCATC
>NZ_JAWRXJ010000018.1:0-45034 GCF_046535095.1 Pseudomonas sp. SIMBA_041
TTTCGATCAGACGATCCGAGCCACCTTCAGCGACGCGTTTTTCGATCAGACGATCAGAGCCACCTTCAGCGACGCGTTTTTCGATCAGACGATCCGAACCCCCTTCAGCCACACGGCTTTCAATCAGGCGATCCGAGCCGCCTTCAGCGACTACAGGTTGAGCCGAAGTCGCGGCAAAAGCGTTCACTGCGAAAACCGAGAAAGCGATAGCGAGAAGGGTTTGGCGTTTCATGATGGTGTGCTCCGGGGTGCTTATGGGTTGGTATGGAGCTGATGTTACGCCGCGGATTTTTTATGAGAACTTCATTGAGTTGATGGTGACTATCGATGTCGGCAATGGATGATCGCGCGCGGTGATATCACCGCGCGGGAGGTGAGTTTCAGGCGTTTGGAATCAGGCTTTACTGGCCGCCAGATAAGCCCCAAGGCGTTGTCCCATTTGCTCGCCCAAGGCTTGCAAGCCGCTCAACGGACGGACCATCACCTCAAACTCGACGATTTTCCCGGTTTCGTTGAAGCGGATCATGTCGATGCCCTTCAACTGTTTCCCACCGACATTGGCGCTGAATTCCAGAACCACGTTCAAGCCGTCTGCTGTCGCCAGTTCGCGGTGGTAGGCGAAGTCCTCGAAGACTTTGACGACAGTGTTGAGAATCATCGACACCACGGCCGCGCCCGGATAAGGCGTGTGCGCCATCGGCGAGCGGAACACGGCGTGCGGGTCGAGCAAACCGGGCAGGGCGCTTAAGTCCGCCGTGCGGATCATCTCGTGCCATTGCTGCAAGGAGGCCGCGGCGTTGGGGTGCAGGTTCAGTTCAGACATTTTCTACTCCTGTATTTTTATTGTGGGTTGTGCAATGTCGAGGCGCGTGTTTTGGCGAAAACGTTGGCCGATGACCGCCGCTGCATCGTCCGCCCACTGACTGTATATCGCAGGACCCGGATGGAAGCCATCCCGTGCCATCGAGCCATTTATGGGGGCCAACCGGGTCGCCAGCAGCGTGCAGTGATCACTACGCTCAGCCAGTTCGGCAAGGCACGTGTTGAAAGCGCTAGCCCTAAGTCCCAGGTACCAACGCAGCGGTTGCGGCAGCGCGGGAAACAGGTGCATGGGTGGCAGCGGGGACAGCACGATCTGCTTTACCGCGTACCTCTCGCGCAGCAAGCCAATCAATCGATGTTGTCGGGCGACCCACTCGTCAGCCGCCAATGTGCTGGTGACATCGTTGACGCCGATAGACACCAGCGCCACATCGAAGGCCTCTGGAACGCTGTCTTCGAGCAACCCCAGCAGCGCTTGCGAATCAAGCCCGGACCTGGCCCAGAGTGTCCAGGACACGTGGTAATCATTGGCCAACTGGCTGACCAATTGGCCGCTGAGTGCTTCGTCTTGAGTCGACACCCCAACGCCAGCGGCGGCGCTGTCGCCCACAATCAACAACCGCAGGGCTACGCCGCTGCCGGCCATGCCTTGGCGTGCGCCCTCGGCTTCCGGCAGCCTGGGCGTTACCTTCCGGGTGTAAATGCCCTGCATGAGCAGCAAGGGGCCGAGCAGGATTTTGGCGAGCGTTTCAGTGTGGTTCATGCGGCGTGCCGAGTTGACCTAATGGTTATCAGCGATAGATGTACAACGCCCGCGTAGCGAGTGCACTAAAAATAGCTCACGAAAAAGCCCGGCTGATAAGGCCGGGCTTTTCATTGAGTACTGCGGTAAAGCCCTGCATTTATGCAGCGCGGCTTTCGATCAGACGGTCGGAACCACCTTCGGCAACGCGGTTCTGCATCAGGCGATCGGAACCATCAGCGGCTACGCGGTTTTCCATCAGATGGTCGGAACCATCAGCGGCTACGCGGTTTTCCATCAGATGGTCGGAGCCATCAGCGGCTACGCGGTTTTCCATCAGATGGTCGGAGCCATCAGCGGCTACGCGGTTTTCCATCAGACGATCCGAACCATCAGCGGCTACGCGGTTTTCCATCAGATGGTCCGAACCATCAGCAGCCACACGATTCTCGATCAAACGATCCGAACCCCCTTCAGCCACTCGGCTTTCAATCAGGCGATCCGAGCCGCCTTCAGCGACCACAGGTTGAGCAGAGGTTGCGGCAAAAGCGTTAACTGCAAAGACCAAGAAAGCGATAGCGAGGATAGTTTGGCGTTTCATGATGGTGTGCTCCGGGGTGTTTATGGGTTGGTATGGAGCGGATGTTACGCCGAGGGTTTTTTAAGAGAACTTCATTGGGTCAATGGTGACTATCGATGCCGGTAATGGATGCATCTGCCCCCGTTTTAGAGGCCTTCACGCTTCACTGATCTTGCTGACACTGGTGATTTGCCCATTCCAGACCATCTCGTAATGAGCCGTCTGAACAATCGATGCGACCGGTCGCGGCGTCATCAGCGCCCAGCAGTCACTGCCTGGCAGACGCACCGAGTGGTAACGAATACCGGGGCATCGCGCTTTTTTGATCAAGCTGCCCAGTTGACGGGAATGGGTGTAATCGTCGGGCGCGTAGATCGGGTCCGTCAGCGCAATGGACGTCGCATCTTTCATCGCCGCGTCGACAAAAGAACAGGACAGCCCGCGGAACACAAAGCGCTCATAGTTCAGGTTGCGGACATTCGACCAATACAGACTCTGGTGATGCCGGACTTCAGCCAGCGCCGTTTCCATGGTATCCGCCAGGTACAACACCCCAAAGCTGCCATCGCTGAACCGCGAACCCGCCGGGTTAACGTGGGTAAACGGCGCAATCGCGTAAGAGCAGCCAGGAATGCCGAACGGGATCTGATCCCGGGCAATCAACTCAAGACGACCGACTTCATTGTGCAGCCGGGGATTGGTCAGTGCCTGTATCTGATACAGCACGTCAAATTCGTCCGCGTCCGCCACGTCATCAAACAGCGCGATGGGTGGGTACTTCGAATTGACCAGTCGGTAGGCTTTTAACCGCTCGCCGGCACATTCTGCCAGTTCGCTCACCTTCACCATTGCGCGCCCCGCAGTACGTCAATGCGCCGAAAGGTTTCATACAGCGAAATCATATCGCCCTGGGCCATGATCTCGAGCGGGGTACGCCCGTTGAAAAACTCGTTGTCGTTGGCCATCGATACAAAGCCGTAGACGTTTTCCGGGTTGTCGAAAACCAGGCGCAAGGTTGCGTGGATGTTGAGGACAAAGCTGATGCGCTGCATCTGGTCAGCGTCCAGCGCCACCGCCCATTCGGGGTCTTGCTGCCGGGCGCGGGTGTAGGTGCTGCGGGAAATGCGCAGGATGCGACAGGCCTGCTCGCTGGACGCAGACCATTTTTCGAGAATGCCCACGGCTGCCCGCAAGCCCGTGACGCACTGGCTCTTGGTGAATGCTGGTTCCTGAAGGGGGACTGCCATGTGCTAAGCCTCAATTGATCCGCAGACTCAAAACTATATATATTGAATCTGCAGATCAATAGGGCGTCGACCAGTGGTTAGTTGATTTGCGATGCCGACTTCGGTTCGTTCGGCTTTATCCCCTTCTAACCGTAGCGGGTCAGGCAGGCACTCAAACGGCAGGAGCCAAAACCACAACAAAGCGGCGCTTTTGAATCCTGTGACGTGCCTGCCGTCAGCGGTGAGTGTTACAGCGTTGTGAGGTGCTTATTGAAGACGTCCAACGATTGGTGGCCTGTCGTTGGTTGAAAATTCACCCCTTCGAGAGGTGTGTGGGCGGCTCTGAGCAAACCGTCGTTGCGCTTTTCCGGGTTGAACAACAGGTACAGCTCCTGGCATTTTTTCACGATGCCAGCGGTGTCCAGCGTCGGGTTCTCTATCTTCGCCGTGATTTGATACACGGCGATGAAATCATTCAGCGACACCTCTTTCATATTCACGATCGATCGATAGAGCACAAATGCACTGACCTGGTCGCATTTACTTTTCAACGATGTGGAGGTGACCGAGCGCGACCAACCCGCAAAATCAAGGCGAATCATCGACGCGCCCTCAAGAATCGCGCAATACCTTCTGACCTCGCTTTCCGAACCTTGCGATGAGCCAAACAGCATGTCGACAAAGCCCGAGACGATCGTACCCACGGCGGATACGTTGTCTCCCGCAACGAAGCCTTTCACGGAGTCGTTGACGACATTGGTGATGTTTTTGGCATTATCTGATGTGTAGGCTTTTGTCTGATAGGTGAAGGATTGAATGGTTGAGATGGGGAATGTTTTATCCGTTCCCTGACCTGCACCCAACAGCGCTGTATTGATCAGTTGCGCGTAGTACTGGGATTTCGCCAGACCCAGCGCCATCAGCGTATCAAGATGCGCTGAACACTCATTTTTCATTTCTTCTGACAAATCCTGACCCAACAATGCTTTCGTTATTGCAGCCATGACGTTATCTCCATAGAAAAGTTATTTTCATGCGGATTCGTTGATATATCGAGTGGCCGTAAAGTGTTTGTTTGTCGTGCGCTAATCACCTCCTTTTGATTGGATTGTTCGTGATGTGAGAAGGGTTTTATTGTGCGGCTATATAAGCATTAGCTACCATTCGTTGTGTGCCTTTATGCCGCGCTTGATGTAGGCCAGTTCGTCTTCGGTTAAATGATCCTGGGCGGCCAGGCTTTCAATCACGGAAAGTATTTTTTCTTTAAAAATTTGATCGTCGATGTCTCCTACAACATGCATATGCAATTCAGGTGTTGAGGCGTCTTCTTCGTCAAGATGCATTGTGCCGTGGCTTGGACTTGAGCCATCAACCGCTGTCAATTGAAGCTTTTCAACCAGGTCGGCGAGGTGGACCTGGGCCGGGGCTCGATACTCCGGGACGCTGCGCCAATGAAAGGTCGCGGCGGTTGCACTCAGTACAATGCGATTGAAGTCTTTTTTATCGACCACTATTAGAGTGCATCCATTTTTGTCAGGGAAATCTCCAGGCATACAAATCTCCAGATTGGGTTCTGTTAAAAGTTCGTGGCGCCAGAGTGCTAACACTTTATACAAGCGAGGCGAAGGCACCACTTGAATAAATGAGTTAGGCCGCACGCTAGGCAAAGGCTTAGCGAGTGACAAGATTGTGAATGGGTTTCAGCGACCTGCGCGCTGACTGGAACAACCATAGACCATGCGCTAACAAGCACTTCAACAACACATAGAATATGTGGCAATAAACAACTCAACCCCGAAGACTATGTGGGCGCAAGCCATACAGGGTGCGCCCCATTAAGAGGGCGCCAAAATACGCGTCTTGTTTGAGTCGTGCAGTGTTTGTCACCAGCATCTTGATAAAAACCAAGGGATTGATGAACGATTCAGGCTTTCAAATCGACCGCTGATTCACCCGCTGACTCAACTCCTGCGCCGTCTCCTTGCGCTCCGAATAACGGTCAACCAGATCCGGGCGATCCCGTAGCAGCAACGTGAACTTCACCAGCTCTTCCATGACGTCGACGACCCGGTCGTACAGCGCGGAGGGTTTCATGCGATTCCCTTCGTCAAATTCCAGAAAGGCTTTCGGCACGGAAGACTGGTTGGGGATCGTGAACATGCGCATCCAACGCCCCAGCACGCGCAACTGGTTGACCACGTTAAACGATTGGGAGCCACCGCAGACCTGCATCACCGCCAGCGTTTTTCCCTGGGTCGGGCGCACGGCGCCCAACGCCAGCGGCACCCAGTCAATCTGTGCCTTGAACACGGCCGACATGGAACCGTGGCGCTCGGGTGAACACCAGACCTGTCCTTCAGACCACTGCATCAGCTCAAGCAGCTCCTGGACTTTCGGGTGATCGTTCGGCGCATCGTCCGGCAGTGGCAGTCCCGAGGGATTGAAGATGCGCGTCTCTGCACCGAAGTGTTCGAGCAGACGGGCGGCTTCTTCGACCAGCAGCCGACTGAACGACCGTGCGCGGGTCGACCCGTACAGCAACAGGATTCGTGGCTTGTGCTGGCCGTCGTGATCGTTGGCGATGGGCTCAATCAAAGACGCATCGAGATTAGGCAGAGGGTGGCTCATGGGGGCTCCGGTTACAGGGTGCTGATGCGGTCGAGTTCGCGCTTCAATGCATCGCGATCAAGCTCGGCGAAGGGCAGGGCGAGGAAGGCCCGGCAGCGCGTTTCGATACGCGCCAGGGTCGAGTGGAAGGCTGCGGAGACGGCCGCCTCATCGCCCTTCACCTCGGAGGGATCCTCCAACCCCCAATGGGCTTTCAACGCCGGACCGAAGTACACCGGGCACGTCTCTCCGGCAGCCTTGTCGCAGACGGTGATCACAATGTCCGGCGGGTTGGCCTCGAAGGCGTCGTTGCCTTTGCTGCTCAACCCGTCGATCGATATTCCGGCCTCTTGCAACGTGGTCAGGCTGCGCGGCAGCACTTGTCCTTTGGGGAAGCTGCCGGCGCTGACAGCCTCGAAACCGTCCGGCGCCAGATGATTGAACATCGCTTCGGACAGGATGCTGCGGCAACTATTGGCGGTACACATAAACAGGACGCGCATGGTGATTCCTCTTTGAAGACGCTCAGGTGCTAAACGCTCAGGCGTAAGGCCAGGGCAGACAAGGTAATGAACAGAATCGGCAGCGTCAGAATGACGCCCACCTTGAAGTAGTATCCCCACGTAATACGAATGCCCTTGCGCTCCAGGACGTGCAGCCAGAGCAAGGTTGCGAGGCTACCGATGGGGGTGATTTTGGGCCCCAGGTCCGAGCCGATGACATTGGCGTAGATCATCGCTTCACGTACGACGCCGGTGGCCTCGCTGGCCTGGATCGACAGCGCGCCCACCAACACCGTCGGCATGTTGTTCATGGCGGACGACAGCAATGCGGTGAGCAAGCCCGTCCCCAGCGCGGCACCCCAGACACCATATTCGGCCAGGTGATTCAGGGCCGTCGTCAGATAGCCGGTGAGGCCAGCGTTCTTCAGCCCATACACCACCAGGTACATGCCCAGCGAAAACGTCACGACCTGCCAGGGTGCTTCGCGCAGCACACGCCGGGTTGAAATCACATGCCCACGCGCCGCAACGGCGAACAGCATCGCAGCGCAGGCTGCTGCAATGACACTGATTGGAATGCCCAGCGGTTCCAGCGCAAACAACCCGATCAGCAACAAACCCAAAACCATCCAGCCGACGCGAAAGGTCAGCGGATCCCGCACGGCATGCCGCGGGTCTTGCAGGTCATCCAGTGAGTAGCGCTCGGGTATGTCACGGCGGAAAAACCAGTACAGCACGGTGAGCGTAGTGCCTACGGCAACGAAGTTGACCGGCACCATGACAGAGGCGTACTCGCTGAAGCCCAGACCGAAGTAGTCGGCTGAAACGATGTTGACGAGGTTCGACACCACCAACGGCAAGCTGGCAGTGTCGGCAATAAAGCCTGCCGCCATGACGAACGCCAGAGTCGACGCAGGGGAGAAGCGCAGGGCAAGCAAGATCGAAATCACGATCGGGGTCAAAATCAGTGCCGCACCGTCATTGGCAAACAGCGCGGATACAGCGGCCCCCAACAAAACCGTGAAGGCGAACAGGCGTCGGCCATCACCCTTGGCCCAGCGCGCCACGTGCAGCGCGGCCCACTGAAAAAAGCCGGCTTCGTCGAGCAGCAGGCTAATGATGATGACCGCCACAAACGTGGCGGTAGCGTTCCAGACAATGCCCCATACCAGTGGAATATCGTTCAGCGTCACGACGCCCGTGATTAATGCCAGAACTGCCCCGAACGTGGCGCTCCAGCCGACACCCAGTCCCTTGGGCTGCCAGATGACCAATACGATGGTGACCAGAAAAATAGCGAATGCAATGAACATAAAAGACTCGGCAGGCGATGGGGTCAGCAGCAGGCGGTGGTGTTGAGAGGGCGGTCGCCCATCGCGTCGAGTCGAGCGCTGTTTTCCTCAAGCCAGGCGGTGTTGGCCGCTAGCGTGGTCTCAAGAATGGTGCGCACCCAACCCGGCAAATCAGGATTGAGCCGGTAGTAGACCCACTGACCCTGACGTCGATCGAGCAACAGGCCACATGCGCGAAGCTGCGCCAGATGGCGGGAGATTTTCGGTTGACTGTCGTTCAGGGCGCAGACCAGTTCGCACACGCACAGCTCACCCTCGCGGGTGATGAGCAACGTGGCCCGCGCACGGGTTTCGTCGGACAGGCATTTGAATACGGCGGCAGGGGTCAGCATGGACACGGCTCGATACATATGGTTATTCGAATATACGTTTATCCATATGTTTATGGCAAGCAGCGAACTTCAATCCAGCGAGTGAGTTCGATGAGCAGTCGCTGGATACCCCTGAAGTCCTCAGGACTGTTTTGGCGGGTAGTTGCCGCGCATTCCCCCGGACTTGTTGCCCGTTTTGCTCGGCAGGTTAGGCACGACCGGGCGGGATCTGGGTTGAGGGTTGGAGCGGCTTCGTGGTTGAGGTTGTTTGCTCATGGTCAGCCTCCTGACGGGGCAGGGTTTCGCTCGTTCAGCTTCCTCATAAAGCTTAGCCTGCCGGGTGATAGAGGTTACACGGTAAAACCAAAGCGGGCGCCTGATAGGGCGCCCGTCTTTATTTACTCCGCCACCTGGGCTCGCAAACGTCGACCGATCACGTCCATCAAGTCACAGCCATCGCGCAACGGAATGGCCAGCAGTTTGGAAAAGTCCGACAGCACCACCGTGTCGCAACCGAGCTCGGCGCGGAAGGCGATGTTCTCCAGGACTTGAGTGACAGTGCGGATGCGGTAGTCGGCCATGGCTTGCAGGACGTCGAGCGGGGCTTGGGTGTCGATGAGCAGGGAGGCCGGGATCAGGTCGATTCCGGTGAGGGGCATGTATCTTTCCATAGAAGTAGTCTCGTTTAGTGTGTTGAGACTGCCCACATGTCGTCGCCAAACGAAATGGGTGGCAGTTGTGCGCAGGTTGGCGAACCGGAAACGAGTAACCGGCAGACCCGAAGGTCTCCCGCGCACAACCGCCATAGAACTGCGGTTTTGCGGATGCGCTGACGCCTGCAATAAGCAGACGCCCTCGCACTCGTATAACAGGTCGCCAAACCTGGTCGCCATTCTGAGCGACGGGGCGGACTATAAGCTTCATCGGAACGACGGGCAAGGTGAGGGTTTCCGAGATAAGTGTAGGACCAGATCCGCATCCTTTGTCAGTCATCGACTGACCTTTCCTGAACCAGCGCCACCTGTGCCGCAGCGCCAGATTGAGCTCTAAACGGGCTCATCGCCCATCATCCGCTAAGGTGATGTAACGCGGTCTCTCCTCGAAGGTGCGCCATGAACACCTATGTAACGCTGTTTGTCGGCATGTTTACCACGTTACTGGCCATCATCAACCCGCTAGAGGCGATTCCCGTGTTCCTTGGCATGTTGCAAGGCAAGGACACTGCCGAGCTCCGTCGGGTAGCCCGCAGAGCCTGTTTCTTTGCGTTATTGCTGATGTTCTTTTTCCTGATTTTCGGCAACCTGCTCCTGCGACTGTTCGACGTCCCCCTGAGCATGATCCGGGTGGTCGGTGGGGTGATTCTGATGCGGATCGGTTTCGAGCTGTTCGCCCCCACGCCCAACAGCAGCCTGATTCCCACTGGTCACGACGCCGACCAGGACGTGTCTTTCATCCCCCTGGCCATGCCCATCATGTTTGGCCCCGGTGCGATTGCCACCGTGATCGGCCTGACCAGCACCATCAAAGACGCCAGTCATGCGGTGCTGTCTTTCGCCGTCGTGGCGCTGGCCATCTGCGCCACGATGTTCACCACCTATTTGTCACTGGCTTACGCTCAAGTCATCCTCAAAACGATTGGCCCGCAAGGCATCGATGCCGCCACGCGCATTGTCGGGTTCTTCGTCTCTGCCATGGGGGTTGGTCTGATCTTTCATGGCACGGTGGAGTTTTTGCAATCGTACGGGGTGTTGCTGCATGGCGGGGTGGGGTAGGGCTGGATCGTTGTGTTGGCCTGAAAAACAGGATTATTAACCAATGTGCGCTGAAGCAGCGTTGGATAAGCGGTGACGGATCTACTTGGTAAAAAATAGATCTGTCACCCTTGTCGGTCACCCTTGTCGCAGTTACAAGGAGTCGCTGCACCACTCGAGGTCGCCTAATAGCAAATGCGTCCACAGAAGGTGAGTGCCTCGACTTTATTGCCCCGGGTGCCGCCCAAGCGCCAACTGGTGAATTTCCCCTCCGGCAAATTCTCACGCTTGACGACTTCCATGTGTAGCGTGCGGGCGTCCGGATCATTGCTTTCCAGCAAAATTTCATCCCTATTCATTGTGAAATGATCATGTAGCAAGAAAAGTCCAAAACGCTCGGTATTTTCATGCCGTTTTAGCAATTCACAAAGCTCGCCAATGAAGAGTGCATCCTTCTCGTCAAGCGGCCGCGCCTCTGCGAAGGATGGGGTGCTGGATTGGGTATCTTCGTTCATGAGAGATGTCTCCTTACATTTGATTAATGAGTGGACTGGTCACGTACCTGGTCATTGGCTTCCCGCTGGCCATCGCAGTCTGGTGATATCAAGCCGCTACTCTCATCGATGCGTCTACTGTCAGAAATAACAGGTTGGGCATTTTTTTGATCAACGGTCGCTGAGGCATTCAGTAATGCACATCTTTTGTAATCGGGGAGGATGCCGGAACCGTCGAAAACCCCGTCGAGAAACGATCCACCGCGCTTAATTCTTGTGGCGTAGAATCCCCAAACCGCGCGCCCACACCCGAGACGGACCCTCAATGCAAACCCCCACCCACCCCATCCCCCTCTGGAAAACCTACCTTCTTTTCCTCGCCCCGATGGTCCTGTCGAACTTTCTCCAGTCCATGTCCGGCACGGTCAACAGCATCTACATCGGCCAAATGCTCGGCACGCAATCCCTGGCCGCCGTGTCCGGCATGTTCCCCATTGTCTTTTTCTTCATTGCCCTGGTCATCGGCCTCGGCGCAGGGGCGGGTGTGCTCATTGGCCAAGCGTGGGGTGCGCGTGAACCGCATCTGGTGAAAACCATTGCCGGCACCACCTTGCTGCTCGGGGCAATGATCGGCCTGACCGCCGCCGTCCTCGGCAGTGTGTTTGCGCGGTCGGCCTTGCAGGGGTTGGGCACGCCGGCTGATGTACTGGACGACGCCGTGGCCTATGCCCACGTGATGATGTGGATCATGCCGTCGCTGTTGGTCTACGTGCTGTTCACCCAACTGCTGCGCGGGGTCAGCGATACGGTGTCGCCGCTGATTGCGTTGGTGGTGTCGACCTGTATTGGGTTGGCGCTGACGCCGGCGTTGATTCGGGGTTGGTTCGGGTTGCCGATGATGGGGATTCAGAGTGCGGCGTATGCCGGGTTGGCGGGTAACTTGTCGGCGATGGGGTGGCTGGCGTGGCGGTTGATTCGCAAGGGGCATCCGTTGGCGCCGGATCGGGAGATGTTTGCGGCGATGAAGCTGGACCGGGAGATTCTCGGCAAGGTGTTGCGCATCGGGCTGCCGACCGGGTTGCAGATGGTGGTGTTGTCAGTGTCGGAACTGGTGATTCTGGCGCTGGTGAACCGGCACGGTTCGCAGGCGACGGCGGCGTATGGGGCGGTGACGCAGATCGTCAATTACGTGCAGTTTCCGGCGCTGTCGATTGCGATCACCGCGTCGATCCTCGGGGCTCAAGCGATTGGGGCAGGGCGCCTTGAGCGCATGGGGCCGATTTTGCGCACGGGGTTGCTGATCAATGTGTGCCTGACGGGCGGATTGGTGGTGCTGGGTTACCTGCTGTCGCACTGGTTGTTGGGGCTGTTCCTCACCGATGACTCGACGCGGGCAATGGCCGAGCACCTGTTGCACATCATGCTCTGGAGCTTGTTGGTGTTTGGCTTCCAGGCGATTGTCGGCGGCATCATGCGCGCCAGCGGCACGGTGTTGGTGCCGATGGCGGTGTCGATTTTCTGCGTGGTCCTGGTGCAATTGCCGGTGGCGTATGTGCTGGACGGGCACTTTGGTTTGCAAGGCGTGTGGATGGCGTTTCCGGTGGCGTATCTGGGGATGCTGGCGTTGCAGACGGCGTATTACCGGTTTGTCTGGCGGCATCAGCGGATCGAACGGTTGGTGTAAGGCTGATGTGCGTGTTATCCATGCTGTCGGCGTTGTAGCGTGTCAGTTTACGAGTGATGTGCGAAAGCTCACGATGGCTTCTCGATAGCTATCGATGTTTCTGAGAATGTGGTCGTCTTCGGTCATCCTGATCATCTGATCGACATTCATTGGATCAATCTCAAGATCCAATTCTGTTCCATGGTTTTCCAACAGCCCGATACAAAGCTGAGCGAGAGCCAGCAATCTAAGCCAAAGGATTGATTGAGACGTGGCTACGAAACCAGTAATCAAGTGGGGCACAGGTTCCATTTGCCGTGCAAAGTTCCTATCACTCAACTTGTCTGCGAATTCATCAAAACGCATGATTCGCTCCGGCAGATTGGGGGAGTCCTGGACGGTCAGGTTCGAAGCAATCATACCCAGTACGTCATAGAAGATATGTTGGGTTTGGCCATTCCAGTCTTCGTTTGGATGTCCCAGCGACACTTTCCCGCTTGAAAGGCACATGAATGCCTGTCGTTTGAATTTGAGGAGGGACCGCATGGCTGGGTCTACTGCGAAGTCGGCATAGGCGATTTGTCTTTCGATTAACTCACTGACAGCGAGAACTCTGAGCATCCGGTACGCAGTGCTCTGCCCAAAGTAGCGTTTTATGGACATGTCGAAGGTTATCTTTGCATCGCCGATTCTGGTCACTCGGTTGGTCAGTTCGGCTGCGGCGATCAAGAGCTGGTATCGGAGTGGGCCAACGGCCAGGTACAGCCGTTTTCTGGCTTCCGAGCGGTAGGTCCGATCGGCGGTTTTCTCACCCAGGTATTCTTCAATTTCCTTTTTGAGTTGCGCCTCGCCTTCGGCCTTTACAGTATTTACGCGCTGATCAAGTGCAGCCTTGTGAGTTGCGAGTGTTTCATTGATTTTCGCGTCATAGTCTTTCAGGTCCTTGGAGAGTCGATGGTCCAACAATCGTTTTGAAAGGTATTGAGCGGCAGTAATACTGACAACGCCCGTTGTTGTCATCGCAGTTAGCAGCGAACCAATATCCATTTCATAGATCATTTTTTTATCCGGGATGCACTCGGCACGATGTTTTGATTGACTAAACATAGCTGGCTGCTTAACAAACAGGCGGATTTTTGTCGTCTTACATATGGTGATCTAATCAGCAGATTAGCGTCCGTCACACCTGGCTTCAGCTCAGGCAGTTGGATACCAGGCTGGCCGAACTTGCTGTCAGCCGCGCCCAGGCCGACAATTCCTCGGGACTGCGTGATGAAACCGGCAGGCGTGATTACCTGAGGAGGTTTTCTAATGAGTCCCTCATCGCCCACGATTTTGCAGGACCGGCCGGCAGCGGGGCGGCGTCTGGTGGCGCCGTTGCTTGCTTACGCCAATCGCCCGGACGTGATCGTTCTCGCCTTGCCCCGAGGCGGCGTGCCGGTGGCGTATGAAGTGGCCACGGCGCTGGATGTTCGTCTCGACCTGATGCTGGTGCGCAAGCTCGGTGTGCCGTCGCACGAAGAGTTCGCCATGGGCGCGATTGCCAGCGGCGGCATCCAGATTCTCAATCAACAGGCGCTGCGGGTGCACCCGATTGATCAGGCTGCGTTCGACGCGGTGGTGGCGCGGGAGACGCGGGAGCTGCTGCGCCGTGAAGTCGATGAACTGGTATGCCCGATCATGCCGGAGTGGCTGATGTCGATCGGGCATTGGTACATGGATTTTTCCCAGACATCGGATGCCGAGGTCATGCGGTTGTTGCAGCAGGCTTGGGCGAAAGAGGACTCTTCCGGTCAATAATTGCCTGGCCAAAAAACCTTTCGCTCAAAACGACAACTTCGGTCCCAGGTAGGCATTGGCGCTGGCGATGTCATCATCGCCCAGTGCCCCGACATTTGCCGCCAACCGCAGTTTGGCCAACAGGTAGCGCAGTTTGGCTTCGAACAGGTCGCGGCGGGCGGTGTAAAGCTGTTCCTGGGCGTTGAGGATGTCAACGTTGGTGCTGCTGCCCGCGAGGAAGCCTTTTTTCGAGGAGTCCACTGAGCGTTCGCTGGACTTCACCGCTTTTTCCAGTGCGTGGATACGCGCTTCGCCGCTTTGTACGCCGCGAAACTCGCGGGTGGTTCCCGAGATGATTTCTTCCCGGGTGGCATTCAGGTCATCTTCGGCCTGATCCCGGGTAGCAACGCTTTGCCGCGCCCGGGCGCTGACGTAGCCGCCGCTGTACAACGGAATGTTCAACTCCACGCCGGCAGAAGAGTAGCGGTTACGCTGGTTTTGAGTGGACAGGGTTTCGCTGTCGGCAGCGGTGTAGCCCACCACCAGATCAAGGGTCGGCCAGTGACCGGCCTTGGCCTTGGCGACTTCCTCGTCGGCGGTGTTGACGTTCAAGCGTCGTGCACGGATCGAGGGGCTGTCGGTACCCGCACGGATGATCCATTCCTGCAGATTGTCCGGTTGCAGAGGCGGCGTGGGGAAGGTGTCTTGCAGCGTGGCGATTTCATCGGGTGTCTGACCGAGATATTCCTGCAACAGGCGCCGGGCCACGGTCACGCTGTCCTCGGCTTCGATCAGCTCGGCTTGGGCCAAGTCGCGGCGCGACACCGCTTCGTCGACGTCAGTGATGGTGCCGTCGCCCAGGTCCTTGCGTCGTTGCGTCGAGGCCACTTGTTCGTTGAAGGAATTGAGTTTGGCCGTCGCCAGCGCCACGGTTTCGTGGGCCAGCAGTACATCAAAATAGCGCCCGGCCAGTTTCACGGCCGCATCCTGTGCCTTGCCGTCGAACACGGCCACGCCGTACTCGGCCTGATACTCGCCTTGGCGATACTCGGCCATTTTCTGTTTGTTGAAGAGCGGTTGGCGCAGCTGCAAGGTCGCGCCCCGCGAGTTGTAGTTCAGGTCGTTGGTGTGGCTGTTGCCGAAAAAGTCCGGTTGTTTTTGCGTGCCGTTGATGTGGTTGTCGAAGGCGGTGATGCCGATTTTCGGCAGCACGCCGGATTGACCGATGGCGCGGTTTTCCAGCGCGGCATCGCGTTCGTGACCGGCGGAAAGGTAGGTCGGGCCCTGAAACTGCATCAAGTTCCAGGACTCGCGCAGGTCCAGCGCCGCCACCGACTGCGCCACGCACAGCGACGCGGCAAAACCGATAAAACGTCGTCCGCGGTTCACGTCACTGCTCCTTAAAGGCGCTGTTGACCCGGTCCAGCAGTGGTTTCAACAGGTAACTCATCATGTTGCGCTCGCCCGTCTTGATGGTGACGGAGGCGGGCATGCCCGCGCGAATATGGTTGCTGCCCAGCATGGCCATGCCGGCGGGTGTCACTTCGATCTGCGCCAGGTAATAGGGCTGTTTGTTGTCGTCGCTGACCAGGCGGTCGGCGGAAATGGTCAGCACCTGGCCCGGAATGTTCGGGGTCTGCACGTGGTTGAACGCAGGGAATGAAATGGTCACCGGCAGGCCTGGCGTCATCCGGTCGATGGCTTGCACCGGCACCATCGCGTCGATCTGCAACGGTTCGTGGGCCGGCACGATTTCCATGATCTTGAAACCGGGCGCGATCACGCCGCCGATGGTCGACACGTTCAAGCCCTGGACCACGCCGTCGATGGGCGAGCGGATCACCGTGTGCCGGACTTGATAGTCCAGCGCCTGCAAACGATCGGTGAGGGCGCTGTTTTCTTTCTGCACGTCGGCCAGCAGCGACTGCACTTCCTTGCGGTAGTCGTACTCGCGCTGAAGGATGCGCAGCTTGATGTCAGCGACCTGGCCCCGCGCCTTGGCAATGTTGTTCAGGTTGTCGGCCTGGGAGGCATTGAGGTCAGAACCGGTGCGTTCAAGTTCGAGCATCCGGTTGCGGGGCACATAGCCTTCGGCGGCGAGTTGACGGACCCCGACCAGTTCCTGATTGAGAAACCCGATCTGCGCGGAACGGGCACCGTAGATGTGCTGCAAGCCCTTGATCTGCGCTTCGGCGGAGTTGAGCGACTCGCGCAGGATGCCAATCTCGCCCTCAAGGCTGGTGCGCCGCGTGGCGAACAGATGACGCTGCAGGCTGATGGCGTCGTTCAGATGATCGTTGCCCGCGTAACGCTGCAACATGGCGGGGTCGAACACCACGTCGGCAGCGCCATCGCGCTCGGCCTCAAGGCGGTTTTCCATGGTTTTGGTGGCGATGTACTGCGCGTTCACCACCCCTTGTTCCGAGAGTGCCTGGGTGGCGTCGAGTCGAACCAGTTCCTGGTCCTTGCTGACGCTGTCACCTTCGCGCACCAGAATCGCTTCGACACTGCCACCCGTGAGGTGCTGGATGGTTTTGCGGTTGCTGGTGACCTTGACCGTGGCGGTGGCGACAATGCCGGCGTCCAGCGGTGCCAGCCAGGACCAGAGCAGAAATCCGCCAAAACCGAGGATCACCAGCAACACGCCCCAACGTGCCGGACGGTGGTCATCGACATCGATACTGGCCGCCGCACGCAGCAAATCCTGGCCACGCGGATCGAGACTCACGGCGCCCATTTATTCTCTCCCGCGAACGGCTGACAGGGTTGGAGCGCCCACCGTCGGCAGCACGCTGGTTTGACGCAATGCCGCAAACACTTCGTCCCGGGGACCGAACAATTGCGTGCTGCCTTCGCGCAGCATCAGGACTTTGTCGACGGTGCCGAGGATGCTCGGGCGGTGGCTGATCAGCACCGTGGTGCACCCTCGGGATTTGAGGTCTTCGAGCACATCGATCAGGGCTTTTTCCCCGGCGTCGTCGAGGTTGGCGTTCGGTTCATCGAGCACGATGATCGACGGCTCGCCGTACAACGCACGGGCCAGGCCGATGCGCTGGCGTTGCCCACCGGACAGCGGGTTGCCGTCGACATCCAGGGTGGTGTCATAACCGTGGGCAAACCGCAGAATCATGTCGTGTACACCGGCCCGTTTGGCCGCCACGATCACCGCGTCACTGTCGACCTCACCGAAACGGGCGATGTTGTCGGCGATGCTGCCTTCGAACAATTCCACATCCTGCGGCAGGTAACCGACCCAGGGGCCGAGCTCTTCCTTGTTCCATAGATAGACGTCCACGCCGTCGAGCCGTACCTTGCCGCTTTGCGCCGGCCAGATGCCCACCAGCAGGCGCGCCAAGGTGGATTTGCCCGACGCGGACGGGCCGATAATGCCCAGCGATTCGCCTGGCGACAGGTTGAAGTGCGGCCCGCGAATGATCGATTGGCTCATGCCTGGCGCGCCAGCGTGCAAGTGCTCGACCGAAAGCATGCCCAGTGGCCGTTGCAGTTTCATCGCATCGGCCCGGGGCGGAAATGCTTGCAGCAGCTGCTTGAGCCGCGACCAGGCGCGGCGGCTGGTGAGCAATTGCTTCCAGGCGCCGATCAGTTGCTCCACCGGTGCCAGCGCGCGACCGCTGAGGATTGAGCAAGCGATCATCATGCCGGGAGTAATCGAGCCTTCGATGGCCAGCAGGGCGCCGGTGCCGAGGATCAACGATTGCAGGGCGATCCGCACGAACCGCCCCAAACCACTGATGTAGGCCGCCCGGTCGGAGGCCAGGGTCTGCATTTCGAGAATCCGCAGGTGGCTGCCGAACCAGCGCTGGGTGATGGCCGGCAGCATCCCCATGGCTTCGATGACTTCGGCGTTGCGTAGATTGTTGTTGGCGAAAGTGCCCGAGATTTGTGACGCCAGGTTCGCCTCGCTCAACGGCTTTTTGGTGGCAATTTCGGTGAGCCAGGTCAGGGACACCAGGATCAGCGATCCGCACAGGGTGACGATCCCGAGCAAGGGGTGAATCAGGTAGGCGACGAACAGGTAAATGGGCGTCCATGGCGCATCGAAGAACGCGAACAACCCGTTGCCGGTCAGAAACTGCCGGACCTGCGCCAGATCTTGCAGGGCCTGGGCGGGGTTGCCGCCGGCCCGCTGCAGGTTGCGCTCGAACGCGGCGGTAAAGACACGACGGTTCAAGGCCATGTCCAGACGATTGCCGACCCGGATCAGCACGCGGGTACGCACCACTTCCAACATGGCCAGCAAGGTGTACAAACCGATCATCAGTAAGGTCAGCATCAGCAGCGTGGTGAGGTTGCTGCTGACCAGCGCCCGGTCATACACCTGCAGCATGTAAATGGCCGGGGCCAGCATCAGCACGTTGATCACACCACTGAACCCGGCCAGCGAATAAAACGTATGGCGCAGCCGAAAAAGCACCTCGGCCAACTCGGATCGCTGCTGGGTTTTGTTGTCCATCGGAGGGTCCCCGAACCGTGGATTCATGTACCTCAGCGTAGGGGAACGACTGTTGGTCGGATGGAGGGCTGATCCGGGTTTTTTAGCAAAAAGTTTTTTTGACGTTTTTGACAGTCTTCAAAAACAATGAGTTGGCGTCTGATTTTTCAGAAGCTTATGACGAAGATTGCTTATTGACGGGCAAATTTCGTGCGACTTAAGTCTAATTTTTGCCCTCAAAGACCCCGGCATTTCCATCCGGAGCCCAGCGCCCGTTCGGGTTACCTGCTATTAATCAATGGGTGTTCGAATACTTGGCCCTTTCAGGAGCATGTCATGAACCCGTTCATTCGGATTGGCATCGTCGACGATCATCCGTTGTTGCGTGAAGGTGTTGCCAACACGTTGAGGAAGAGGGCGGATTTACAAGTCGTAGAGCAGGGTGCCAGCGCGGATGAAGCCCGGGGCATCGCGATGCGAACGAGGCCGGACGTGATGCTGATGGACGTCAATATGCCGGGCGACGTGTTTGGCTCCGTGCGGTTCATTTCTACGCAGCTGCCGGATGTGAAGGTGTTGATGCTGACAGTGTCCGAGTCAGAGGATGATGCTTATTCAGCACTCGAAGCGGGAGCTCGTGGCTATGTCTTGAAAGGGGTCAGCGGGCCAGACCTGGTGCTGGCGATCCGGTCGATTGCCCGGGGCGACACGTACATTACCCCCGAATTTGCCAATAAGCTGTTGAGCAATTTTAAAAAGCATGAGGCTGAAGTTCGCAAGATCGACCTGACCCATCGGGAAGAGCAGATCATCCGTGAAGTCTCAAAGGGCCTGACAAATAAGGAAGTGGCCTCAAAGCTGTTGATCAGCGAAAAAACCGTCAAGTACTACATGACCTGCGTGATGCAAAAGCTGCATGCCCGCAATCGTGTGGAAGCCGTCACGGCCTTGAGGCGCTATTGGGAACGAGAGAGTATTGGTCGACTTCATGTGACGTCAGCGACGTCGTCCCTGGACGCCCGAGGGGGCTCCTGACTACAGCTTGAATTGTGCGGTAACCGACGTGCCTTTGCCGGTTGCTGAGTCAATGCGGAACACGCCACCCAGCGATTCCACACGATAACGCAACCCCGCCAGCCCCAACCGCGTCCTGCCGTGGGTGTCGACCACCAGGGCATCGGCGTTCATGCCCGGGCCGTTATCGTTGATCGTGATGAGCAACATTCCGTCGACAAGGTTGGCGCTCAGAACCTGACCTTTGCCTGCGGCATGGCGGTACGCATTGTTCAGGGTTTCCTGCACGAAGCGATAGATGCACAGCTTGAGCGGCAACGGCACCCCATCGGGCAAGTGCCCCAGTTTCAATTTGACCTTGGTGCCGGTGCGCTGCTCATGTCGCTGGGCTACGAGTTTCAACTCCTCCAACAGCGTCAGATCGTTGATTTCCGGAAGGGCCAGCCCCCGGGAAAGATCGCGCACCTCCCTTAATGCATCGCTCGCCGCTCCCCGGATGGTTTCCATCGATTCCTGATCGACCTCCGTGCAATTTTCCGCAAGGTCGTCGAGGCGGATGAGAATCAGGGTCAACAGTTGCGCGGGGCCGTCGTGCAGGTCCGCACCGATGCGCCGCAGCGTCAGTTCGTTTATTCGTGAAAACTCCTGAGTCGCGTTGGTCATCTTGCGTTGCAACGCGGCATTGCTGATGTGCAACCGGTTTTGCTCCAGCAGTCGCAAGCGCAACGCCACTTGTTGACGCTGGATGATCTTGTCGCCACGCCGGACCAGAAAGAACAGCAGCGTCAGCATCGCCAGGGTCGCGGCACCGACCACCAGCCATACTTGCTGGCGGACGCGATTGATTTCCTCCTCCAGACTGGCCGCCATTTCATAGAACTCGCCCACCGCGATGATTTTCCCGGTAGTGAACTCCCGCAGCGGTGCATAAATTTCATAGAGCGGTACGTTCAGCTTTCGCTCGAACTCATTTTCTTCCTGATCCAGGTCCTCAAGGTCGGTGACCACGTTGCCCTTGATCGCACCGGCGATTTCATCCATCGGGAACTTGCGGTTGGTAATGGATTTATCGGTGCTGTAAGCCACCGTGCCGTCTGCCCGCCAGATCTTGATCGAGACAATGTGCCGTTTCAACGAACGGCTCTCCATGAGGCGATCCAGGGATTTTATGCTCGACGCCGACAGCCCGTTATCGCGGCTCATCTCCTGAACGTAGGGCTCCAGGAACGCTTCCATATAGTGGGCGCCGGCCTCCGCGGCGCTTTGCACGGCCGCGCGTTCTATGCGCGCACTGACCAGCTTGCCGACGAAAAACATGGTCAGCCCCAGGATCAGCGCGGCGGCGATGACGAATTGTGTAGAGCGACTCAGGTTGCGTGCGCGGGTCTTGAACCTGATGCGCCAGCGGGCCTTGTGGTCTTGCTCGCTGGCCGAGAGGGGCTCGACCAAAGTCTCAGTTTGATCACCGACAAAAGTCTCGTTTTTTGATTCGACTTTTGCATCTTTTGCCATCAGTCCGGTTCCCTGATCATCGTGATAAGTCGGTGAAAAACCCTGCTGTTCAATGGATATCTGGAGCTTGCCATGTATGAGCTAAAACGCTTCACCCTCAATCAAAACGATATTTCGTTTCTTGAACAGCAGGTTACGTTTCCGACCATTCATATCGTGGGTTACAACGCCGCCGGTGAACCGCTGTACGGTTACAACGGTTCGGACGGCAATGTCCATGTGCTGGGCATCCTCGGCAGTTTCAATCCGCTGGACATCCCGGCCGGCGAAACCCAGTGGTACAACGGCGCACGGGACCCGATCGGTTTGCGTGACGTCTCTGGTCACTTCAACAACCTGACGCAGGACGGACAGAGTTGGGGCAGTTTCGGGCAGAACTTCATCCGCCTGACCCACTCGGACTACACGCACTACGTTCATCAGAACCTGGATAACGCCGCGTTGGCAGGACCGGGCGTTCCGGCCGATGCCACGCCCCTGACTGACAATAGTTCACTGTATAGCGATCCGACAGCCTCGCTGGTGGACTACACACCACGGATGATCAGCCAGACCATTGTCAGCGGCGGGGTGACTTTTGCCACCGATGCCAATGGGCACATCCAGCACACCGCGAACGGTGTGGCGATCGTCACGGATCCGGGCATTCTCGGTACCATCGGCGAAGTCGATACCACCTCACCGGATTCCGGCCAGTACTACATTCGCAACCAGAACACCGTCAGCGGCGACCCGTCGACCACGGGCTGGTTCACCTTGTTCGGGCAGTTCTTCGACCACGGCCTGGACTTCATCAACAAGCCCAATCAAAACGCGACGATCACTATTCCGTTGGCGCCGGATGATCCGCTGTATGGCTCGATTGGCCCGGACGGGCAACCGGTTTACTCGATCAAAGTGCATCGGGCGACAGTCAGCGAAGTGGACGGCCAAGGCCAGGCGCAATACGTCAACCTCGACTCGCCGTACATCGATCAGAACCAGACTTACGGCTCTAACGATGCCGTGACTCAATTGCTGCGTCAGTGGGTAGCGGACCCTAATCACCCTGGCCAATTCATTGCCGGGGCGGCGTTGTTCGACGGCACGACCCTGAGTGATGAAGCCGCCTGGACCCTCAACGGTGTGCTGACCCACCAGACCCTGCCGACCCTGAGCGAGTTACGTGCTCATGTGCTGGCCACCGGTCGTGACGACCTGACCTGGGACGACATCGCCAACTTCCGCGTGCGCGATGCCCACGGCCATGTGCTGGACGCCGACCCGACCACGGCAGGCGTGCAAGCGGTGTACACCCGCGAAGCGATCCTGCTGGACATGAACCCGCACTTCGACGATCTGCATATCGATCAGGCGAAGTTGATGTCGCTGGATGCGCACATCACCAGCATCACATTCGATGCGAACAACCCGTTCGGGATGGTCATCAACTATGACAACTCGGGGCCGAAGAACCTGTTCAGCTTCGTCAACTTTTCTGACTTCTCCATCAGCGCCGCGCCCGGCAGTGCCGATTTTGCGGTGGCCAACGAGTTGCTGCTGGAGTCGGTGGGCGACCACTACATTGCCGGTGATGGCCGGGTGAACGAAAACTTCGGCCTGACCGCCATTCACCACGTCTTCCATGAAGACCACAACGTGCAGCTGATCAACCTGCAGAACGAGGTGCTGGCGCAGACCGACGTCACTGTGCGCCACAACTGGCAGGTACAGGTGAGTAACGGTAGCGGTGGTTTCTATACCGATGCCAATGGCAACTTCACCCTGGCCGATGGCGTCACGGTGTCCTGGGATCAGGACAAGTTGTTCTACGCCGCCAAGTTGACCGTGGAAATGGAATACCAACACGTCGCGATCGACCAGTACGCGCGGCTGATTACCCCGGACCTGCCGGAATTCGTAACCTACGACTCGGGCATCAACACCAACATCTCGCTGGAGTATGGCCAGGCAGCGTTCCGTTTCGGGCACTCGCAATTGCGTGAAACCATCGATGCCCTGGAAAAAAGCGCGAGCGGCGGCTACGACCTGACCGGCGCGATTACCCACTATGCGCTGGAGCAGGCCTTCCTCAACCCTGGCGGTTTCGCCGAAGTGGGGCCGACCGCTATCGCATTGGGCATGACTCGGCAGATCAGTAACGAAATCGATGAGTTCGTCACTCCGGCCTTGCAACAAGGCTTGCTGGGCCAGCCTTTGGACCTGGCAACGATCAACCTGGCCCGTGGTCGCGACTTGGGCCTGCCGACCCTGAACCAGGCGCGTCAGCAGATCCACGATGCGCTGATTGCCGAACGGGCCTCACCGGCCGGCGCGCAGCACCACACCAACCTGATCGTCGATGGCCTGACGCCCTATACCAGTTGGAGTGACTTCGCCAACAACATGATTCACCCCGAGTCCCTGGTGAATTTTATCGCCGCCTATTCCTTCGACGGCGACGTGGCGCATGCCCAGGCGATCATCGATGCCGATGTCTCCGGCGTTACCGCCACCTATGCCGGTGGCAGCGTCACGGCCGAAGAGGCGGCGTTATTCCTCTCCGGCGCAGCAGACGCCAACGGCAATCATGTGGCGGGCTATGACGGCTACAACGCGATTGACCTGTGGATCGGTGGCCTGGCGGAAAAACACGTCTACACCGGGCAACTGGGTACCACTTTCAACGCCATTTTCGAGGACCAGATGGAACGGTTGATGGACGGTGACCGTTTCTATTACCTGTTCCGCCTCGACCTCGGCTTGCCAGCGATGACCAACCTCAATGAGCAGGTGGTGACCGAGCAATTCAAGGACATCATTGAGCGCACCACCGATGCCCGGCACCTGGCCGGTGATGTCTTCGGCTATGCCGATAGCTACGTCGAATTGAGCTACACCGATTCTGGCGCCAGTGCCACGGCGTACAAGAGCGAGCACAAATACGGCACGCTGATCGCGGCCAACCATGTCGGTGTTTACTCCACCGGTGGCGCGGGCGGGATTGGCGGCAATGGCTTGCTGGTCAGCCTGACCAATCCGGAAACGCACACGGCACAAACGTATATCCGTGACTACCGTCCGGATCAGGGCGAGAACCCCGATGGCACTGCAGCCGTGGGTTACAACTCCCACGAAGTGCTGGTCGGCACCGACTACAACGATTGGCTCGATGCCGGGGACGGTGACGATACGATCTACGGTGAAGGCGGCGACGACATCCTGGATGGCAAGGCCGGTGCCGACCACATCTACGGTGGCGACGGCAACGACGTGATCTATGGCGGTGATATCGAAGACTTCCTCGATGGCGGGGAAGGGGATGACACCATCTATGCCGGGACCAGCGCCGGTGCCCTCGATGTGGTGATTGGCGGTAACGGCAATGACCATCTCTATGGTGAAGCCGGGATCGACGAGCTGTACGGTGGTGCCGGCAATGACTACATCGATGCCGGTGGCGACACCGACCTGGTGCATGGCGGTGACGGTAATGATGAGATTTATGGCGGCGACGGCCCGGACATTCTGTTCGGTGAGGACGGCGACGACATCATTTCCGGCGGCTCCACCGGCGACCAGGAGTTTGGTGGTGTCGGCGACGACATTCTGTTGCCGGGCCTGGGTGGCGCGCCCGGTCAGGGGGACGGTGATGAAGCCCTTGGCGATGTGGGCTTCGACATTGCGGCCTTCAGCGATGTGAACATTGCGCTGGACGCCGCAGCAGACCTCAACAATCAGAACATCGTAGCGGCACCGGGTACTTCCGTGCTGTTCCAGCCGTTCAACGCCTTGCTGACGGACATCGAAGGGTTGATCGGTTCACGCTTCAGTGACGCCCGTGCGAACACCGCCACGCCGGCCAATCCGCTGGCGGGCCTGATCGGCAATGCCACGGAGAACTGGCTGATTGGCGGCAGTGGTGACGATGTCTCCCAAGGCAACGGCGGCAATGACGTGATCGTCGGGGACTCGATCAAACTCGCTGATCTCAATCACCTGCTGGCCAGTCAAGGGTTTGCCGAGCACTTCACCGGCTTGCAATCGACCCGCCCCGACTTCGTCCTGGGCGATAACCACCAGGCCGCCGGCACTGCCGATGGCGCGGCGGATACAGCCATCTACTCGGGCAACTATGCCAATTACAGCATTACCAAGTTCACTGATACCCGGCCCGGCGGCGAGCTGATCACGGCGTTCAAAGTGGTGGACCTGCGGGTGGGCGCTGCGAACGCCGATGGCACCGATATTGTCATCGGCGTTGAAAAACTGCGCTTCGCCGACCGCACGATCAACCTGAGCATCACCAATCACCTGCCGACCGGCAACGTGGTGCTCTCGGGTTATGCCACCGCGCCGACCACGCCCAGCCGTCCGGTGCCGGCTCAATACCGGCTGACCGCCAATACGTCGGCCATCCAGGATGCGGACGGCTTGCCTGGGCCGAGCGGGTTCTCCTATCAGTGGCAGGCACTGGTGGGCGCGACCTGGATTAGTATCGCCGGGGCGAATGCGTCGACTTTTGCGCCTACCTCGGCGCAGTTCGGCCAGCAATTGCGGGTGATCACCACTTACACCGACAATAACGGCACGGTGGAACAACTGACGTCCGACCCTTCGGAAGCGGTAGGGCGCTTCATCGAAGGCACCAACTTCTTTGGCAACACGCTCAATGGCACCAACTATCAGGACATCCTGATGGGCTACTCGGGCAATGACGTCCTCAATGGCGGGCTGGGTTCCGACTTGCTGGACGGCGGCACCGGTAACGACACGATGCGCGGCAACGCCGGCAATGACATCTATATGGTCGATGCCAATGGCGATGTGGTTCAGGAAAACCTCAACGAAGGCACCGACACGGTCATGTCCTCGGTCAGCTACACCCTCGGTGCCAACGTCGAGAACCTGACCTTGCTGGGCTCGAACAACATCAACGGCACCGGCAACGCGCTGGACAACGTGATCCATGGCAACAGCGGCAACAACCAGCTCAGCGGCCTGGCCGGTAACGACACGGTCTTTGGTGAGGCAGGCAACGACACGATGCTGGCGTCGCTGAACGACGGCAACGACCACTATGACGGTGGCACCGGCACTGACACCTACGATTTGTCGGCGACATCGGCGCCCGCCACGGTCGATTTGATCGCCGGTACGTCAACCAGCACCCAGACTGGCAACGACTCCCTGACCGGCATCGAAAACGTCACCGGCAGTTCGGGCGACGATCACATTCAGGGCGACGGCGTCAGCAACGTGTTGCAAGGCCAGGGCGGCAATGACTGGATGGACGGTGGCAGCGGTGACGATACGTTGATTGGCGGGCAAGGCGCGGACAACCTGTTCGGTGGCCTTGGCAATGACACCTTCCGGGCGTCGGTCAACGATGGCAATGACAGCTACGACGGCGGTGGCGACACCGATACCTATGACTTGTCAGGGACCTCGGCCAGCGCCACGGTCAACCTGTCTACCGGCCTGGCCAGCAGTTCGCAAACCGGTAGCGACACCTTGACCGGTGTCGAGAATGTCATCGGCAGCTCGGGTGCCAATACCCTGACCGGCGACAACGCCAATAACGCCCTGACCGGGCAGGGCGGTATCGACACCTTGAGTGGTGGCGGTGGCGCCGACACGCTGACCGGCAATGGCAACCGCGATACATTGACCGGCGGTGCAGGGGCGGACATGTTTGTGTTCTCCTCGACTAGCGACTCGGGTACTTCAACCACAAGCCGCGACGTCATCACCGACTTTACGCAGGGCTCCGACCACATCGATCTGACCTCGATCGATGCCCGGACCTCCGGCGCAGGTTCGGCGGGTAATCAGGACTTCACCTTCCTCGGCGAGTGGAACGGCGCCGGCACCGAGTTCAGCAACCAGGCGCAGTTGAAGTACCACTTCGTCAATGTCGGCGGGGTCGATCACACGTATGTGGAGGGCAATGTGAACAGCGGCAATGGCGCCGATTTCCAAATTGATCTGGTCGGGCATGTGGCCCTTACTGCGAGTGATTTTGTCGGCGTGGCATAGGTTGGCAGCGTATGAAGGGCGCCCGTTTTAATTAACAGGCGCCCTTTGTTTTTTGTGCGCAGGAGCGTGAATTAGACGACGGCGCCAAACAGGTGCCCCACCAGTGCCGTAATGCCCATGGCCAGTGCCCCCCAGAATGTCACTCGCCAGGCTCCGGTCAGGACATTAGCGCCGCCGGCCTTGGCGGCGATGGCGCCCAGCGTCCCGAGAAACACCAACGACATGCCCGATATCCACGGCACCACGTTGTGCTCCGGCGCGACAAACGTGACCGCCAACGGTAATGCGGCACCCACCACGAAGCTGGCGGCTGAGGCCAGGGCGGCTTGCAAGGGTTTGGCGGTGAGGGTGGCGCTGATGCCCAATTCGTCCCGAGCGTGAGAGCCCAGTGCGTCATGGGCCATTAATTGATCGGCCACCTGATGCGCCAACTCGGGGGAGACACCACGGTGCATGTAGATGTTGGCGAGTTCGATGTGTTCGGCTTTCGGATCGCTGGCTAACTCGGCCTGTTCGCGGGACAAGTCGGCGCGCTCGGTATCGGCCTGGGAGTGTACGGAGATGTATTCGCCAGCGGCCATGGACATGGCGCCGGCCATCAGCCCCGCCATGCCCGTGACCAGCAACGTGGCGTGGCTGGCGTTGGCGGCTGCAACGCCGATCAGCAGGCTGGCGGTGGAGACAATCCCGTCATTGGCCCCAAGGACGGCGGCGCGCAGCCAGCCGATACGATCGCTTCGGTGTGCCTCGGTGTGCCTGTGCATGAATTTCATGGTTGATCGCGACTCACTGTCATTGGGCGGTTCACATCGGACGGGTTTCAATCTGCGCCTGCAATTGGCCGCCGACAATGGATATTTCCTTGAACTGTTGGCCGTCGCGCAGCACGAACAGTGCGTCCATCCCGCGTTCCTGTGCCAGACGTGGGCCCTCGGTTTCGCCCAGCACCATCAACGCCGTGGCCCAGGCATCGGCGAGCATGCAGGAGGACGCCACCACGGTGACGGCGGCAAGCGGGTTGCACAGTGGCGCGCCGGTGGCCGGGTTCATGGTATGGGCATAGGCTTGGCCGGCCACATCGACCCAGTGTCGATAGTCCCCTGAGGTCGCGATAGCGGCATCACCCAGTTCCATCACGCCCATGACTTCACGCACGCCCCAGCGGGGCTTTTCCAGGGCCACGGCCCAGCACTGGCCATCCGGTTTGACACCCCGGGCGCGCATCTCGCCATCGATACCGACCAGGTAGCGGGTGATGCCCAATCCGTCCAGGCAACGGGCCAGTTCATCCACGCCAAACCCTTTGGCAATGCCATTCAAATCTAGCTGCAGTGGTGCGCGTTTGCGCACTTGATTGCGTTGCGTATCTATCACCAGCGCAGCGCTGGCTGACAGGCGTGCGTGGGACGACGTGGTGAGCGCCTGCTCTGTGATCGTCTGTTCTGCGGGGCCGAACCCCCAGGCGTCAACCAGATCACCGACCGCGATGTCGAAGGCACCGCCCGATTGCTGACTGACGCGCAGTGCCGCAGACAGCACCGTCGCCAGTTCTTCAGGCACTGAGACCCATTGCTGCTCTGGGGCGGCGTTGAGGCGATTGAGGTCAGAGCCGGGTTTCCAGGTGGACATTTGCTGATCCACCCGGGCCACGGCGCGTGCCAGGTTGTGGCCGACGGCGTCGGTATCAATCCCGGCAGCGGCATAGAACAGGGCGGTGTAGCGGGTGCCCATGGTTTCGCCGTTGAGGTTGTAGCGTTGCAACTCAGTAGACGTCTTCACGGTAGCGTCCTTGTGCCTTGAGGGTCAGCACGCTCAGGTTCAGAGGGGCCAACACTTCATCGAGGGCCTGCATCACGCCTTTGGCCATCTCGCGCCTGCCACACACCAGCACCTGGGCGCCTTTTTCAATCAGTCGGCGCAAGGCGAGGGCATCACTGATCAGCCGGTCTTGCACGTAGCTGCGGTCCTGAACTTGAGAGAAGGCGGCACGCAATGCCGTGAGGCGTCGGTCCGACAAGTATTGATTAAGCTGCGGTTCATAAAGGAAATCCGAGGCCGGGTTGCGTCCACCCCAATACAAGTGCATCGGGTGTCGAGCCGTGTTGTTGCGGATAAAACCCGCCAGTGGACCAATGCCGGTACCGGCACCGATCAGGATTACCGGATGCGTGCCTGACGCCGGGCGAAATTGCGGGTTGGGCTGGATAAACGCTTCGATTGGCCCGCCGATGTCCAGGCCATGGAGAAATTCCGAGCACACGCCACCGTTGTGTTTGCGTACACAGATTTCCAACACGCCGTCCTGGGAGCCGCTGGCCAGCGAGTAGAAGCGGGGGATCGGGCTGCCCGGGGGCAAAATCCCGACCAGGTCACCGGCCAGAAAGTCCGGCAGCTTGCCGGGTGCCTTGAAGCGCAAGACGTGGGTCGGTGCGTTCACCTGCTCACCGTAGACAATGCGCTCCGTCAGCTGCAATGGATAGGTCTGTGGCCGCTGCGGGGTATGGACCAGTGTCAGGTCATGCTGGAGCACTTCACCCAACGCATGGCCCCAGCGCGCAAACTCCTGGGAGGACTGGCGGTTGACGGTTTCCAGCCCCAGTAATGGCGAACCACCGGCCTGCAACATCGCGTCCTGCACCTGATGGGCGTACTGACAGAACTGCGGAAACTGCCGATCACCAAAGCCCAGCACGGCAAAGGGCAGGCCGGGCTTGAGGCCGGTTTTCGCCAGTCGTTCCAGGAACTGCGAAGCCGAGGCTGGCGCGTCACCGTCACCGTGGGTCGCGGTGAGGATGAACACGCGCTGAGCGTTGCTGTAGTGGTTGGCGTATTGATTCATTGTCGCGCTATGCACCCGGTGTCCCGCCAGGTGCAAAGCATCATGCAGGGTTTTTGCAAAGCCCCAGGTACTGTTGTTTTCACTGCCCACCAGAATCACGCAGTCGGCAATGTGGGCCGGGCTGTTGTGGCGCAGGGTCGGGCTCGCCTTGCGGCGGCGCCACCACAACACAATGCCGGTCACGCTCATCAACGGTACGCAGAGGGCGCAGAGCCCTAGCGGCAAGCCCAGCCACCAGAGGCCTTCACCGGTGTGCAATTGATAGATCAATTCGTAGAGGTTGTGCATCGAGTCGTGGGCCTGATAGGACAGCAACGCGCCGCTGGCCTGGTCCACGTAGCCGTCGCCCTGGGCCGTGCGCAGGGAAAATACGTCCTGCGCATTATTGGGGCTGGGGTAGACCAGTTCGCGCAGATCATTGAGGTCGGTGGCCTGCAAGGCTTGCAGCTTTGCCACCGGCAAGGCCGGACCGGCACTGACGTGGGCGGGGAAGGCGGGTTCACTCTGACTGCCGTCGGCGATAAAGCCAAAGGTGGTGGCGGACATGTAGAGCCCGCTCAATGCCGACAGCAGCAGCCCCAGCAAGGCCAGTCGCCCGACTTCAGCGTGCCAGCGCTGGCTGAAAGTGCCCCGCAATGGCCGCAGCAGGTTGCGCCAGCCACCCAGGCGCCGGACCAGCAACAGCGCGCCGGACACCGACAACATCAGCATGAACAGCGCGCCGACACCCGACACGCCATGGCCCGGCGTGCCAAGGAACATCGAGCGGTGCAGTTCTTTCACCCAGCGCGAGAACGCGGATGGCTCGTAGGGCGCGAGGCCTTGGCCGGTCATTGGGTCGACCTTTTCTGCGCCAGCCTGACCGTTGTGGTTGTAGTAGACGATGACCGTCCCGGACGCTGTGCGCTGGATCTGCTCTACGCCCGGAAAGTGGCTGGCAACGCGCCCGGCCAGTTGGCCGACGTTAAGTTGTCCGGCAGGCGTGGACGTGCTGTGCAAGCGTTCCAGCGCCGGGTCGACAGACAGGATCGCGCCGCTGATGGCCAACAACATGACCAGCAGGGCGGCGATCAGGCCAGGAAGGGAATGGAACTGACGAAGCATGTTCAGCCTCCAGAGATGGCGGGTGCTACAGATCGTAAGTAAAGGAGTCGACGTAGGCACTGCCGGTCGCCGGCTTGCCTGAGCCTTTGGAGGTCAGGGGAACGCTGACATCGGCGCGGGCGTCGCGTTTGTCCTCGACGGCACTGTCGATGCGAATCTGGTACCCGGCATCAATCAGGGTGTCTGCCAGTTCGACGCTGACTTTGAGCGTGCGCCCGCTGCCGACACTGGCGCCGCTGACCCCGTCAAACTCGCTCGGGTTCATCCCGCTGCCACGGGCCCAGTCGCCCAGGTGCTTGTAGTACTTGACCTTCTTGCCGGCCACCCACAGGGTTTTCTGGTATTGGCCATTGGCGTCAGTCACGTAGATCGCCAGGTAGGCATCATTGCCGCTGTAGTCTTTGAGCTGAGTGGTCAAGGTCACTTCACGGGCCTGGGCCAGACCCGGCAAGGCAATGGCGCTGGCGAGGCAGGTGGCTGCGATGATCTTTTTCATGAGGGTGTCCTTTTGATCGTTAGGTCGAGAGACTGGACCTGCTGGCTGACAGCAACCTGAAGCGCAGGAAAAATTCATCGACAGGTGAGGCGTCATTCGGTGAGCGGGCTGCCGAGGTAGTCCCTGGCATCGCCGTCGTCGCGGAAATGAATCTCAAGTGTGTGCAGGCGCAGCGAGGCCGGTGAGTAGCTGGCTTCGATGCCATTGCCTTTGCGGTCCAGGCCCTTGAGCTCGTAACAACCGTCGTCGACCTTGATGCGCTGCACGCTCCAGCCGTATTGCAGCTCGACCTGCTGACGCAAAGTCTCGCGTGGTTGCCAGTCGCTCACCGGGTCGCTGCAATCGTCATCGGCCAGGGCATAACCGCTGAGCAGCAGGCTCAACAGCGCGGCATGGGCAATAAAACCTGTTTTCATGATCTGTCTCCTGCCGAGGTCGGCGTCTGTGGCATACCCTAAGGTGCATTCCTGACAACCAGCTGAATCTTCAGATTGACGTCAGGTAAGGCAACTAAGGTGTTGCACGACAACCATCACGGGGGGTACCAGATGCGGGTTTTATTGGTCGAGGACGCACCAGGGTTGGGGGAGGCGGTGCGCGAGCAGATCGCCGATGACGGCCACGCCGTTGATTGGGTGCAGCGCCTGGACCATGCGCGCAACAGCGTACGCACCACGCCTTACGACCTGATCCTGCTTGACCTGATGCTGCCGGATGGGCGCGGGCTGGATTTTTTGCGTCAGCAACGCTCGGCAGGGGACGTGACCCCGGTGATCATTCTGACCGCTCAGGATCAGATCTCCGATCGTATCGCCGGCCTCAATGCCGGGGCCGATGATTACCTGGTCAAACCGTTCGACCTGTTTGAGCTCTCGGCCCGTGTGGCTGCGGTGGCCCGACGTTACAGCGGCAACCCAAATCCACAGATCAGGCTCGGTGATTTGCAGGTCGACATGAACGCCCGCACCGTGCAGCGTGCCGGCACTACCGTGGACCTGACGGCGCGAGAGTGGGCGCTGTTCGAAGCGTTTGTGCAGCGCCCCAGCGCGCTGTTGTCCAAGTCGCAGCTGGAAGAACGGCTGTATGCCTTCGGTGCTGAAATCGAAAGCAATACCATCGAGGTCTATATCAGCCGGCTGCGTAAAAAGCTGGGTCGGGATCTGATCGAAACCGTGCGCGGCATGGGCTACCGGTTGATGGCCGTATGAAGCCTTCTGTGAGCCTGCAAAAACGTCTCGGCCTGGGGTTGACCCTGGGCATGACCTTGCTCTGGCTGGGCGCAACCGTCGGCGCCTGGCTGGTGGTGCAACATGAGTTGGACGAGGCATTCGACAGCGCACTGGAAGAAACCGCGCAACGCATCTTGCCGTTGGCCGTGCTGGAAATCAGCAACCGGGAGGAACCCCGAGAGGCACAGCATGTTGCGACGTTGAAAATGCACAAGGAATACCTGACGTACCTGGTGCGCGATGCCAGTGGCAAGATCCTGATGCAGTCCCACGACGCCAACCCGAAGATCTTCAATCAACAACCGTCCGAAGGTTTTTCTACCTCTGAGAAGTACCGCTTGTATGGCGCCAGTGCATTGCGCGGGACGCTGTTCATTGAAGTCGCCGAGCCGTTGAATCATCGCCGTGAAGCCGCGCGGGAAGCCTTGTTTGCCTTGTTGCTGCCACTGTTGGCGCTGATTCCCGTCAGCCTGTTGGGCACCTGGCTGTTTGTGCGGATCAGCCTGCGTAGCGTGTTGGCGTATCGACGTGCGGTCGAGGCGCGTGGTGTGGGTGATCTGTCACCGATCCAGGTGGCCCGCCTGCCGGCAGAAATCGATCCGTTGGCTGAGGCGGTCAATCACCTGCTGGAGCGCTTGCGCAATGCCCTCGAAGCCGAGCGCAGCTTTACCGCCAACAGCGCTCATGAGTTGCGTACACCATTGGCCGCGACCTTGGCGCAGATCCAGCGCTTGCACCAGGAGGCGCCTGAAGGCCCTTTGCGAGTGCGTGCGGCGAAGATCGAAAACGCCTTGCGCGAGCTGGCGCGGCTGTCGGAAAAGCTCATGCAACTGGCGAAGGCCGAGGGCGGTGGGCTGCTGTCCGAAACGCCTCAGGACCTGATTCCGTTGTTGGCCCATAGCGTCGATGAGTGGAACCAGCGCAGCGGCCAGCGCATCGAGTTGCAACTGCCACACCAGGCCAGCGTGTACTCAAACATTGACCCGGACGCCTTTGGCATCTTGTTGCGTAACCTGATTGAGAACGCTCTGAAGTATGGCGAGACCGCGCAACCGATCGAAGTCAGCCTCACCGACCAGGCCCAACTGCGGATAGTCAATGGCGGGCCGGTGGTGCCGGCGCCAGTGTTGCAGCACCTGACCGAGCGCTTTGTACGCGGTCACAGTGAGATCAGCGGTTCAGGATTGGGCCTGGCGATTGCCAAAACGATTGTGCAGGGGGTTAACGCGAGAATGAAATTGAGCTCCCCTGCAACAGGTCGGCAAGAGGGTTTCGAAGTGTGCGTCTGGCTCCCGCTCGCGTCGGCGATCGACGGTTGAGGCGGGGCTGGCGGGAGCCCGAGTTTCAGACGTGAAAAAGTATGACTGTTTTAGTCGTGCATGGGGGTAAATGCGAGCGGGTCTCTATTGCACTTTTCGTGAGTAACGCAACAACTAATGGATCCAATGAAAGAGCCTGAGACTGATCTAATTTAAAGCGGGCCAGTTAGTGCGCGGCTTTCGGAGAAGTTGTCGATTTGTGGTCAGATTCGATGAGTTTCGCTGAAGTAACCGTTTGTCGGTAGTTTGCTTGAGAAATGAACATTCGAGACGTAACACCCTCTGATACTTCAGCACGTCACCATGACCTGCTCCAGCAGTCGTAGAAAAGAAGTGGAAAACGAACCTCATATGCAGTGACTGCAAATGGGGATTTTTTTATCTGAAATTCAGGAGGCAGTAAACAAGTCGGTCATTGGTTTGCCAAGTGAATCAATGGGCTACGCAGTGTCAGGTCTGCGATTTGGCATCTCTTATAAAAGTAAGATCGCACGGGGGTTTGAAGAGTTAAATACCCTGTTAGTTGCCGATCTGTACTATCGAACAAGGTGGAGAAAGTACCGTGGCGATAAATACAATTATGAGCCTGCTCGAGAATAAAGAGTGTATGGAGTTTTTGCGGTTGGGCGTTATTTACGTTCATTTAGTGGCTTGTTGTGTGGCCATTGGTTTGGTGTTGACCAGTGATATTGCAATGGTTAAAGATTTGTTGAATCGGAAAACATTCACTGAACACGATCATGCTCATATGGAAAGTCTGCAGAAGTCTGTGATCGTTGCTTTGATAGCCTTGTGGGTGACGGGCGCCGCGGTCATCGGTATTGATTACCTGGAAAAAGGCATGAACTACTTCATGAACCCCAAACTTCAAGCCAAAGTGATCATTGTCCTGCTGCTGACCTACAACGGCATCTTGTTGCATCGCCTGGTATTGCCCGCGCTGCAAAAGGCAGGCTCCTTGCTCGATCTCGGATTCAGCGCACGGATGCTCGCGCTGTTCTGCGGCTCGCTGTCGGCCGTGTCCTGGATGTATGCGGCCATGCTGGGCGTCGGTCGCCCGTTGGCCTGGAAATACTCCCTGTCCGAACTGTTGATGGCGTATCCGGTGCTGATTGCGCTGGGTTTCCTGAGCATGCTGGTGTTGACTCAGCGAGTGAAAAAACAGGACTACGCCGTTATTTCCCCGCGGACGGTGGCGAGCCAATGTTAGGCCCGTTGAGCGTTTAAGTTTTCCTGGTCAAACAGTGGTCTAGTGGGCCTTGAGCCAGTCCTGAAACCGCGTCGCGCCAATGATCGGTTTGGCGCCCGGTGTCAGTGACTGGTCATTGATCGGCGCACCAAAGTAGGGAACCGAGTCGTCCGCCACGGTTTGGCGCGGGTCTTGGGTGTGCTTGAGGTAATCGCTGGCGAACTCGACGAGCGGCCGGTTATCAGGTCCGGCCACTTCGACGGTCTGATTGACCGGCGCTTTCAGCGCAATATCGGTCAGCGCTGTCGCGACATCGTCCGAGGCCACCGGTTGCAACGCGGCAGACGTCAGGTGAATAGTGTCGCCTTCCTCACGTCCGGAGTGAGCGATGGCGTGGATAAACTCAAAGAATTGGGTGGCCCGCAGAATGGTGTAGGGAATACCCGACGTCTTGATCAGCGCTTCCTGCGCCATTTTTGCCCGGAAGTAACCGCTGTCGAGCATCCGCTCGGTGCCGACGACAGACAGGGCTACATGGTGTTTGACCCCGTCGAGCTTCTCCGCCGCGAACAGGTTGTGCCCGGCGGTTTCGAAGAAGTGCAATGCGGCGTGGTCTTCAAATGAGGGTGAGTTCGCCACGTCGACCACCACGTCAGCGCCTTGGAGTGCCTCTTTGAGGCCTTCTCCGCTGATCACATTGACGCCGGTGCTCGGTGATGCAGCAAAGGCTTCATGGCCCAGTTCCTGCAAGTTTTTGCAGACCTTGCTGCCGATCAACCCGGTACCTCCGATGACGACGACTTTCATGACCCGTCTCCCGAAGCGGTGAGTGCAACGGGTATTAAACACCCGCCAAGGTGGCAATATCGGGCGCTGCCCGGGAGTGGCCGACAGGTGGTCGAAAGTCCTGCTGTCAGTGGAAGAAACGCGAGTTATTTGCTTTAGTCGTCCTATCGCCCGTCCGCGTGTGTGGGCAGTTCGCTTCATAACGGGAGCCCTCTATCGGAGAATCCCATGAGTGTTCGATTCTCGTGGCTCGCAGTGCTGGCCGCCATGCTGACTGTTGGCTGCTTGCCCTGCGCGCAAGCGGTGCAATACAAACAAGTCAATCAAGCCGCGAGCAAGATCTCCTTCACGTACAACCAATTCACCTCGCAGGTGTACGGCACGTTTGGCGTGTTCGAAGCCAAGCTGGATTTCGACACGGCCAACCCTGCGGCAGCCCAGGCATCGCTCACCATCCAGCTCGACAGCATCGATGCCGGCAGCAGTGACGCCAACACGGAACTGCAAAAACCCGCCTGGTTCAATTCGGCAGATTATCCTGTGGCGACCTTTGAATCGACCGATGTGAAGGCGCTTGGCGACAACAAATACACAATCATCGGCAAACTGACGCTCAGGGGGGTTACCCGTGATGTAGCGGTTCCGGTCCTGCTAAAAGCCGAGGACACCATCGGCATCTTCGACGGCGAGTTAACGCTCAAACGCAGCGATTTCAAGATCGGCGAAGGTGAATATGCCGATACCGTGGTTTCCGACGACATCAATATCCGCTTCAAGATGGTGGCGCCGCAGCAGTAACGCAGCGGTGCCTTTGTAGCAGTTGGCGAAGCCTGCGTCCGGCTGCGAAGCAGTCGTAAATTCAGCACACGCGGATTTCCTGAAACACCGCATCGTCTAATCTCATGACTGCTGCGCAGCCGGGGGCAGGCTTCGCCAGCTGCTACAAAGTACGGAGGGTCTTAAGTTCGGCGTGGGATTCATTTGTTTGTCTAGGTGGCAGGGTGCCACAATCGCTTTTTTTGTCGCAGCATCATGATTAGGCGGATCACATGGATGGCCCAGGATTTCGGCACCATCAGGAGACTTTCATCGCGGCGCAAGTGCGCGGTGACCGATTGCGACAGCTGTTCAACCAATCCGTGTCCGCGGTGTTCGGCAGTTACCTGGCCGCGCTTATGCTGTGCAGGCTGTGCTGGGAGCGCATGGATCACAACGTGATGATCGGCTGGATTGGCCTGCTGAGCGCCTCCTCGTTACTGCGCATCCTGATGTTTGTGGTCTATTTTCGCAGCCCGGACAGTGAGCGCACGCCGCAACGCTGGGAGCGGATCTATTGGGTGACGCTGGTGTTGTCTGCCGGTATCTGGGGCGCTGGCGCTTTAGCCGTCATGCCGTCAGACGACCTGTTGGCCCAGGCACTGGTCATGCTGTTTGCCGTCGGCATGTCGGTCAGTGCCGTGTCGTGTTACTCGTCCTACCGGTACATGACACTGGTGTCGATTGGCCTGGTGTTGTTGCCGTGTACCACCTGGCTGGTGTTTCAGCCGACGACATTGCAAGTCGGTATGGCCCTGGCCGTCGTGGTGTTTGCTTCATTTGTTGCCAGAGCCACCCGCAAACTGTCCGAAGCGCTGGAAACTGCTTTTCGCCTGACCCGTGAAATGGAACTGGCGCACCGCATCGCCACGCATGCTGCGCAAACCGATGAACTCACGGGGCTGAAGAACCGCCGGGCTTTTTTTGAGCATGCGCAGCAGTTGTTCAACAACTGCCAATACCATCGGTTGCCGCTGTGCGCGGTCATGCTCGATATGGATCACTTCAAGCACATCAATGACACTTACGGCCATCAGGTTGGCGATCAGGTATTGCGCCAGATGGGAGTGGTCATCAGCACCTGTTTTCGTGAAACGGACGTCTACGGCCGGCTGGGTGGCGAGGAATTCGCCATCCTGCTGCCGGACACGTCCATTGAGGTCGCCCTCGAAATTGCCGAGCACCTGATCCAGTCCATCGGTGGGTTGATGACCGGCCCGGTTTATCGCATTTCGGCCAGCCTTGGCGTCGCCGCAATGGAGATGCAGGACCCTGATCTGCAAAGTCTGATGAATAATGCGGACAAGGCGCTTTATCGGGCCAAGGCGCGTGGGCGCAACCAGGTGGCGGTTTCAGAGTAAAGGCGGGGAAGGGTTAATAGAACCGGTCTTCCTCTTTCATCGCATAAATCCGGCCCAGTGTCCTGGCCGATATCCCCAGGAACAACAACGTCAGCAATACCCCACCCATCATGATGTAAAACCCCGGACGGTTGCCGTTCAGCTCGCGGGCGATGCTGCTTTGCGCCGGTAGCCAGCGGGAGTAGAGCAGGGGAATGCTGCCGCCGGTTTCATAGGCGGTTTTTGTTGCATAACGTTCGTCGACGTATTGGTTGTCGTGCACTTGGCCGTCGAGATCGGTGTAGCGGTAATGGATCACTTTGCCGTCGCGGTTCATCAGGATGTCATCGAGTTGCGTCACTGTCCCCGTCGTTTCGACAGGGCCCAGCTGGATCGCGGCATAGCGGATGCCCTCGTGCCGGGCCATGCCGGCCAGGATCAGCACCACACAGCAGGCAACGGTGAGCAGGATCACCCGGTTGAACAGGTGATCTTTTTCAGCTTCGCGGGGGTAATACATCTCACGGTCCTTCGTTGGTAAGTTCACATGAAGAATCGGCGACGAAGAGAATTACTTTAGAAGTGTTTGAAATTCCAGCAGTGGAAAGCAATCAGCTTTTCTTTCGTTACGCACACAGTTGCTTGCTGCGATCTTTAAATGACAGACACAAAACTTGAAGTTGTTCGGGGCGTGTCCTCGGAATAACCGCAGTAGCGGAAAGGTATTAAGTGTAATTTAAAGTTTGTTGCGTTGCCGCTGCGGTCAACTACGCTGCAAACGAAAGGTTGCGCGCTGCTGCATCAACAAAACAAGTTTGCGTATCAGTAATTTAACAACTTGTTGGATGGTTGTTTCAGCGGGTTAACAGCTGGTACGCGAATGGCCCCAGGAGGATGTATGCGCAACTTTCGTCGTGTGCTCTGGTTGTTGGCTATCTTGCTGATTTATCTTCCTGTTTCTCCGGTATCGGTTCAGGCAGCAGATTCGGTTACGCAGGCTGTTGCGGATCCCGCTGCGGAGCCACCTCCTTCTGAACAGCCTGCAAGTACCGATCATGTGGCTGTCGTCGGTGATCTTGACGCGTCGGCGTCGACGCTTTTGAAACTGTTCGTACTGGCAACGTTGTTGGAATCGGCGATGGCGATTGTTTTCAACTGGCGTCCGTTTCTGATTCTGTTCGACGGTCGCGGGATGAAAACTCCGTGCATGTTGTTCATGGCATTGTTGGTGGTTTGTTGGTTCAACGTCAACGTTGTGCAGACGCTGGCAGCGCAATACAAATTTCCCGCTATTGCACCCAAGGACCTGTGGTTCGCCAATTTGCTGACCGCGATGGTGATTGCCGGCGGCAGTGCCGGCGTCAACAAACTGCTGGTCACGTTGGGCTACAGAAGTGTGCTCACGGCGGAAAACATCAAGCCTCGACCTGCGCCGACACAGGCCTGGATATCCGTCACCTGGTTAAAGGTTGCGGCGAATCCGGGCGTCAGCGCGGTGAGGGTAGAGATCATGACGGCCGGTGTGTTTAACGTGGTCGGGCAACTGAATCGTCCCTCGAACAGAACCCCCCTGAGGTATCTGTTCTTTCGCGACTTCGGCCGCTTTCCCCATTCGGGTGGTTGGGATGTCGCCGTCGGCGTGCCGCTAAGCATCCGTCTGGTGGACGTGGGCAACCCGGCGAATTGTAGTGAGGTGTGGAGCGGCACGCTGCTGGCTGGTGCGATGGTCGATATCGAATTGCACCTTTGATGGTTAACCCGCGCACAGGGGATGCAGATGAACAACTACCCACCACCGCCCATGCGCAAACTACGGGTCTACGCGTTCGATCCGCAGGCCTCCACGCAGTTGGAAACGGCGCGTATCAGTCACGCAACCATCCAGATTCCGTGGGAGGAACGCTGGGAAGCGAAAATGCAGCCCGGCCCGGTCAATGAGTACTTCGAGGTCATCGATATTGATCCAGGCAGCGCTCAGTTTTACGACCCGGTGGATCTCGACGACCGTCATCTGCTGGCGCAGGACGGCTTGACGCCTTCTGAAGGAGACCCGCGCTTTCATCAGCAGATGGTGTTTGCCGTTGCGATGAAAACCGTAAAGCTGTTCGAGCGTGCGCTGGGCCGCAAGGTGTATTGGTGCCCGCAGTGGGATGAACAGTCCAACACCTACAAGGAGGTTCGCAAGCTGCGCATTTATCCTCATGGGTTACGTGAGGCCAATGCCTATTACAGCAAAGACAAAAAGGCTTTGCTGTTCGGTTACTTCAAGGCGTCCATGAGCGATCCCGGCGCCAACCTGCCAGGCAGTTGGGTATTCACGGCGTTGTCCCACGACATCATTGCCCACGAAACCACCCACGCCATTCTCGATGGTTTGCACCGTCGCTACAGCGAGTCGACAAGCTCGGACAGCCTGGCCTTTCATGAAGCCTTTGCCGACATCGTGGCGCTGATGATGCATTTCACCTTGCCGGAGGCTGTGTCGATGTATGTGGCCGGCAATGGCGGCAGCCTCAATCAGCGCTCCTGGCTGAGTGGCCTGGCGCGGCAATTCGGGGAGGCAACGGGCCGGTATGCCGCATTGCGCGAGGCCATCGACGACAAGGACAGCCAGCAATTGCCCGACCCGACCTTGCTGTCCAAAGTAGGCGAGCCACACCAGCGCGGTGCAATCCTGGTCGCTGCGGTGTTCGATGCGTTTGTCAGCATCTACGAGCAGCGCTCTGCCGATCTCTTACGTCTGGCCGACAATGGAGAAGGCGCGCGCAATCGCCTGCCACCGGAGTTGGTCCAGCGCTTGACCCGAGAAGCGATCAAGTCGGCGGATCATGTCTTGCGCATGTGCATTCGCGCGCTGGACTACTTGCCACCGGTGGATGTGCGCTTCGGCGAGTTCTTGCGGGCAATCATCACGGCGGACACCGACCTGATCCCGGACGACCCCATGCAATATCGCCTGGCAATGATTCAGGCATTCCGGCGTCGCGGCATCCTGCCCGCTAACTGCTTGTCGTTGGCACCCGACAGTCTGTTATGGGAAGCGGCGGCAGTCGATCTGGTGGCCAAGGATCTGCTTAAGGCACCCAAAGGTACGCCAACGCTGGATATCACCCCGCAATATCAGCGGCACAAGGGCTTTCGCCAGTCCGAGCGAAATCGCAGGATTGTCTGGCACTGGATCATGAAGGTTTGCGGTTCGAACTCTGGATGGGCAGATGCCCTGGGGGTCATTTTCAATACCGACCGGACGCCCGGATACATCGCCGGCAGCCTCTTTCCACGATTCAACGGAATCGAGCCGGCAGTCGAGGTGCACTCGGTGCGCACTTGCCGTCGAGCAGGTCCCGATGGTCAGGATCTGCGTCAGTTGGTGATCGAGGTCACGCAAAAGCGGCAAGGATTCCTGGATAAACACAAACAGGCTATCCAGGATCAACAGGACATGGTGGGGCCGACACCACCCTTGACCAGTGACTTTCTTTTCCGGGGGGGTGCGACGCTGATCATCGATCTGCGTGATCGAAAAGTCCGTTATGTGATTCGTAAGCGCATTGATGATGAGGAGCGACTGGCGTTCCAGCGTGATTTTCTCGGGGTGGGCACCGACAGTCTGGCGCTGACATACCGGGACGCACACGCCAACGACAACCCGTTTGCCATGATGCATCGTGGAGTCTGACGGCATGACGACGAGCACTCTGCACGGCACGGTATCGGTGCGCATGTATCGCGGCATCCTGGGTGACTGTTTTTTGTTGCGCCAGGAAGTGGAGAACAAAGAGGTCAAGCACATCCTGATTGACTGCGGGGTATTGCAGGGCGTTACGGGTGCGAAAGTCCTGATGAAAAATATTGTCGCAGATCTTCTGGCAACCACGGGCGGCAAGCTGGATTTGCTGGTTGTCACTCACGAGCATCACGATCACCTGTCCGGTTTTCTCTACGAACAGGACACCTTCAAGAATAAGTTCGACATTCGAGAGTTTTGGCTCGCCTGGACCGAGAGCCCGACCGACCCTCGGGCCATTGAGTTGCGCCAGCGTTTTGATAAGACCAGGAATGCGCTGTCTGCCTTGGTCTCCAACCCGAAAATGGCCGGGCTTGCGATAGGGGAAAAACCGGACATTCACATCAAGACAGTATTTGGTCTCAGTGAGTTTATGGGCATGAAAGACGGCGCTCGTCCGACCGGTGCCAGCACGCTGGATATGCTCAAGGAAAAGGCCACGCCTGCACGAACCCGCTACTTGGAACCGGGCGATGTTGCCCGGCCGCAAGGGATCGAGGGGCTCAAAGCCTACGTGCTGGGACCGCCCAAAAGAGAAGACCGGTTGCGCAAGGACACACCCTCGCCAGGGGCGGACAAGGAGGTGTACCTGACCCGTCAGGAAGACGCACACGCCGTAGAAATTCAGGTCGGTCACCTCAACGGAAAAGCTGTCGACAAGGTGGATCTTCCCTTCGCACTGCCACATCAGCGTGCGCTGGAGACGATCGAAAAACGACCGCCGAAAGAACGCACATTGACCCTGGAGTTGTACTTCGACCCCGCCGCGCAATGGCGACAAATCGATGACGAGTGGTATTCGTCTGCCGAGACGCTGGCGCTGAAAATGGACTCCGACACCAACAACACCAGCCTGGTGCTGGCGTTTGAACTGGCGGATGAGCAAATTCTGTTGTTTCCCGGTGACGCTCAAGTGGGCAATTGGCTGTCGTGGACTGACCAGACTTATCCGCGCTCGCCTGTCCCGGCAGGCGAGCGTGCGCTCACCGTCGATGAAATCCTCGCACGCGTCACGCTGTACAAGGTCGGCCACCATTGCAGCCACAACGCGACACTGCGTCAGTTGGGGTTGCAGAAAATGACCGACCCAAGGTTGGTCGCGATGATTCCCCTGGTCACTAAAGTCGCTGAGGGTAACGACTGGAACATGCCTTATCCGGACCTTTACAGCGCTCTGAACACCAGCACCAAAAACCGGGTGCTGATCGGCGACAGTGACATTGCCACCGAAACCGCAACATTCATGAGAATACCGACCGCGGCCAAAAATCCGGCGGTACTGGCCTACCATCCAACGGGCTTGTGGGTGGAGGTCAAGATTACCTTTTGACCAAGTCCGGACCTGAAATGCCTACTTAACCGTGATCCGGCCAGTGGCCGTGAATGTGAGGCTGATATGGACTACCTGGAACTGATTGCACTTCCCCCCAAAGATACGTTCAACAAAGGACTGACATCCCCCAGAAATGCCGACATGCTTGGGTTTTTCGGGCATCCCGTGGTGGGTGGTCAATATGACCCCAAGGGAAAATGCAAGGCGCCGGACAATCCTGATTTCAAGAAGAGGCTTGAAACCCGCAATGTAGGACCGTTAAAAGTCACAGGACTCAAGCCCGCCCTGGACTCACTGGTGAGCATTTTTTCGCGGGTAAACCTTGAAGTCCCGGACCTCTATGCGATTTTGAAAACACAGGGAATGCTGTGTTCCAGATACACCAAAATCAATGGAAGAATCGGCCCTTCGATCTCGAACCATTCGTGGGGGACGGCACTCGATGTGCAACTTGAATCGGACCTCGACCCCCAGGGGGATGGCAAGATTCAGCGCGGTTTGTTGATCCTTTCCACTTACTTCAACTCAGCAGGTTGGTACTGGGGCGCTGCTTTTCCAGTCGAGGACGGGATGCATTTTGAGGTCTCGAAGGGGCTGCTCGCCAATTGGAAGAAGGCCGGTTTGATCTGAGTCTTTTACTTGGCCGCATCCAACAACCGATGCAAACGCACCGCCTCTTCAAACGTCGCCGCACCATGGCTGCCGTCGACCACGTCTTGCGCATACACGTAATACAGCTCAGCCAGTTCCAGCACCGCCGAAGGCAATGTCGACTCGGGCAGACGCTGATAGCTGGCAGGCAGTGGCAGTGCTTCCAGTGCCAGATTGTCGCCGTGGGCACCTTCGATCACGTAATCATCGCCGACCTCGCCAAATGCCGAACGGTTGGTGATTTTCAGGTCGCCCTGGTCGCCGGTGATGTCGATCTGCACGCCTGAGCCGTTGCGTTTGCCGCCTTCGATGTGGATCGAAATCACGCCGCCGTCTTCAAGCATGCCGCTGAGTACGAGCTGATCGGGGGCGGTGCTGTCCAGCACTTCGCCGGTTTCCTTGATGGTCACTTTCGGGAACTGATTGACCATCAACCCTGAGACGCTCACGGGCCAACCGGTGGCGGTGAAGAGCATGTCGAGGAAGTGTCCGGCGTAGATGGCGATGACGCTGGAGAAGTTTTCCTCGGGGGCGGTCCAGCGCAGGGCGTTGGGGCGCAGGGCCTGGAAGTAATTCATGCTGACGTGCATGCGCACGGAGCGCACCTTGCCGACGAAGCCTTGCTGCAGCAGGTCTTGCAGGTAGCGATTGTGCGGTGCGTGGCGGCGTTGCAGGCCGACGATGTGGCGCACGCCGGCATCCTTGGCCAGGTGCAGCAGTTGTTCGGAGTCTGCGGTGGTGATGGTCAGCGGCCATTCGCAGTAGACGTCTTTGCCGGCGGCGATGGCGGCACGCACGGTTTTTTCGTGTTGCGGGGCGGTGTTGAGTACCACGACCAGATCGACTTCAGGGTTGTTGACCAGCGCGTCGACGGAGTCCGCCACTTGCGTGATGTCATATTCACCGGCTGCCGCTTCGGCACGTTCGCGGTGTTCGCTGTACACCGCTTGCAGGTGATATTGCGGCAGCAGATTAAGCACGCGCAGATGGCCGTGGCGAGCCCAGTTGCCAACGCCGATGATGCCGACGCGAATAGGGGAGTGTGCAGGTGTCATGGGAAGGTCCTCGTAGGGTTTGGCTGACGAGGTGAAGTCTAGGGAGCGGAGCCCCGCGGAAAAACCGGCCAAAGGGCCGAACACTGCGGACAGGAAAGGCGCTAATGGCGGCACGCCTGTTCGATTGCGGAACGATTGATCCGCAGTGATCGGAGCTGCGCACTGTTTTTCCGCAGGGCTCGGATACCTAGCATGGCGCCACTCATTCCTGTGGAGCTTTGCCATGAACGATCTGTCTGCATCACCGGCCACCGCTGCGCACG
>NZ_JAWRXJ010000639.1:0-252 GCF_046535095.1 Pseudomonas sp. SIMBA_041
CCCTCATCGCCGATTCGACAGCCGCGGAAGGTTTGCTTTGCAGCGCGCACAGGGCAGCATCAATCAAATGCAGAATGATCCCTAGCAGGCACAAGGAAAGGTAGTTCTTCGGTATGCCAAACTGCTCATCTTTGATTGCTAGCCTCATCAGATCGTCGGGCCACATTTCAAAAATTCGTTCGCGAGTCAAGCCCTCGTGCCCCTTAATGGCGCCATCACGCTCTAGCAATACAAGAGCCTTGTGCCTTGCGT
>NZ_JAWRXJ010000640.1:0-252 GCF_046535095.1 Pseudomonas sp. SIMBA_041
TTGTCCTTCCAGAAATAGTGGTGTGCCAGTGCAGCCGCAGCGTGCAACCCGATGACAAAATATCCCAGATTCGCCAGCGTTTCATGCCACGACTTTAAGCTATCTACCCGTTCGAAATTGGCCTCTGAAGCGTAAGGCATCGTCAAACCAAACGCAAACCACGGGTTGCCCCGGTTATACATCATCACCAAACCAATCACTGGCAGCGCAATAAACAGGAGATAAATCACCAAATGTCCCAAATGCGCCAGT
>NZ_JAWRXJ010000641.1:0-252 GCF_046535095.1 Pseudomonas sp. SIMBA_041
CGGCGGGCTTCACGGTCACCGATCCCGAGTGGATCCTGCCCTTTCCCGATCCCGCGAGCCCGACGCGTTACGCGAGCCTGCAGAACGCGCTCGACTACGTCGCGAACGAACTGGCGCTGCATGGCAAGATCGCGATCGAGATCGCCACAAGTGCCACGCTGACGATGACGGGCCCGCTCGCGGTCGATCTTCCCGCGGGCACGACGCTGGAGCTGCGCGCCGCCGATGGCGCCCGCCCCACGCTGCTGCTCG
>NZ_JAWRXJ010000642.1:0-252 GCF_046535095.1 Pseudomonas sp. SIMBA_041
CTCCAGGCCAAGATGCGCCGCCGGCTTGCTGACCACGATCACCGCACAGTACTGGTCGAATGCCAGCAGGGTAGCCCGCTGCGAGTCACTGACCGGCAACGCCTGGATTTCCAGCAATGGCAGGCTGCTGCTCAAGATCTCGGACTGCGCCAGGATCGCCGCCAGCGCGGCGCAGTCCTCGGCCGGCCGGGTCAGCAGCAGGCGCCAGCCAGTCACTCCTCGCCCGCCTCGCCGTAGACCGCGCGCAGAATG
>NZ_JAWRXJ010000643.1:0-252 GCF_046535095.1 Pseudomonas sp. SIMBA_041
GTGCTGAAAGAACTTACTACAGTTATGTGTTTTTAAACAGCCTTACTTTAGAAGACGCAACACATCAATTGATTACAGTTCTTGATCATCTTAAAGACGACTATGATATCAATGAACCTTTTTCTTATCGGGTTCCTTACACCAGAAAAGAACTTTCTTCTTTAACAGGTTTGAGAATTGAGACCGTTATCAGAATCTTAAAGAAGCTCCAAAAAGAACAGGTTGTAAAAATCATCAGAGGCAGAGTCTATT
>NZ_JAWRXJ010000644.1:0-252 GCF_046535095.1 Pseudomonas sp. SIMBA_041
TTCATCTGTATGCACAATAATGTTGTATCAACCACCATATCGGGTGACTTATGCGAAGCTCGGCTAAGCAAGAAGAACTAGTTAAAGCATTTAAAGCATTACTTAAAGAAGAGAAATTTAGCTCCCAGGGCGAAATCGTCGCCGCGTTGCAGGAGCAAGGCTTTGACAATATTAATCAGTCTAAAGTCTCGCGGATGTTGACCAAGTTTGGTGCTGTACGTACACGCAATGCCAAAATGGAAATGGTTTACT
>NZ_JAWRXJ010000645.1:0-252 GCF_046535095.1 Pseudomonas sp. SIMBA_041
TGCCGCACTTGCGGGTGATGTTGCTGCTGTTCGGCGGGCTGGCCTGCCTGGCGGCCTACTGGCTGCGGGCCGTGCACACCGACAACCCGCTGTTCGCCCCGTCACTGTTCAAGGTGCGGACCTTTGCCGTGGGCATTCTGGGTAACCTGTTCGCCCGCCTGGGCAGCGGCGCCCTGCCGTTCCTGGTGCCCCTGCTGCTGCAAGTGGCCCTGGGCTATTCACCGTCCCAGGCGGGGATGAGCATGCTGCCCC
>NZ_JAWRXJ010000646.1:0-252 GCF_046535095.1 Pseudomonas sp. SIMBA_041
GCGATGATCGGGCTGTTTATGGCGGCGCATGGCTTGCTGGCCGCCACGCAGCAAAGGCGAGTGGTGGTCAGAGAGCGGCTGAATGTGCGGATGGCGGACCCGCCGGGAAGGGCCTTTTCCGCTTTGTGCGTTATCCCTCCGGTGCACATCGAACATGCAAACGCTCATGAAAGTCTCCATTGCGCCCCTTCCTGCATGCTGGTCCCGTGACGCAGTGACGAACTTCTACGATGCCGTGGCGTTGTCGTCCGT
>NZ_JAWRXJ010000647.1:0-252 GCF_046535095.1 Pseudomonas sp. SIMBA_041
CGTTTTTTCCACCACGCCATCCATGGCCAGGGCTTCGCCCAGGCGGATCGGCAGGCGACGCAGCTCTTCCACCAGCTCGGCTTCCACGCCGGCGGCCAGGGTGCCACGTACCTGGCCCAGGGACAGGGTCAGCAGCAGCAGGCCCACCAGTTGGGTGGTGAAGGCCTTGGTCGAGGCCACGCCGATCTCGCGACCGGCCTGGGTCAGCAGGGTCAGGTCCGATTCACGCACCAGGGAGCTGATGCCGACGTT
>NZ_JAWRXJ010000648.1:0-252 GCF_046535095.1 Pseudomonas sp. SIMBA_041
CGGTGCGCGAAGCGGCATGCGGGCATCTCGTCACCGAAATCTGAAGCGCCAACCTCCCGCATAACGAGCACGCTGGCAACCAGGCAAGTCGCGGCGAGACAGGCGAACGAGGCTCTCCAGCCCGCTGCATCAGCGAGCAACGCTCCCAGCCATTGGCCCGCAATCATTCCGAAGACCGTGGCGCCGAGCAGACGTGCCAGAATTTCCTGACGCCGCTCGTACGGCACGGTGTCACCAATCCACGCCATGGTT
>NZ_JAWRXJ010000649.1:0-252 GCF_046535095.1 Pseudomonas sp. SIMBA_041
CGGGCGGCTGAGGCTCTGACGTGGTGCCCGCCACCCCATAAGGGCCGCGTGTTCAAGCTCACCCAGTCCGCCATGAAGTACGCGTTCAGCCGGGTACGGGAACAATGCGGGCTTGGGAACCTGCACTTCCACGACCTTCGGCACGAAGCGGCCAGCCGACTATTCGAGAAGGGGCTCAACGTGATGGAAGTCGCGACAATCACCGGGCACAAGAACCTGAAGCATCTTCAGCGGTACACGCACTTACGCGCT
>NZ_JAWRXJ010000650.1:0-252 GCF_046535095.1 Pseudomonas sp. SIMBA_041
GTCGTTGTCGCTCGCGACCAAGTCCTTGTCCCAATCAGCGAGACCCTATGAAAAAAGACGCTCTATTGAAGTGCATCGCGGAGACCGGCTACAACGTCGGTTTCGGCGGACGGAAACACTGGGCAACCTACGACATAGTCGACAAGGTGCCAGGCCTCATCGGCTTCTTCTCGACTGCCATGGGTGTTTTTGCCCTGGTATATGACTCCCTCTCGGCTTAAGACATATCTGCAGCTCTAGTTGTGCTTGGCG
>NZ_JAWRXJ010000651.1:0-252 GCF_046535095.1 Pseudomonas sp. SIMBA_041
GGCGTTCAGTTTCATGGTGCAGGAACCCAGCGGGATCATCGCCTGATTCAGCGCCAGATCTTTACGCTCCAGCGAGTGCATATAGCGCATCATTTCGGTTTCGCTGTGGTAGCGATTAAACACCGGATGGGTGAGGATTTCGTCGTCGCGCAGCATCGCAGGCTGGATAGAGCGGCTGTCGTGAGCCACGTCTTTGTCCAGCGTGTCGATGTCCAGGCCGTGGTTATCGCCCAGCAGCACGTTGAAAAGCTG
>NZ_JAWRXJ010000068.1:0-385 GCF_046535095.1 Pseudomonas sp. SIMBA_041
TGAGGTAATGGTCGAGGGCGCGTTCGGCGGCTTCGTGGAGTTTTTTCGAATCGAGCGATTCGTAGGGCGATGCCGGAGCGGTTTCCGGTGGGTTGGGTGTTGGTTTTTTCATAGTGAAACTCCTACGGCAGATTGAAGGAGCCATCACCCTTGCTACCAAACGAGGGTGGTGGCCATACGCGGGTTGGTAGACCGGCTGCAAGTAGGAAAACCCGGCGCTCACAAAGGAGCCCCACGCATGACCACCATATAACGCCGAGCCTCAAAAAAGAGACTGCATACGGTGTCGCCATACGACTATTTGCAGACGGGCTACCAAACCCGATCACTGTTTTGCAGTGACCGGAAAACGATATAGCCCACCCCGTAGCCGCACAAGCCGGCG
>NZ_JAWRXJ010000652.1:0-252 GCF_046535095.1 Pseudomonas sp. SIMBA_041
GATGGGCACTCGGTTCGAAGAGGGCTACTTGTTCGTCACGCGAAACACTGTCTATGTGTTGAAGGGGCCGGGGCATCGCAAGCCTTCGTCTATTCAGGCCATCTTCTCCATCTTCTAAATATCAACGCTTCGCTGTGATGCTGGCTCTTGAGGCACTCGTATGTTTCGTACCCACCAAAGTGATATCGCAGGTGTTCCTGGAATGTTTGGTGATGGGTTGGCCCATTGGCATGGAGTGTCCCGAGCACTTTC
>NZ_JAWRXJ010000653.1:0-252 GCF_046535095.1 Pseudomonas sp. SIMBA_041
GCATCGATGAAGGGGCGCTGCCGCTGCCGGTGTTCATCAGCAGCATCCGCATACAGCCGCCGCACCGGGTTGAAGGTACTGCTGTGTTCCTGACTGCACGGCCGGACGCCGTGCCCCATGCGCTGCTGCACAACATGTTGCACAACCAGGTGCTGCACAGCCAGGTGGTGCTGCTGACGGTGGTGAGCGAGGACCGGCCACGGGTGCCGGAGCAGGAGCGTTTCGAGGTGGAAGCCTATGGCGACGGGTTCT
>NZ_JAWRXJ010000654.1:0-252 GCF_046535095.1 Pseudomonas sp. SIMBA_041
TTGCCTTCGGCATCGACCACGAAACGCAGGCGGTTGATGCCCTGCAGGCCGCGACGACGCGCGTCTTCCGGATAGCGCTTGTACTTGGCCAGGTGGCGCAGCAGGTCACTCTGCCAGGTAGGCAGGGCGTTGCTGTTGGACGCGATGCTCGGTGCCGGTGCTGCGGACTTCTGGGGCGGCGTATTGCTTGGCGGTGCATCCACCACCTCCTCGGTCGGAGGTGCTTCCTTCGGCGGCTCAGGCTTTTTCTCA
>NZ_JAWRXJ010000655.1:0-252 GCF_046535095.1 Pseudomonas sp. SIMBA_041
CGGATGTGCCAATGGCAATGAAAATATCGGCCATCGACAACGCCATATAAATTTCATCCATGCCGAGTGGCATTTCGCCAAACCACACTACATGCGGGCGCAAGGGTGCCGGAAACTGGCAACAATGGCATTTATCTTCTGGGGTAACGTCTCCTGTCCAGTCGAGAACCTGACCACTTTGTGAACAACGCACTTTCAGCAGTTCCCCATGCATATGAATCACATTGGTATTACCTGCGCGTTCATGCAGGT
>NZ_JAWRXJ010000656.1:0-252 GCF_046535095.1 Pseudomonas sp. SIMBA_041
GGGACGCAAATGCGTCCATTGGTTAGCAAGCAACAACTGAATCAAGTGAAGAAATTCTTTGATATTGCGACAGCCGAAAATCTGGACTGCTTAACCGGTGGTGAGTTATTAGAAGCATCTCGCTATTTTGTAAAGCCAACTATCTATACGAATGTGCCAACGACCAGTCAATTATGGATGGAAGAAGTGTTTGGCCCTGTATTAGTCTGTGCAACCTTTACTGACGGTGCAGAGGCTATCCGTCTAGCTAAT
>NZ_JAWRXJ010000657.1:0-252 GCF_046535095.1 Pseudomonas sp. SIMBA_041
CTGCAATCGCTTTGATATCATCAGCGCTGGTATCCTTAGCATCAGGCTTTAATACCACCAAAGCCAACGGACGCTCGCCCCATTGCTTATCACGTACGCCAATCACTGACACATCGGCTACTGACGGGTGTATTGATAAAATAGTCTCAATCTCTAGTGATGAAATCCACTCACCACCTGATTTGATCACATCTTTTAAGCGATCGGTGATTTTGATATAGCCATCAGGACGTATGTAAGCGATATCTTGGG
>NZ_JAWRXJ010000658.1:0-252 GCF_046535095.1 Pseudomonas sp. SIMBA_041
GCGAGAGTCGATCGGTTATAATCCGGGCCCGGCTCAATCTGCCGGGCCCGTTTGTTTTTCGTGACGTGGCGTGGGTGGCTCGCCGATTACGGCTGAGCATGGTTGAGATTTCCAGTCCCGGCCCGGTCAGTTACAATTTCGGTATGCTGCGAACCCTGTGGTGCGCTCTATAGCGTTATACCGTGCAGGGCACAGGTTGCCAAAACCCGAGAGCGGGTGCTCATTGCGGGTGATGCACATCGTACGTCGATG
>NZ_JAWRXJ010000659.1:0-252 GCF_046535095.1 Pseudomonas sp. SIMBA_041
GATTGAGCAGCGACTGGTTGAACACGCTGGAGAGCTGCGACAGCGGGTTTTGCTGTGGGGTACGACGACCGCTAGCAGGCTCAAGCCCAGGCCGGCGCTGAGCCAGGGGGTGTTCACCACCTGTTGTCGCCAGGCGCTCAGCAACGAAGGGGAAGTGGCCGTTTCGGTATGGGCGGGTGGCATGCGAACCTCGAATCAGTGAATACAGGCAGTCTAAGCAAGGACCCGCGCAATCGGCCAAGGATTCCCTTC
>NZ_JAWRXJ010000660.1:0-252 GCF_046535095.1 Pseudomonas sp. SIMBA_041
AAGTCATATGCATAAAGCGTTGGGGCAACGAAGATTGCATTGTGCATCGCACCAAAAGCTTTCATCAACGCGGCATCATCAAACTCGCCGAGGATTTCTACGTTTAATCCCTGGGAGGTAAACCAGTCAAGCAATTTGCGCCCTAACATTGAACGTCGCCCAGGAATCAAAAGTCGCCGTTCTTCCAGACAAGCCGGGAACGGTTTTTCTGGTGGTGGATTTGTACACCAGAAACTCACGCCACATTCGCCA
>NZ_JAWRXJ010000661.1:0-251 GCF_046535095.1 Pseudomonas sp. SIMBA_041
GTAATGCTCCAGCCTTAAATAGGTTTGCAACGTACTGCGTGTATGCATCTGGGGGCAGTTTTAAGCTCAGCTCTAATATTAACAGAAGAAAACAGGACTCTTTTTTGCCATTTCATTGTTAAAAATACACGCTTAGAATGACCAAACTTACTATTTTTAACGTCGAACTGTCTAAAAAATAGTCTCTGTCAGTGCCATGGTCGAATGTTCAACACGCCCTAAAACTGCATTATAAACTTTACTTGTGATGG
>NZ_JAWRXJ010000069.1:0-385 GCF_046535095.1 Pseudomonas sp. SIMBA_041
GGGCTGGCAGCCGGACGTGCTGGTGACTGACCACGTCATGGCCGACATGACCGGGGTGCGTTTTGCCCAACAGATGCGCGAGCGCCAGGCTGACCTGCCGGTGTTGATCATCACCGGCTATGCCAACCTTACACCCCGCGAGCTCAAGGGCTTCGAGGTGTTGCGCAAGCCGTACCGGCGCGCCGAGCTGGCGCAGAGTGTGGCACGGTTGCTGGCCGCCCCGCGTTAGCCGCTGCTCAGCTGCCCAGCACCTTGGCCAGCATCTGGCACACCTGCTCGGCCGAGTACGGCTTGGCCAGGAAGGCAAAGCCCTGGTGGCCGCCTTCGGCAATCGCATCGCTGTAGCCCGAGGTGAGGATCACCGGCAGTTGCGGGCGTTGGCGCC
>NZ_JAWRXJ010000662.1:0-251 GCF_046535095.1 Pseudomonas sp. SIMBA_041
GGCGCCGATTTCCACATCGTCACCGATGGTCACGCCGCCAATCTGGGCGATTTTCTGCCAGACGCCTTTTTCATTGGCAAAACCAAAGCCTTCACCCCCCAGCACAGCACCTGACTGAATGACCACACGCTTGCCGATACGCACGTCGTGGTACAGGGTCACCCGTGGTGCCAGCCAGCCACCTTCGCCGATTTCGCAGCGGGCGCCGATAAAGCAGTGAGCGCCGATGGTCACACCTGCAGCAATCCGCG
>NZ_JAWRXJ010000663.1:0-251 GCF_046535095.1 Pseudomonas sp. SIMBA_041
CTACATGCCGGGTGACTCGGAGCTGAGCATCGACGCATTCGACCTGCTGATCGATGAGGTGGAGCAACGCCGGCTGTTCTCCACGCCGAACATGCCGGTCACCACCCAGGACCATTGCATCGGCCTGCACGCCAGCACCCTGGTGCGTGATGGCGGCACCTTGCAGATAGGCATCGGCGCCATGGGCGATGCCGTGGCCGCTGCGCTGTTAGCGCGCCAGGGCGACAATGCGGGCTATCGGGCATTGATGG
>NZ_JAWRXJ010000664.1:0-251 GCF_046535095.1 Pseudomonas sp. SIMBA_041
TATCGTTGATCGTATTCGCCCAAGCGTTTATAACTTGCACGAACTGGCAACTGCCAATGGTCAAGACGTCGATGCAGACGAGCTGGTCGATCGCTCTATTCGCGCTAACGTACGTATGTCAGTTAGTCAGCTAAAACATGGCTCACGTGCATTAGAGGACTTAACCAATAGTGGTCAGCTATTGGTAGTCGGCGCTGAGTATGACTTAGAGACAGGAAAAGTGCGTTTTTTAGATAGCTAATCAGTCTTAG
>NZ_JAWRXJ010000665.1:0-251 GCF_046535095.1 Pseudomonas sp. SIMBA_041
CGTCGCGCCATTCAAGCCGCAGAACATGGCGCTGAACAGCGCGGTGACGGCCGACGGCGGCGAGATCGGCCGCGCGCAGGCGCTGCAGGCGCTCGCGGCCGGCGTGGCGCCCCATACCGACTTCAACCCGGTGCTGCTGAAGCCGACCAGCGATCGCGGCGCGCAGGTGATCATCCACGGCGCCGCGCGGATGAACCTCGATGCGCGCGCGTATCACGACTACAAGCCGGTCGCGTTCGACGCGGTGCTCG
>NZ_JAWRXJ010000666.1:0-251 GCF_046535095.1 Pseudomonas sp. SIMBA_041
TCTTACTGTCAATCGGTGCGATATTTTTGGGCTTCTTAGGGTTTGATCAGCTGATTGATTACGAAGTCAGTTTATTGGAGCAACTTGATTTTACCGAAGTGCTCTTAGACGGTATGCTATCGATGTTGCTATTTGCAGGTGCATTACACGTCAATATTGGTGATTTAAGACGCTACAAGCTACCTATCGGCATCCTTGCCGGACTTGGTACGATCATATCAGCGATGCTCATTGCGACCGCGATTTACTTT
>NZ_JAWRXJ010000667.1:0-251 GCF_046535095.1 Pseudomonas sp. SIMBA_041
GGAGCAACTGGACAGTGCCGACAACCTGCTGCTGGTCAGCCATCAACCCCTGGTGGGCAACCTGATCGGCCTGTTGCAGCACGGCCACCTGCGTGATCCGCAGCCGATGAACACCGCCAGCCTGGCGGAGCTCGAAGGCGACTGGCCCCTGGCAGGGCTGATGACCTTGAATGCCGTGACACACTCTTGATGGACGCGGCGGCAGGGCATGCCCGGGCCGCCTTTGTTGTCTCGAACCCACCGATCCCCGG
>NZ_JAWRXJ010000668.1:0-251 GCF_046535095.1 Pseudomonas sp. SIMBA_041
GCTTTATCTAATAGCCTTATTGATATACCTAACTCTCGAAGCTCTCATACTGTTCCCACTCCTAGGGGCGGAGGGGTGGCTATCGTTGTTGTTTTTATAATCAGTGCCATCGTTTTAGAGATTACCAGTAATTTGCAATTTTTTACTATGTTAGCTCTTACAGTTACAGGGGGGATGGTTGCCGTTATCGGGTTTCTCGATGACCATGGGCATATTCCCGCTCGCTGGAGATTATTGGGGCACTTTACAGC
>NZ_JAWRXJ010000669.1:0-251 GCF_046535095.1 Pseudomonas sp. SIMBA_041
CGTGCGCATCACAGTTGGCGCACATCAAAATTGTTTAAAAATTAGCCAAAAAATGAGCAGTAGCCTCGTTTTTTAATTTCTTCTCTCCAAAAAAGATTAACATATCATGACGTATTTAGCGCCGCGGCAAGGGTTGTTTGCCATTCTTCTTCTGGTTAGTTTTTGTTTGCAGACGCTGTTATTGGTCATTAGTACTGACCAACAGCTGAGCAATAGTCGTGCGTTAAAAGGCGAGCAGATGGTCGCCCAGC
>NZ_JAWRXJ010000670.1:0-251 GCF_046535095.1 Pseudomonas sp. SIMBA_041
ACAAGGCAACCATCCTCGATGGCGATTGTTGGCACGCGTTTAATTAGTACTGGAATGCGTGTTGAATGGATAGCCGCGTGTCACGACGCCGGCCGATAATCAGTGTAGTGTCAATATCGAGGTTCGTACAACCTGCCGAGAGGCGACGCTTGCGCATGACATGCCGGCTCGCCGGTGCGACTGTGAGCCAGTCGACTCGGACATGCGCGGACGCGATCGCGAATGTGTCATGTCACGCATGTTCATCGATC
>NZ_JAWRXJ010000671.1:0-251 GCF_046535095.1 Pseudomonas sp. SIMBA_041
AGAAACGTCGTTTAGCCTCAGCTGAGATACTTCTCAGTAATAGAGATTTGTCAAACTCAGCAATGTTTCCTGCGACGTCACATAAGACGCTTGAAACGTCATTAGAAACATTGTTTTATAGTGCTTACCGTTGTTAAATCGTGCTTACCTACTTGCTTAATTTGACCATTATCTAGCTGAATCGTATCAGGGTATAGCCCGACTTTTGCTGCTAACATTTCACGCAGCTGCTCACAAGCGAGGTAGACACC
>NZ_JAWRXJ010000672.1:0-250 GCF_046535095.1 Pseudomonas sp. SIMBA_041
CTGGTGATGGAATACTTCGGCACCCCATACAGCTGCGCGCCTTCCAGCTTGTCCGGGTGGCTGTCGAACAGGTTGATCGCGCCCGCCGACAAGGTCAGGCCCAGGTCAAAGCGGTACGACACATCCAGGTCGGTCACCCATTGCGCGCCGAAGGTCTGGTCCAGCGTCGGGTTGGCGGCGTTGCGGCTCTGCCACTCGCCATAGCGTCGCTGCGCCACGGTGACGCTCCAGCCGTCGTACAGCCAGTTGG
>NZ_JAWRXJ010000673.1:0-250 GCF_046535095.1 Pseudomonas sp. SIMBA_041
GGTTCCGTTGAAGTCGCAGGAAGCAGATTGAAGTGCTTACTGACTAAGCCGGACGTCCTGGCAAAACCCGCCAAAAAAAATCACCCCAGTGAATTTCAAGCCACTGGCCCCAAGGTCACCCACCAACGGGTGCGGTAGCGCAACTGCACTGGCAGGGTCTGGGGCAGGATGGCCAGCAACTTGTCGGTGTCTTCCAGGCGGAACACACCTGAAAGGCGCAGATTGCCAATCGCTGCCGAGCAGCCCAGAT
>NZ_JAWRXJ010000674.1:0-250 GCF_046535095.1 Pseudomonas sp. SIMBA_041
CGAGGTGATCGGCGAGCAGGGTGTGGCTGATGTGGCGGCCTTTGTGGTCAGCAAGCTCGATGGCCGTACGCTGCCCGAAGGCGTGAAGGCCGATGCCGAGAACGGGCAGAAGATCTTCGCCGCCAACTGCGTGGCCTGCCATGGGCCTGAAGGCAAGGGCACCCCAGCCATGGGCGCGCCGAACCTGACCCACCCGCAGGCGTTCATCTACGGGTCGAGCTTTGCTCAACTGCAACAGACCATCCGTTAT
>NZ_JAWRXJ010000070.1:0-384 GCF_046535095.1 Pseudomonas sp. SIMBA_041
CCTGTCTGTGTACCAGTTGCAAAACTATTTACATAAATCATAGTAGAAGTAGGATTAATTGCCATACTTTCAGCTCTTTCTCTATCAACCCGTGGAGTAAGAAGCCCGTCTACATTCGTTGTAGTTCCTGTAGCATTTTTTGCCGTTACATCTAATGTGGATGTAGGAGTCATAGTATTAATACCCACTTGGGAATAACCATTTGCATATAAAAATAATGAAGCCGTAATAGATAAAATTTTTGTCTTCATTTTTTTGTTTTAATTATTAATTATGTCACTGGAACCAATATTAATATTTTTATTAACCATATTTTGAATTCTCATACAATTGATTAATACTTTACATATTAAAATATATCTGATTTAAAAACATTCTTTCACC
>NZ_JAWRXJ010000675.1:0-250 GCF_046535095.1 Pseudomonas sp. SIMBA_041
GCATCGGCAAGATTCGCGATCAGATTGTCGACCACGACGCGCTTCAGACTGACGAGCGCCGCCGACGCGTCGAGATCGCCCGAGTGGATGCACAGCTCGACCGACGGCAGCGGCGGCAGGCCGTCCCGTTCGCCCAGCCGGCGTAGCGTCGGCGGGACGCCGGCCATCGTCCTCAGCGTGATCCCCAGCCCGCCCGCGACGCCCGCCCACAGGCTTTGCAGGCTGCCTGTCGTATAGGCAAGTCGCCACG
>NZ_JAWRXJ010000676.1:0-250 GCF_046535095.1 Pseudomonas sp. SIMBA_041
TACGAGCAGATCGGCATCTGCGACGCAGTCATCTGGACCCAGCGCCGCGAAGTCCAGGATCTCTATTACCCGTTCATGGATCGGCTCCACACCGACATGGCCATCCAGCGCAGCGGGTACACCTACCACGAGATCGATACCGCGCTGAGCGATCCGCACCTGCGGGCGTTGACGCCGGAGCGCGCGCTGCTCGCGGCGCAGGTGCTGCGCAGCCAGGGATCGCTGGCGACGCACGATCCCGTCCTGCTCG
>NZ_JAWRXJ010000677.1:0-250 GCF_046535095.1 Pseudomonas sp. SIMBA_041
CTATGTACGAAGACACCCAGCTGACCGGCAACTCCCTGACCCCGAGGATCGCGGTCAACTACCTGATCAACCCGCGCCACGGCTTGCGGGCGGTGTATTCGGAAGCCATCCGCTCCCCGGACATGTTCGAGAACAACGTCAACTGGAGCTACCGGGTCACCGGCCTGAGCACCCCGGTCTACGGCCAGAACAGCGCCCAGTACTTCGTCAAGACCCGTGGCCCCGGCAACCTCGACCAGGAGCACATGCG
>NZ_JAWRXJ010000678.1:0-250 GCF_046535095.1 Pseudomonas sp. SIMBA_041
CCGCTGCCAGCCAGCTGACATGCAGATTACAACTTTGTCAGCTTGCACTGCCCTGGCCTGCTGCACGGTATAAAGCCCGGGTTCCAACCGCCACGAGTCCCACCATGAAACTGCTGATCGTCGAAGACCAACCCAAAACCGGCCACTACCTGCGCCAGGGCCTGAGCGAGGCCGGCTTCAACGCCGAACTGGTGGCCGACGGCAGCACCGGCCAGCACCTGGCCCTAACCGGCGACTACGCTCTGCTGAT
>NZ_JAWRXJ010000679.1:0-250 GCF_046535095.1 Pseudomonas sp. SIMBA_041
AAGAGACGCAGAGCGTGGCACGGTCGTCTTCCGGGATATACACCGTTTCGACGCGCTGATCGCCAACGGCGATCGCCCATTTAATGGTGCCGTCAGATGAACGCTGTTCTTCAACCACTTCCGGTGCGCGGATTTCCGCCACCTCTTTCAGTTTGCCGCGCAACACTTTGTTGATATCGGTCATCTCATCAAAGTTGTCGCAGCAATAGTGATACATCCACTTCATCACCTGATCGGCGCGGAAGGGTTT
>NZ_JAWRXJ010000019.1:0-42385 GCF_046535095.1 Pseudomonas sp. SIMBA_041
CCAGAACGCCCTGAAGTTAACGGCGCAATGGGTTAGCAGCAGAAGTACCAAGGCGACAGGTACCTTGACACGTACCGCGTTTGTCAAAAGTGACTCGCTGTAAGAGTGAAACCGCCAGCCGCCGTGACCGCAGCAACGGATATACACACAACCCCCAAACCCCACCAAATCGCAGACAAACAAAAACGCCCGGCAGAGCCGGGCGTTTTGTATTGACTTGATTAGCGAGCGCGGTAAGTGATGCGCCCTTTGCTCAAGTCATAGGGCGTCAGCTCGACGCGCACTTTGTCACCGGTAAGAATACGAATGTAGTTCTTGCGCATCTTGCCGGAGATATGCGCGGTTACGACGTGCCCATTTTCCAACTCCACACGAAACATGGTGTTGGGCAGGGTGTCGACGACAGTGCCTTCCATTTCGAAGCTGTCTTCTTTCGACATGCAGTAAAGCCCTCGGTGTCCAATGAATGGCCCGGTGCAACTGCGCCAGGCAAAAGCGGCGTGCATTGTGCCCGAAAAATGGGGTTTAAGCCAAGGGGTTCTAGTTCAGGATGACCCAGCGTTGATTAATCAGCAGTTCGATAGGCCGATATTGGGTCTTGTAGCTCATCTTTTTGCAGTTTTTGATCCAGTAGCCGAGATAGACGGCCTCCAGTCCAAGGCGCCGGGTCTCGCCGATCTGCCACAGGATCGCAAAACGCCCCAGGCTGCGACGTTCTTCGGACGGTTCGTAAAAGGTGTAAACCGCCGACAGACCGTTCGGCAGTAAGTCGGTGACGGCCACCGCCAGCAGCCGCCCTGCGAGACGAAATTCGTAGAAACGCGAGAACGGCAGATCCCTCACAAGGAACGTGGAGAATTGATCACGACTCGGCGGGTACATGTCGCCATCCGCGTGGCGCTGTTCGATGTAGCGCTGGTAGAGGTCGAAATACTCTTCGCTGAACTGCGCCCTGGCGGGGCGAACCTGCAGGTCGGCATTGCGTTTGAAAATGCGCTTCTGTTGGCGATTGGGGGTGAATTGCGCCACAGGGATGCGCGCCGGGACGCACGCGTTGCAGTTCTGGCAATGAGGCCGGTAGAGGTGGTCGCCGCTGCGCCGAAAACCCATTTCAGACAAATCTGCATAGACATGCACATCCATGGGCTGGCTAGGGTCGAGAAACAGGGTCGTGGCCTGTTCATCTGGCAGATAGCTGCAAGAGTGGGGCTGAGTGGCATAGAACTTCAAACGCGCCAACTCGGTCATGATCAACCCTCGGGAAAAAGCTTTGAATTAAGTGTAAGCCACCGGCGCGAAAGTCGCTCAGCAAACCCATGTGGCGCGGTTGGGTTGATCCAGGTGCTGCGCCAGGTAACCGGCGAATTCGCGGCGTGGGATCGCTCGTGCGCCAAGGCTATGCAGATGATCGGTCGGCATCTGGCAGTCAATCAGCACAAAACCCGAGTCTTTCAGATGTCGCACCAGTGTGGCAAAGCCAAATTTGGAGGCGTTGTCGGCGCGGCTGAACATGGACTCGCCGAAGAACAACTGCCCCATCGCCAGGCCGTACAGCCCGCCAACCAGCTCGCCCTGATCCCAGACTTCCACCGAATGCGCATGGCCGCGCCTGTGCAGTTCAATGTAGGCGTCCTGCATGGCCTGGGTGATCCAGGTGCCGTCGGCGTAATCACGCGGCGCGGCGCAGGCACGGATGACGGCGGCGAAATCCTGATCGAAGGTCACTTGATAGCGCTGTTGGCGCAGCAATTTACCCAGGCTGCGGGAAACATGCAGTTCGTCGGGAAACAACACGGTGCGCGGATCCGGCGACCACCAGAGAATCGGCTGGCCTTCGGAGAACCACGGAAAGCAGCCATGGCGATAGGCCTGAATCAGACGATCGGCAGACAGATCGCCCCCGGCAGCCAAGAGCCCGTTGGGGTCGCGCATGGCTTTTTCCAGCGGGGGGAAGGTCAGGGTATTGCGTTGTAACCAAGTCAGCATGGCATCCGGGCTTGCAGAAGGGGAGGGCGGTGGCGGGCTGGTGGGCCCGCCGTAAAGTGTGCCGTTAAACGGTGGGAATGTCGTCGAGGTATTTTTCGGCGTCCAGTGCGGCCATGCAACCGGCCCCGGCGGACGTGACGGCCTGGCGGTAAACGTGATCGGCGACATCGCCGGCGGCAAACACGCCGGGGATTGCGGTGGCGGTGGCGTCGCCTTCGTTGCCGCTTTTGACCCGCAGATAGCCGTCGCGCATCGGCAGTTGATCGATAAACAGATCGGTATTGGGTTTATGGCCGATGGCGATGAACACGCCGGCCAGCGCCAACTCACGGGTTTCGCCGGTCTGGCTGTCGCGCAGGCGGGCGCCGGTCACGCCGCTGGCATCGCCCAGCACTTCATCCAGATTCTGATTCCAGTGCAGGCGAATATTGCCGTTGGCGGCTTTCTCGAACAGTTTGTCCTGGAGGATTTTCTCCGAGCGCAGCTTATCGCGACGGTGAATCAGATGGACTTCCTTGGCGATGTTCGACAGATACAGGGCCTCTTCAACGGCGGTATTGCCGCCACCGATCACCGCCACCACCTGATTGCGGTAGAAAAAGCCGTCGCAGGTCGCGCAGGCGGAAACCCCTCGGCCGGCGAACGTCTCTTCCGAGGGCAGGCCCAGGTATTGCGCCGAAGCGCCGGTGGCGATGATCAGGGCGTCGCAGGTGTAGGTGCCGCCGTCGCCAATCAGTTCAAACGGGCGCTGTTGCAACTTGGCGGTGTGGATGTGGTCGTAAACGATCTCTGTGTCAAAGCGTTCGGCGTGTTTTTGCATGCGCTCCATCAGCACCGGGCCGGTGAGCCCTTCGACGTCGCCGGGCCAGTTGTCGACTTCGACAGTGGTGGTGAGCTGGCCACCTGCCTGTATGCCGGTAATGACAACGGGTTTGAGGTTGGCGCGGGCGGCATAAACGGCTGCGCTGTAACCGGCAGGGCCGGAACCCAGAATGATCAGGCGTGAATGCTTCGCTTCGCTCATAAAAACACCTCATAAGCCTTTGTCACGAAAGAGAATGCATGCTCAAATTGGCCGCATATACCGGCACTTTTTGGCTATGCTGTACCCAGTGCCTCACGCATGTTATCGGGCGAACAAACCCGTACAATGCCTGCGTGCAAAGGGGGTTGTAACAAAATAAGCAGTGCTCACCATGTTTATAAAAGACGGGGTGCAGTGTTAAAAGTAGTCCCGGTTGAGCCTGTTCACTTTTTTACCTGCCTGGATTGGGCAGTTTTTTATAGTCATTCAACAGATGGACGCGCCTCGGGCGCAGGAAAAGAAGCGTTTTGAAGAAATCCACCGCAGCACCCAAAACAGTCGTTCCGCTCTGGCGCCAGCATTTGCACTACCGGCTCAAGGAAGGTGCATTGATCGCCATTGGCGCCTTGTGCCTGTTCCTGATGATGGCCTTGCTGACTTACGGCAAGGACGATCCGGGATGGAGTCACAACAGCAAGATTGATGACGTGCAGAACTTCGGCGGTCCCGCCGGTTCCTACAGCGCTGACATCCTGTTCATGGTGCTGGGTTACTTCGCCTATATCTTCCCGTTGCTGCTCGCGGTCAAGGTCTATCAGATCTTCCGTCAGCGCCACGAGCCGTGGCAGTGGAGCGGCTGGCTGTTCTCCTGGCGCCTGATCGGCCTGGTGTTTCTGGTGCTGTCTGGCGCCGCCCTGGCGCACATCCATTTCCACGCCGCCACCGGCCTTCCGGCGGGTGCTGGCGGCGCTTTAGGCGAAAGCCTTGGCGACCTGGCGAAGAACGCGCTGAACATCCAGGGCAGCACGCTGCTGTTCATCGCGCTGTTCCTGTTTGGCCTGACGGTGTTCACCGACCTGTCATGGTTCAAGGTGATGGACGTCACCGGCAAGATCACCCTCGACCTGTTCGAACTGTTCCAGGGCGCGGCCAATCGCTGGTGGGCAGCCCGTACCGAACGCAAGCAACTGGTGGCGCAACTGCGTGAAGTCGATGATCGCGTGCATGACGTGGTCGCACCGACCGTCACCGACAAGCGCGAGCAGGCCAAGGTCAAGGAACGCCTGATCGAACGCGAACAGGCCCTGAGCAAGCACATGTCCGAGCGCGAGAAGCAGGTACCGCCGGTCATTGCGCCAGCGCCGCCGAAACCCGCTGCACCGAGCAAGCGTGTGGAGAAAGAGAAGCAGGCACCGTTGTTCGTCGACAGCGCCGTGGAAGGCACCTTGCCGCCGATCTCGATCCTCGACCCTGCGGAAAAGAAACAACTCAATTACTCGCCCGAATCCCTGGCTGCGGTTGGCCATTTGCTGGAAATCAAGCTCAAGGAATTCGGCGTCGAAGTCTCGGTGGATTCGATCCACCCGGGCCCGGTGATTACCCGTTACGAAATTCAACCGGCGGCAGGCGTGAAAGTCAGCCGTATCGCCAACCTGGCGAAAGACCTGGCACGTTCCCTGGCCGTGACCAGTGTGCGTGTGGTTGAAGTGATTCCCGGCAAGACTACCGTCGGTATCGAGATCCCCAACGAGGACCGCCAGATCGTGCGGTTCTCCGAAGTGCTGTCGACTCCTGAGTACGACAACTTCAAGTCGCCGGTCACCCTGGCCCTCGGTCACGACATCGGCGGCAAGCCGGTCATCACTGACCTGGCGAAAATGCCGCACTTGCTGGTGGCCGGTACGACCGGTTCCGGTAAGTCGGTGGGCGTGAACGCGATGATCCTGTCGATCCTGTTCAAGTCCGGCCCGGAAGACGCCAAACTGATCATGATCGACCCGAAAATGCTTGAGTTGTCGATCTACGAAGGCATCCCGCACTTGCTGTGTCCGGTCGTGACCGACATGAAGGACGCGGCCAACGCCCTGCGCTGGAGCGTGGCGGAAATGGAGCGGCGCTATAAACTAATGGCGAAGATGGGCGTACGGAACCTGTCCGGCTTCAACGCCAAGGTCAAGGAAGCCCAGGACGCCGGCACGCCGCTGACCGACCCGTTGTACAAGCGCGAAAGCATTCACGACGAAGCGCCGCTGCTGACCAAGCTGCCGACCATCGTCGTGGTCGTCGACGAATTTGCCGACATGATGATGATCGTCGGCAAGAAGGTTGAAGAACTGATCGCCCGTATCGCCCAGAAGGCCCGTGCTGCCGGTATTCACTTGATCCTGGCGACCCAGCGTCCGTCGGTGGACGTGATCACCGGTCTGATCAAGGCCAACATCCCGACGCGTATGGCGTTCCAGGTGTCGAGCAAGATCGACTCCCGGACCATCATCGACCAGGGCGGTGCCGAACAATTGCTGGGTCACGGTGACATGCTCTACATGCCACCGGGCACCAGTCTGCCGATTCGTGTGCACGGCGCGTTCGTGTCCGATGACGAGGTTCACCGCGTGGTGGAAGCCTGGAAACTGCGCGGCGCACCGGAATACAACGACGAAATTCTCGCCGGTGTCGAAGAAGCCGGCAGCGGCTTTGAGAATGGCGGCGGTGGTGGCGACGATGATGCTGAAACCGATGCGCTCTACGACGAAGCGGTGCAGTTCGTCCTGGAAAGCCGTCGCGCGTCCATCTCGGCCGTTCAGCGCAAACTGAAAATCGGCTACAACCGCGCCGCACGCATGATCGAAGCCATGGAAATGGCCGGGGTCGTGACGTCCATGAATACCAACGGTTCGCGTGAAGTCCTGGCGCCTGGCCCGGTACGCGACTGATTTGCTTTGAAGCAGGGTGGCGCAGTGACGCGCCACTCGCACCCCCCACGAATATCAAGAGGACTCCCATGCGTCTTATCCGCATGTTGTTGCTGCCGGTTCTAGCTTTGACCACGCTCTCGGCCCACGCCGATGACAAGGACGTGGCGCGCCTGACCCAATTGCTGGAAAAATCCCAGACATTGACCGCACGTTTCTCCCAGCTGACGCTTGATGGCAGCGGCACCCAGTTGCAGGAAACCGCTGGTGATATGTCGTTGCAGCGCCCGGGCCTGTTCTACTGGCACACCAATGCGCCGGCTGAACAAACCATGGTGTCCGACGGCAAGAAGGTCACCCTGTGGGACCCGGATCTGGAGCAGGTCACTATCAAGACCCTCGACATGCGTCTGACCCAGACCCCGGCGCTGCTGCTGTCTGGTGATGTGTCCAAGATCAGCCAGAGCTTCGACATCAGCGCCAAGGAAGCCGGCGGCGTGATCGACTTCACCCTGAAGCCGAAAACCAAAGACACCTTGTTCGACAGCCTGCGTCTGTCGTTCCGTAACGGTCTGGTCAACGACATGCAACTGATCGACAGCGTCGGTCAGCGCACCAATATCCTGTTCACCGGTGTGAAGGCCAACGAGCCGATCCCGGCGTCCAAGTTCAAGTTCGACATCCCTAAAGGGGCGGACGTGATCCAGGAATAAACCGCAATACCTGTAGGAGTGAGCCTGCAGTGTTCAAGTAGTGAGGTTTCGCAAGTCGTGATGGACCTGTTTCGCAGCGCCCCGATTGCTCAGCCCTTGGCCGCCCGCCTGCGTGCGGCCAATCTGGACGAGTACGTCGGTCAGGAACACCTGCTCGCTCGCGGCAAGCCTTTGCGTGAAGCGCTGGAGCAGGGCGCCCTGCATTCGATGATTTTCTGGGGCCCGCCGGGCGTGGGCAAAACCACCCTGGCGCGGTTGCTGGCGGAAGTCTCGGATGCGCACTTCGAAACGGTCTCGGCGGTGCTGGCCGGCGTGAAGGAAATCCGTCAGGCGGTGGAAATCGCCAAGCAACAGGCCGGGCAGTACGGCAAACGTACGATCTTGTTTGTCGATGAAGTTCACCGCTTCAACAAGTCCCAGCAGGACGCGTTCCTGCCGTACGTTGAAGACGGCACGCTGATTTTTATCGGCGCGACCACCGAAAACCCCTCGTTCGAACTCAACAACGCCTTGCTCTCGCGGGCCCGCGTCTATGTGCTCAAGAGCCTCGACGAAGCGGCACTGCGCAAACTGGTGCATCGCGCGCTGACCGAAGAGCGTGGGTTGGGCAAGCGCCAGCTGACACTCAGCGATGAAGGCTTCCAGATGCTGTTGTCCGCCGCCGATGGCGATGGCCGGCGGCTGCTCAATCTGCTGGAAAACGCCTCGGACCTGGCCGAAGACAACAGCGAGATCGGCGTCGATCTCCTGCAAAGTCTGCTCGGCGATACCCGTCGGCGTTTCGACAAGGGCGGCGAAGCGTTCTACGACCAGATTTCCGCGCTGCATAAATCGGTGCGCGGCTCCAATCCGGACGGCGCGTTGTATTGGTTCGCGCGGATGATCGACGGCGGTTGCGATCCGCTGTACCTGGCCCGGCGCGTGGTGCGCATGGCCAGCGAAGACATCGGCAATGCCGACCCGCGCGCCCTGAGCCTGTGCCTGGCGGCGTGGGAAGTGCAGGAGCGCCTCGGCAGCCCCGAAGGTGAATTGGCGGTGGCCCAGGCCATTACCTATCTGGCCTGCGCGCCGAAAAGCAACGCGGTGTACATGGGCTTCAAGGCCGCGATGCGCAGCGCCACCGAGCACGGTTCGCTGGAAGTGCCGCTGCACCTGCGCAATGCCCCGACCAAATTGATGAAGCAACTCGGCTACGGCGACGAATACCGTTACGCCCACGATGAGCCGGATGCCTACGCCGCGGGCGAAGACTACTTCCCGGAAGAACTCGAACCGCAGCCGTTCTACCAGCCAGTGCCGCGTGGCCTGGAATTGAAGATCGGTGAGAAACTCAATCACCTCGCCCAACTTGACCGTCTAAGCCCTCGGCAGCGGAGAAAATAGTGATTCCATTGGTCATCGCGGTGTCCATCGGCGGTGTCGCCGGCACACTGTTACGTTTTGCTACCGGAAACTGGATCAACGCTAATTGGCCGCGGCACTTCTATACCGCGACGCTGGCCGTTAATATCGTGGGCTGTTTGCTGATCGGTGCTCTATACGGTCTTTTTTTGATTCGTCCGGAGGTGCCGCTTGAGGTGCGTGCCGGGTTGATCGTCGGCTTCCTCGGAGGGCTGACGACTTATTCATCCTTTTCACTGGATACGGTGCGCCTGCTGGAAAGCGGGCAAGTGCCGCTGGCCTTGGGCTATGCGACGCTCAGCGTATTCGGCGGGCTGCTTGCCACCTGGGCCGGCCTGTCCTTGACCAAACTTTGATAAACGAGAAACCGACATGCTCGATTCCAAACTGTTACGTAGCAACCTTCAGGACGTAGCGGACCGCCTGGCATCCCGTGGCTACACGCTGGATGTTGCGCGCATCGAAGCGCTGGAAGAACAGCGCAAGACCGTCCAGACCCGCACCGAAGCACTGCAGGCTGAGCGTAATGCCCGTTCCAAATCCATCGGTCAGGCCAAGCAGCGCGGCGAAGACATCGCGCCACTGATGGCTGACGTCGAGCGCATGGCCAGCGAATTGAGCGCCGGTAAAGTCGAGCTGGACGCGATCCAGACCGATCTGGATTCGATCCTGCTGGGCATCCCCAACCTGCCGCACGAATCGGTGCCGATTGGCGAAGACGAAGACGGCAATGTCGAAGTCCGTCGCTGGGGCACCCCGACCGCGTTCGATTTCCCGGTTCAGGACCACGTGGCCCTGGGCGAGAAATTCGGCTGGCTGGACTTCGAAACCGCCGCCAAGCTGTCCGGCGCGCGTTTCGCCCTGCTGCGCGGCCCGATTGCCCGTCTGCACCGTGCGCTGGCGCAATTCATGATCAACCTGCACGTTACCGAGCACGGCTACGAAGAGGCCTACACGCCTTATCTGGTCCAGGCGCCGGCGCTGCAAGGCACCGGTCAACTGCCGAAGTTCGAAGAAGACCTGTTCAAGATCGCCCGCGAAGGCGAAGCCGATCTGTACCTGATCCCGACTGCCGAAGTGTCGCTGACCAACATCGTCGCTGGCGAAATCGTTGATTCGAAACTGCTGCCGATCAAGTTCGTGGCCCACACCCCGTGCTTCCGCAGCGAAGCCGGTGCGTCGGGTCGTGACACCCGCGGCATGATCCGTCAGCACCAGTTCGACAAAGTTGAAATGGTCCAGATCGTTGAGCCGTCGACCTCGATGGAAGCGCTGGAAAGCCTGACCGCCAACGCCGAGAAAGTCCTGCAACTGCTGGAGCTGCCTTACCGCACCCTGGCGCTGTGCACCGGCGACATGGGCTTCAGCGCGGTCAAGACGTACGACCTGGAAGTGTGGATTCCGAGCCAGGACAAGTACCGCGAGATTTCGTCGTGCTCCAACTGCGGCGATTTCCAGGCCCGTCGCATGCAAGCGCGTTTCCGCAACCCGGAAACCGGCAAGCCTGAACTGGTTCACACCCTGAACGGTTCCGGCCTGGCGGTCGGTCGTACCCTGGTGGCGGTGCTGGAGAACTATCAGCAGGCCGACGGTTCGATCCGCGTGCCTGACGTGCTGAAGCCGTACATGGGTGGCCTTGAGGTCATCGGCTAAATGAACTATCTGCCGCTGTTTCACAACCTGCGCGGCAGTCGTGTGTTGGTTGTCGGTGGGGGGGAGATTGCCTTGCGCAAATCCCGCCTGCTGGCCGATGCCGGTGCGCTGCTGCGGGTGGTTGCACCTGAAATCGAACCGCAACTGCGCGAACTGGTGGCCGGCAGCGGCGGCGAGTGCCTGTTACGGGGTTATGTCGAAACGGATCTGGACGGTTGCGGGCTGATCATTGCCGCCACCGACGACGAGCCATTGAACGCGCAAGTGTCCGCCGATGCCCATCGGCGGTGTGTGCCGGTCAACGTCGTTGACGCACCGGCCCTGTGCAGCGTGATCTTTCCGGCGATTGTCGATCGTTCCCCGCTGATTATTGCGGTGTCCAGCGGCGGCGATGCGCCGGTGCTGGCCCGGTTGATTCGCGCCAAGATTGAAACCTGGATTCCTTCTACCTACGGTCAACTGGCCGGTTTGGCGGCGCGTTTCCGCCATCAGGTCAAAGGTCTGTTTCCGGATGTGCAGCAGCGTCGCGGGTTCTGGGAAGACGTCTTCCAAGGCCCGATTGCTGACCGGCAACTGGCCGGGCAGGGCGCCGAAGCCGAACGTCTGTTGCAGGCGAAAATCGACGGCGAAGCGGATGTCACCACCGGTGAGGTGTACCTGGTCGGGGCGGGGCCGGGTGATCCCGATCTGCTGACGTTCCGTGCCTTGCGGCTGATGCAGCAAGCTGACGTGGTGTTATATGACCGCTTGGTGGCCCCGGCGATTCTGGAATTGTGCCGTCGTGATGCCGAGCGCGTTTACGTCGGCAAGCGCCGCGCCGATCACGCCGTGCCGCAGGATCAGATCAACCAGCAACTGGTCGATCTGGCCAAGGCTGGCAAGCGCGTGGTGCGGTTGAAGGGCGGTGATCCGTTTATCTTCGGTCGCGGCGGTGAAGAGATCGAAGAGCTGGCGGCCCATGGCATCCCGTTCCAGGTGGTGCCGGGTATCACGGCGGCCAGCGGTTGCGCGGCGTACGCCGGGATTCCGCTGACCCATCGCGATTACGCCCAGTCCGTACGGTTTGTCACCGGGCATTTGAAGGACGGTTCCACCGATCTGCCGTGGGCCGACCTCGTCGCGCCGGCGCAGACGCTGGTGTTCTACATGGGCCTGGTGGGCTTGCCGGTTATCTGCGAGCAGTTGATCAGGCACGGTCGCGGTGCGGATACCCCGGCGGCGTTGATTCAGCAGGGCACTACGGTCAATCAGCGGGTGTTTACCGGCACGTTGGCGGACCTGCCACGGTTGGTCGCGGAGCATGAAGTGCATGCGCCGACGTTGGTGATTGTTGGGGAAGTGGTGCAACTGCGCGAGAAACTGGCGTGGTTCGAAGGGGCTCAGGCGCAAGTCTAGAGACCGAGTCGCCTCCATCGCGGGCAAGCCCGGCTCCTACAGTGATTTGTGTCGTTGTAGGAACCGAGCTTGCTCGCGATGGGTCCTTCTAATCCTGCACAAAACCTCAGGCCTTGCGCCAAACCCCTTTCCCGCTCAACCGCGCCCGATCATGCGCCACGGTAAAGTCCTGTGCCGGCCCTTTCGGCACAATCCCGGTCGGGTTGATGGTCTTGTGGCTGCCGTAGTAGTGATGCTTGATGTGCTCAAAACTCACCGTCTCGGCAATCCCCGGCCACTGGTAAATCTCACGCAACCAGTTCGACAGGTTCGGATAATCGGCAATCCGCCGCAGGTTGCACTTGAAGTGCCCGTGGTACACCGCGTCAAAACGAATCAGCGTGGTGAACAGCCGAATATCCGCTTCGGTCAGGTATTCGCCGGTCAGGTAACGATTGGCGCCTAACAGCTGCTCCAGCCGATCCAGTTCTTCAAACAAACCATCAAACGCTTCTTCATAAGCGTGCTGCGAGGTCGCAAACCCGGCGCGGTACACGCCGTTGTTCACCGCCGGGTAAATCCGCTCATTCAACGCATCGATTTCACCGCGCAGTGGCTCAGGGTAGAAATCCAGGTCATTGCCGGTCAGGTCATCAAATGCGCTGTTGAACATGCGGATGATCTCCGCCGATTCATTGTTGACGATGCGGTTCTGTTGTTTGTCCCACAGCACCGGCACCGTGACGCGGCCGGTGTAGTTGGCGGTGTCGGCGATGTAACGCTGGTGCATGAAGTCGAGATGATCGAGTTTGTCGCCGGTAGAGCCCAGGCGCTGGTCGAAGGTCCAGCCGTTTTCCAGCATCAGCCAACTGACCACCGATACGTCGATCAGGTTTTCGAGACCTTTGAGTTTGCGCAGGATCAGCGTGCGGTGAGCCCACGGACAGGCGAGGGACACGTAGAGGTGATAGCGGCGGGCCTCGGCGGCAAAGCCACCGACACCGGTCAGGCCCGGCTTGCCGTCGGTGGTGACCCAGTTGCGGCGTTGCGCCTGTTCGCGCTGGAACGCGCCGTCCTTGCCGCTTTCGTACCACTGGTCTTGCCAGCGGCCTTCGACTAATAAACCCATGATCAAGACTCCTCAAACCGATAAATCGTTGGAGAGGAGTCTATGCCCATCAGTTCGAACAAATAGCGCAAAGGTTGGGCAGTTATGATCGGTTAAATCGATCTGTTTCGAGCATCCCAATACTGCTGGGCCGTTTCGAACGCCTGATCACGGGATTGACCGAGTCCGCGCAACGCCAAGGCCATGGTCGAAATCAGGGCCATTTGCGGGTAGCTGTCGACCACATCGCCGCGCCATACGGCCTTCATATGTTCAGGGTCGAGGGCGGCGGGTTTGACGTGACGCTGGGCCGACAGTTGCGGCCACTCTTCGTCCCAGCTTTCACCGCCGGTGGTGCCGTACAAGTGACTGTCGGCGTCCGGGTTGATCTCGATCTCGCCGCCGTCGCCCTTCACCACAATCGCTGTGTCGCCCAGCAAGCCGCTGGCATCGCGGTGCACCGCCTGATAGCCGGGGTGGAAAATACTTTGCAGGCCGCAACGGGCGCCCAACGGATTGAGGATGCGTGTCAGGGAATGGATCGGCGAGCGCAGGCCCAAGGTGTTGCGCAGGTCGATCATGCGTTGCAGTTGCGGCGCCCAATCCACCAGCGGCATGAACGCCAGGCCACCGTTATCCAGTGCCGCGCCCACCTGTTGCCAGTTGCGGCACAGCGCAATGCCGAGTCCTTCCAGCAGTTGTTCGCTGTACAGCCGCCCGGCCGTGTGCGCGCCGGCGCCGTGCATGAAAATACGCACGCCGTTCTGCGCCAGGCACTTGGCCGCGAGCAGGTACCACGGCAGATGACGTTTCTTGCCGGCATAGGTCGGCCAGTCGAGATCAACATTCAAGGCGGGCGCCTGCAAACGTTCCCGCAAGGCTTCGGTGAAACCGGCCATTTCCTCGGCGCTTTCTTCCTTGTGTCGCAGCAGCATCAGAAACGCGCCGAGCTGGGTGTCTTCGACCTTGTCGTCGAGCACCATGCCCATGGCTTCGCGGGCTTCTTCACGCGTCAGGTCGCGGGCGCCGCGTTTGCCTTTGCCGAGGATTCGCACGAACTGGGCGAACGGATGCTCGGCGGGTGTTTCGAGGGTCAACGCTGGGAAGTCGGTCATAAGCAATTCGTCGGTTTGGGCAGGCCCGCCAGCTTCGCGGCGAGTTTGGCAGGGGTGCCTTTGAACAGTCGGTTCAGGTGCAGGCTGTTGCCTTTTTCCGGGCCGAGCTTCAACGCGGTGTACTTGATCAACGGGCGGGTGGCCGGCGACAGCTGGAATTCGTCGTAGAAACGGCGCAGCAGTTCAAGGATTTCCCAATGCTCGGGGCTCAACTCGATGTCTTCGGCCGCAGCGAGGGCGCTGGCGACGTCAGCGGACCAGTCGCTCAGTTCGACCAGGAAACCGTCCTTGTCCAACTCGATGGCGCGAGCGCCGACTGTCAGGGAATTCATAGCCAACTGTTGACCTTGTCGTAGTGAATCGACAGATCGACGAAGGCCGGGTAATCGATGGCCTTGGCCCAGTCTGGCGTCTCAATGGACCGGGCTTGAACGTCTTCGGCCAGTACAAACAGTGTCAGGCCGCGAGTCTTCAGCGCGCTGAACGGGGCGGTGCCGGGTTGCAGGGCATACACCGCGTCACCGCTCAGCAGCAGCGCATCGTTGGCGCCGATCACGCGCAGGCAACTGCTCAGGCGATCGTCGCCGAACGGGGAATGAGACAACACATGCAAAGTCGACATCAGAGGGTGATCACCTGGTCGTAACGGTCAATAAGGGCGGTGATGTCGTGGGCGGTCAGCGCCTGGGCTTCTTCCAGCGAGAAACCGGATGGGTCCAGCCCTCGTTCTGCGGCACTGGCAGCGCAGACGAACAACTCCTCGACACCAAACATCGGCAAGGCTTGCAGGTTGGCGCTCAGGTCTTTTTGTTGCAGCGCCTTGGCGTCCTGTTTCGCGGCGAGCTGAAACACGCCGTCATCGAGAAACAGCAGGCCGATCGGCAGGTCGAAGGCGCCGCCAGCCAACACGATGTCCAGCGCTTCGCGCGCATTTGGCCCGGACCATGGCGCCTGACGGCTGATAATCAGCAAGGATTTAGGCATCTCACGCGCCTCCGAAACAGATCAAGCGGTCAGCGTCCTGCACCGCGTCGTGCAACTGGCCGAGGCCGGACAATTCCCACGGCGCGCCCACGGCAACCGCGTCGCGCTGATAACGCCCGGCTTCTTCCTCATTCAACACGCCACGGCGCAGGGCGGCGGCGATACACACCACGCCGTCCAGTTGATGCTCGTTGACAAACGCGCGCCATTGCTTGGGCAGGTCCAGCTCGTCTTGCGGGGTGACCACGCTGCCGGACGCGTTATAAACGCCGTCCTGATAGAAAAACAGCCGGACAATCTCATGCCCACCGGCCAGCGCAGCCTGGGCAAACAACAGGGCGCGGCGCGAGGAGGGCGCATGGGCGGCGGAAAACAGCGCGATGGCGAACTTCATGACGGACTCGATCAGCGAAACTGCGGCCATGATAAAGCTTTATCGCTGAGGGGGCTAAATCGATGTTGTCTGGGCGGGCCTCATCGCGAGCAAGCTCGCTCCCACAGGGGGTTGTGTAATGTTCGAGATTGCAGCTTCACCACGTAACCTGTGGGAGCGAGCTTGCTCGCGATGAGGCCCGCACGGTCATACAAAACTCAGCGCGGCATATACCCCAACTGCCACCGCCGCGGAACTTTCAACGACACCACCCCCAGCACCCCCGCCAGCAATCCGCTGGCGAACAAGGCCTGAAGCCCCAGATGATGTTCCAGCACCGCCCCAAGAACAGCCCCGACGAACATCCCGGTCCAGGGGATCAATTGCACGCGCCAGCCATTGCGCCGTTCGCCGAGCATCCAGCGCCCCAATCCGCGTCCGAAGCGCGACAGGGCGCCGGTGACATAGGTCAGGCCGACCGGCAGGCCGTTCACTTCCTCAACGGCGGCATTGAGCATGCCCATGGCGATGATCGCCGCCAGCAGCGCGGGCAATTGTTCGTCGTAGGGCCAGGTAGCGGCCGCGCAGAGCAGCACGGCGACGGTCAGCATCAAGGGCAGCGCCCGTCGTCTGCCGAGGCGGCTGACGACAATGCCCAAGGCGTTGCCGACGATGAACGTGGCCACGAGCAGTAGCAAACGCCCGGTCAGCCCCAGATCACCGTCGCTGATGGCCACGGCGAGCCGCGTGGTGTTGCCGCTCATGAACGAGACGAAATCGCCACTGGCCATAAAGCCGATGGCATCGGTCATGCCGGCGAGGACCGAGAGCATGGCCACCAGCGTCATGCCGATGCGCCCGCGCCACTTTTGCGTGTGCAGGTGGCCGGGGCTGGCGTGGGTTGAGGAGGCGGAAGGCAGCATCGGAGCGGGCATCCTTGTGCAGGGGTTACGGTTCTATCCCGTATAACTCGCAATAGTCCAGCCAATTCATGCCGGCCATCTCTGCGACTTCCTTGTGCACTTCCCGGCGATGGGCTTCGTAGTCCTGTGGTGTGGCGGCCGTCAACAGCAGCGTCAGCTCCCAGGCGAACAGTCCCTGACGCTCGGCCTCGGCTTCGAAGGCTTCGTGCAATCGCTCGTCGCGGTACTGCGCCGCGGTCTCACCCTTGGCCTGGGCCAGCAGCGGGTTGAGGTTGTCGAGTTCGTGGCGCAGTTGCGGGTGCTCATCGAGAAACTTCTTCAGCGCCTGCTCGTGTTGCTGTTCGGTTGCCGCCATGGTCTCTCCTTGATAACGGGTTACGAAGATTGTTTCTTGCTGGCCTTGGCCGCAGCGGCCAGGCATTCGAGGGCGAACTGCTCGGTGTAGGTCATCTTGATCGGCGTGGTCTCGCCTTTGACGGTGCGTTCGCCGTCGAGGATGTAACGGATGCGCTTGTCGGTGACGCCAATGCGCTTGGCAATCCAGGACGGTGTCTGGCCAATCTGGCTGATCAGCTTGTCGGCGTATTCAGGGGTTGGTTTGTAGAATTCGGCGTTGGGTGTCATGGGGGTTCCAGAAAAAGGCGGTGTTTATGGCGCGACAGGGTGCGCGAATCGTTACGCGGTGTCGCGGTATAAATGCAGTAAAGCAGAACGAAACGCCGCGCCACGGTGATACAGTCCGCTTTTTATTGATGAGCGAACGTAATGCGAATTCTGATGGTGGCGCTGGCCGTAACGTTGCTGGCGGGATGCGCGGGCTCGGTGATGGACGATGCTCGCACCAAGGCCCCGTACAAAACCCTGAACTCGAACAAGCCGGAAATGGTCGTGGCCCAGTGCGTGCAGTTTTCCTGGCAGGACGAGGCGGTGTTCGGCGTGGACGCCGGCGCGTATTTGCAGCCGGGTAAAAAGGGCGGTTCGACGGTTTACACGCGGTCGGCGGAATCCTTTATCGACGTGACCACCGATGCGTCCGGCACCGTGATCAGTTACTACGCGCAGCATGACGATTTTGTTGCCAAGCGCCGTTTGGCGGCGTTGGCGACTTGTCTCTGAATCAGAGCTGACGCAGTACCCCCTGTAGGAGGTTTGTGTTTTGATCAGTTGATCAGGCGTTTCTGGAAGAAGTGGCGTTTGTGGCCCGGCGGGTAGTCGGCAATCTGGCCTAGCTCGCTGTAACCGAGCCGTTTGTAAAACTCCGGCGCCTGAAAGTCGAAGGTGTCCAGCCAGATCCCCACGCATTCCTTTTCCCGCGCCAGGTCTTCGGCCATCTGCATCAGTTTCGAGCCCAAACCCTGTCCCCGAGCCTGTTCAGGCACCGACAGCAACTCGATAAACAACCACTGGTAAAAGAACCGGCCATACAACCCGCCGAGAATCTCGCCGTTGTCGTCGCGCACCAGCAACGCCAGCGGTTGCGGATTGCCGGGGCCAGCCTGCGCGGTGTTGTAGGCGCGCAGCGGTATGAGGATCGCCTCACGTTCGGCGTCCGTGGGGTTTTGCGACTGTTCGATTCGCAGGGTCATGAGCGACATCCTTTTGGCAATGATCCGCCAGCCTAGCGTGCTCGCGGTAATTGTGGAACCGTCGCCGTCGCGCGGAGGTCTAGCCTAAACAGCGTCACTTCAGAACGCGGCCAATGAGGACACCCCGTGAATATTTTCGAAGCCTTGCGTGAAAGTCACGAGCGCCAACGCGGTTATGCCGATGCGCTGATCAATACCAGTGGCGACACCCCTGAGCGGGTCGAGGCTTACAAACAACTCAAGTCCGAACTCCAGGCCCACGAAACCGCCGAGGAGCGGCATTTCTATATTCCGCTGATGGAGTTCGACAACGGCGTCGACCTGAGCCGCCACGCCATCGCCGAACACCACGAAATGGACGAAATGATGGAGGAACTGGACGCGACCGAGATGTCCAGCCCGGCCTGGCTGGCGACCGCGAAGAAGTTGGCCAAGAAGGTTCGTCACCACCTGAAAGAGGAAGAGCAGAAGTTCTTCCAGATGGCCGGCAAACTGCTCGATGACAAACAGAAAGAAACCCTCGCCGGCCAGTACGAAAAAGAATACAAAGCGCAGCTGTCCTGAACCTGAGAAACACCCCAACCCTGTAGCAGCTGGCGAAGCCTGCGTCCGGCTGCTACAAGGTCCCGTATTAGGTGTCAGGGAGATGCAGGGCTTTTGCGTTTTCGCCTACCATGGGCGCTTCTCACGAAAAAGGATGCGGTGCCATGGCGAACACAGCCGAACGGGTCAACATTATCGAATCCCAGGTGTTGTCCCACGACTGGTACCTGCTGAAAAAAATTACCTTCGACTATCAGCGCAACAGCGGCGACTGGCAACGTCAGACCCGCGAGGTCTACGACCGGGGCAACGGCGCGGCGATTCTGTTGTTCAACCGCGAGAAGCGTACTGTCGTGCTGACGCGCCAGTTCCGCTTGCCGGTGTTCGTCAACGGCCATGACGGCTTGCTGATTGAAGTGGCCGCCGGGTTGCTCGAAGGTGCTGCGCCGGAAGAACGCATCCGCGCCGAAGCCGAGGAAGAAACCGGTTACCGCGTGCACCACGTACAAAAGATCTTCGAGTCGTACATGAGCCCCGGCTCGGTCACTGAAAAGCTGCACTTCTTTATTGCCGAGTACGACGCCACGTCGAAAGTCAGCGAGGGCGGTGGGCTGGAGGAAGAGACCGAAGAGCTGGAGGTGCTGGAGTGGGCCTTCGACGAGGCGCTTGAAGCGTTTTATCGCGGGGAAATCTGCGACGCCAAGACCATCATGCTGCTGCAATACGCGGCGATGAAGAACATTTTCACCTGAGCGACGCTTTCCCTGTAGCCGCTGACGAGCTCTGCGAGGCTGTGTCTGATGCGGGCCGCAGCCGTGGATGTGGGAAGCGCGGTGCATCAGCTAGATCGAGTGCGCTCGGATTACGACGGCTTTGCCGCCGGACGCAGCCTCGCAGGCTCGGCAGCTGCTACAGGTGTTCCGGTCAGTCAGAACAGGTCGCCCGTTCTGCTGGCGCCTGACCACTCGCACCCTTCAAGCGTCAGCAACCGCTCTTTCGCCTCCAGCCCACCGGCAAATCCGGTGAGCTTGCCCGAGGCGCCGATCACCCGATGGCAGGGTGCAACAATCGAGATCGGGTTTTTGCCATTCGCCGCGCCCACCGCCCGAACCGCGCTCGGGTTGCCGATTTGCTCGGCGATCTGGCTGTAGCTGCGCGTCTCGCCGAACGGGATGGTCAGCAGGGCTTGCCACACCTTCTTCTGAAAATCCGTGCCGGCAAAATCCAGTTCCAGATCGAACGAGTTTCGGGTGCCGGCAAAGTATTCCTGCAACTGCTGAACGGCGCGCACCAGGATCGGGTTGTCCGGCGCTTCGTGCATCGGGCCCAGCCGCACCCGGTTCGGCTTGTCGTTTTCCCAGAGGATGGCCGCCAGTCTTGCCTCTTTCGCCACCAGCTTCAGTTCGCCGACCGGAGACGCCAGGGTGGTGAAGGTGTAAGTCATGCTGGCGGACTCCGCAGAAGGGCTGAACAGAGCCTCAGCATACTGCCTCGACGGGGAGGCGCAATGTGTAATCCGAGCCATACTGCCTTCTGCTCTTGAAACGTTTTCTCTGCTTTTTTCAGACCCTAAAAACAAAAAGAGACCGACTCATGAAGTACGAACCTTTTGCCAAATCGCTCATCGCGACCTCATTGGCGCTTAGCTGCCTGACTGCCCACGCCGCCTCTGTGGCCCCCGTCGCGGCCGAAAACGGCATGGTGGTCACGGCCCAGCATCTGGCCTCCCAGGTGGGCGTTGATGTGCTCAAGAACGGCGGCAATGCCGTGGATGCCGGCGTCGCGGTGGCGTATGCGCTGGCGGTGGTGTATCCCGCAGCGGGCAACCTCGGTGGCGGCGGTTTCATGACCATTCAGCTGGCGGACGGGCGCAAGACCTTCCTCGATTTCCGTGAAAAAGCCCCGCTGGCCGCCACCGCTAACATGTACCTCGACAAAGAAGGCAATGTCGTCCCCGACCTCAGTACCCGTGGCCACCTGGCTGTCGGTGTGCCGGGCACGGTGTCCGGTATGGAACTGGCCCTGAGCAAGTACGGCACCAAGCCGCGCAAGGAAGTGATCGCCCCGGCGATCAAACTGGCCGAAGACGGGTTTGCCCTGGAGCAGGGCGATGTCGATTTGCTTGACTACGCCACCGACGTGTTCAAGAAAGACATGAAGGACTCCGGCTCGATCTTCCTGAGCAACGGCGAGCCGATGCAAGTCGGGCAAAAACTGGTGCAGAAGGACCTGGCCAAAACCCTGCGGGAAATTTCCGAGAAGGGCGCCGACGGTTTCTATAAAGGCTGGGTCGCCGACGCCATCGTCACCTCCAGTCAGGCCAACAAAGGCATCATCACCCAGGCCGACCTCGACAAATATAAAACCCGCGAACTGGCGCCTATCGAGTGCGATTACCGTGGCTACCACGTGGTCTCGGCACCGCCACCAAGCTCCGGCGGGGTAGTGATTTGCGAGATCCTGAACATCCTCGACGGTTACCCGATGAAAGACCTGGGCTACCACTCGGCCCAAGGTATGCACTATCAGATCGAAGCGATGCGCCATGCGTATGTGGACCGCAACAGCTACCTCGGCGACCCGGATTTCGTGAAAAATCCAATCGCGCATTTGCTGGACAAAAACTACGCCACCAAACTGCGTGCCGCGATCCAGCCGCAGAAGGCCGGCGTGTCCCGCGAGATCAAACCCGGCGTAGCGCCGCATGAGGGCAGCAACACCACGCACTTCTCCATCGTCGACAAATGGGGCAACGCGGTGTCGATGACGTACACCCTCAACGACTGGTTCGGTGCCGGCGTCATGGCCAGCAAAACCGGGGTCATCCTCAACGACGAAATGGACGACTTCACCTCGAAAATCGGCGTGCCGAACATGTACGGCCTGGTGCAAGGGGAGGCCAACGCCATCGCCCCCGGCAAGGCGCCGCTGTCGTCCATGAGCCCGACCATCGTCACCAAGGACGGCAAGGTCGTGATGGTCGTCGGCACCCCCGGCGGCAGCCGCATCATCACCGCCACCTTGCTGACCATGCTCAACGTGATCGACTACGGCATGAACATCCAGGAAGCGGTGGACGCCCCGCGTTTCCACCAGCAATGGCTGCCGGAAGAGACCAACCTCGAGACCTTCACCACCAGCCCGGACACGGTGAAGATCCTCGAAAGCTGGGGGCATAAGTTTGCCGGGCCACAGGATGCCAACCACGTCGCGGCGATCCTCGTCGGCGCACCTTCGCTGGAAGGTAAACCGGTCGGCAAAAACCGCTTCTACGGCGCCAACGACCCACGTCGCAACACCGGGTTGTCACTCGGCTACTAGCGGTTGTGTTTGAAAGGGGACGGATCTATTTTCGTCCCCTGATCCATTGATTGTTCAAGGAATGAATCATGGCCACTGCACTGTTAATCATCGACGTCCAGAAGGCGCTGTGCTCTGGCGAGTACGAGTGCTTTGAGATCAATCGCGTTATCGAGAACATCAACCACTTGAGCATTCGGGCCCGGATCGCCGGGGTGCCGGTCGTGTTCATCCAGCACGAAGACGAGAGCGGGCCGCTCGTGCATGACGCGGCTGGCTGGCAACTGGCCGAAGGACTTGTGACTGACCCCGAGGATAAGTTCGTACGCAAGACAACCCCGGACTCCTTCTACCAGACTCACCTGGGAAAGCTGCTGCCGAGAGAGGAGTTCGAGCGCCTGATCATCTGCGGTTTGCAAACCGACTACTGCATCAACGCGACCGTGCGTCAGGCACTGAAACTGGGCTACGACGTGGAGCTGGCAGCGGACGCGCACTCCACCTTCGACAACGGTAACCTGACTGCCGAAGACATCATCGCCGAGTACAACAAGGACCTGGCGCACCTGACCGGTTCGGTGGCGCGCATCGACGTCAAGCCTGCGGCTGAAATCCGCATCTGAACCTACTGACAGCCCTGAGGCCCGGACGCTTCAGGCTGCTCACGTCGCAAACATCAACGCCCTCGGCGACTGCCCGACCTCCGGCACCACACCGCCCAACACCAGCCGGGTAATGGTCGCCGCTGCCCTTGCGTAATCCTCATCCTGCGGCGTTTGCTGCCCGGTGATGTGCGCCATTTGCCAACCCAGATTGGTGTAGCTCCGGGTCGCCGACCAGATGAACAGCATCAAATGTTCCGGGTCCACCGGCGCCAACAGGCCCCGATCAATCCAGCTGCGCAGACACTCCACATTGCGTTGCGCCTCGGCATACAGCAGGTCCCGGCACTCCTCGGGCAATTGCCGCGCCCCCAGCAGCAACTCACTACTGAACACCTTGGCAATGTGCGGATGCTCGCGGGCGATACGGATTCGCGCGGCAATGTAGGCCTGCAATCCCGCCACCGGGTCATCGCTTTCGCGCAGCGCGGCCGAGGCGTGCAGCAGCGGCTCGACAAACCCGAGCAGCACGCGCGAGTAGAGGTTTTCCTTGCTCTGAAAGTAGTAATACAGATTCGCCTTCGGCATCCCCGCACGCGCAGCGATGTCCCGGGTCTGGGTGGCATCGAAACCTTTGGCGGCGAACTCTTCGCTGGCGGCGGCCAGGATGAGGTGCTGATTATGCTGGCGAATGCGGCTCATGGAGAGGGTCTAGGCGATTTGAGCTACGCAATATACAAAAATATATAGCGTGGAGGCCAGCGATGACGTCGCCGTCGGCTGTTGATGACTGATGTGGAACTGCCGGATCAACGGAAACAAATTGTCATGAAATGAGAAAGCGCTGTCGCCAATTGAAAAATTAATGACGCTTAGGTGTATTAAATTCTTCTCACGAACGGCGCTACAAGCCCCGCCGTTCGGCGGCTTGACCGCACAGACCTTCAGTCGCAGAGAGAATAATAAAATGAGCGTAGAACAACTGATTGGCGATCTTCTCGCCGAGCTAACAGGCGTGAGCCCCGACGAACCCTTCAACCAGAACGAGCGCCTGCCGCAGTACAAAGCGCTGTTCCAGCTCGATCAGGATGTCTTCCATCCGGATTACGTGGCCAACAACCTGCGCTTCGGTGTGCTTGAAGAGCGGTGAGAGCCTCGCCTGAAAAGGGGCGGATCTATGTTCGTCCCTTGATTACCCGTCTGCAAAAATCCCGATCAACTCCGCCAGAAAGGCACTCACCACCTCCCGTTGCCGCGCTGAATGCCGCACCGCCGCATGGAAACCCACCTCATAACGCAGCAGCTCAGGGTTGAGCGGATGCAACTGCCCCAACTCTTCATGTTTGGCCGCGTAATGCTGGGGCAGAAAACCCAAGTGCTGGCCCGACAGAATCAGCAGCGCCGCACCGTCCATGCTGTCGGTGAGCACCGTCAAACGTTCGATGGACGTGGGCGCGGGCATTTCCGGCAAGGGGTGGCTGGGCCAGACCCAGTCGTAATCGCGTACGTCTTCGCGGCTCAGATCGCCGACGTGATCGAACAGCGGATGCGCTGGCGCGCAGTAGGCGATCTGGGTTTCCTGGAACAGCGGGAAATAATCGATGTTGGGCAAGCGATGCCAGAAATAACCGATGGCCAGATCGATATGGCCGTTGATGATTTTCTCTTCCAGCAGCGACGACGACAGCTCGGTGAAGTGGAAATACAGCCCCTCATGGCGCGAGCGCAAACGGGCAATTGCCAGGGCGATGTTCTTGTTGGCGGACGGATCGATTTGACCGAGCAAGCCAATGTTGATGATGCCCGACACCTTGCGATTGATGTGCTGCACCTCAACCCGAAAGCCCTCGGCCGCCGCCAATAACCGACGGGCCGCTTCGACAAACTGGCCACCCTTGGGCGTCACCGAAAATCCGCCGCGCCCACGCTCGCACAGACGAAACCCGACCCGCGCTTCCAGCGTCGCCAATTGCGCGCTGATGGTCGGTTGCGTGGTGTTGAGTGCCGTCTGCGCGGCCGAGATTCCACCGGCCTCGACGACGGTCAGAAAGACCCGGATCAAACGCAGATCCAGTTCCGATACAGTGCCCAGCATGTGTTGCCTCCGATGTTCACCACATAGACGCCGATCTATGTAAACAGTGCGCCTGCGATATTTTACCGCCCTGACCGACGCCCTACATTGCAATGAAACCGGCGCTTTGCCCATAAAAACAACAATCACCAGCATAGGAACATTCGTATGTCAGGGTCCCCACAAACTGCGCACGCCCTCGAAGCGAGCGGCGGGTTGGCCATCGAAGGCCACTCGATCGACTACATTCCGCAAAACGAACGTCACGCCAAACTCAGCAGCCAAGGACCTTTCTGGTTCCTGGGCAACTTCCACTTCTTCACCATCTCCATCGGTTTCGTCGGCCCAAGCCTCGGCTTGTCAGCGCTGTGGACCATGCTCGCCGGCGCGCTGGGCATCATGTTCGGCACCATCTTCATGGCCTTCCACGGCTCGCAAGGTCCGGAAATGGGCTTGCCGCAAATGATCCAGTCCCGCGCCCAGTTCGGTTATCGCGGCGTAATCCTGGCCCTGATGGCGACGATGTTTGTGTTCGTCGGCTTCAACGTGGTGAACATCTCGCTGATCATGAACGGCCTCGAACACGTGTTCGGCATCGACCCGACCATCGTCGCCGTGGCGGTGGTGCTGATCGGCGCGCTGCTGTCGATCTACGGCCACGACTTGATGCACAAAGCCTTCAAGTGGGCGTTGCTCGCCACCTTGCCGCTGTACGCACTGGTCACCATCGCCCTGATGTTCGGTGCCGGCCAGGAAGGCGTCACCCCGGCAACGGACCTCGGCTTTAGCTGGGTCGCGTTCGCCACACTGTTCGCCATCGGCGCCAGCTACAACATTTCCTATGCGCCCTATGTCTCCGACTATTCCCGTTACCTGCCGAAAAACACCAGCCGCCCCAAACTGATCGCCGCCGTGTTCATCGGCGCCTCGCTGTCCGGCAGCTGGATGATCGGCCTCGGCGCGTGGCTGGCGCAGCAGTTGAAAGCGGTGGATGCACTGGTCGCATTGAACCAGGTTGGCTCTTCGATGATTCCGGGGCTGGGCAACGTGCTGGTGATCGTCTCGGTCGCGGGCTTCCTGCCGATCATCGCGCTCAACACCTACAGCGCCATGCTGACGCTGCTGACCGGCGCTGACTCGATCAAGAAAATCACCCCGACACCCCGCGCCCGCATCCTGTCCATCACCGCGATCAGCGTGATCCTGCTGACCTGCGTGCTGTCGATCAAAGGCGACGGCATCGCGCTGCTGAACACCTTCCTCGTGTTGCTCCTGTACTTTCTCGTGCCCTGGACCGCCGTCAACCTGGTCGACTACTTCTTCGTTCGCAAAGGCCGCTATGCCATCCCGCACTTCTTCACCCCGAACGGCATCTACGGCGCCTGGCAATTCCGTGGCATCGTCTCCTACCTGATCGGCTTCGCCGCGATGGTGCCGTTCTTCTACATCTTCGATGCCGCCGCCAACAAAGAAGTCTTCGTCGGCCCGCTGGCGCGGATGCTCGAAGGCGTGGACATCGCCTGGCTGGTGGGATTGGTGGTGTCGGGCCTGACGTACTTCATCCTCAGCCGCTCGCTGGACCTCGCGTCCGAACGCCGGGTGATCGATGCCATTACCGAGAGCGACATCCTCGCCATGACTCAACCTGCGATGGAGGCGGTGCGTTGAACACTGCAAAAAACACCGTGGTCGCCTGCTGCCAAGTGGCGCCGAAGATTGGCGACCTGGCGTTCAACCGGACGCTGACCGAACGGGCGATTCGTTCGGCGGCGCATCAAGGGGCGCAGGTTGTGGTGCTGCCTGAGTTGGTGCAGAGCGGGTATGTGTTCAATGACCGCCGTGAAGCGTTGTCGTTGTCGGAAACGGTCGATGGACCGACCTTGAGCCTGTGGGCGGCACTCGCCCGCGAGTTGGACATTGTCGTGGTCGGCGGATTTTGCGAGCGACTGGACGGTGACGAACTGGCCAACAGCGCAGCGATGATCGATGCCCAAGGGTTACGCGCTGTGTATCGCAAGGCGCACCTGTGGGATGCGGAGAGTGAAGTTTTCACCGCAGGTGATGCTGCGCCGCCGGTGGTTGAAACGGTGCATGGGCGGATTGGGATGTTGATTTGCTACGACCTGGAGTTTCCGGAGTGGGTGCGGCTGCCGGCACTGGCGGGGGCGGATTTGCTGTGTGCGCCGGTTAACTGGCCGGATGGACCTCGGCCGCTGACGGAGCGTCCGGCGGAAGTGGTGCGGGTGCAGGCGAATGCTTCGGTGAATCGGATGTTTATTGCGGCGTGCGATCGGCATGGGTTTGAGCGTGGGGTGGGTTGGGTGCAGGGGTCGGTGATTGTGGATGCGGATGGGTATCCGGTGGCGGGGCCGGCGGAGCAGGGTGGGGAGCGGATTTTGTTGGCGACGGTGAATCTTGGGGAGGCGCGGAATAAGCGGATTAGTGCGCGCAATGATTTGCATGGGGATCGGCGGGAGGGGGTGTATGGGGTGGTTGGGGGATAGGACGGTCGTCCGTCCTTTTTCGGTTACCAAATGCGGTGGTAGTGAAGGGGAGCCGCTACCTGTTTCGCAAGCCCGTTTCGTAGGCATATCCAGTTGCCCGCTTAGGGCGGCCAACCCAGGGCCAGAGTGCTTCTGGTCGATTGTTGATTGTAACGACGGATAGCTATCGGCCCTGAGCTGCCTTCGTGGAAGGCAGCTCAGGGGGATCCATTTACACCGCAACCAGCGAAGCAGTTACACACCCTCAGGCTCGCAAAACGGTGGTCGCCATCGGAAATGTGCGCTGGTTGGACGCATTGGGTTATGTCGAATTAACTCTCAGCGATAATGGCGTGGAGTACAGCGCGGGTGTGCTTAATAACCACACACTTTATTAATTCAAGCCGCTGCGCATCAACCTCGCCCCAGTTCAATGAAGTGAGTGCAGTACGGCGCATCATTTGAAAGACGGCCAGTTGGCCATTAAGTGCCATCGAACGGATCCGCGCTTCATCATCGTTGGGTGCGCAACTCATCAAACGCTCAACAATTGCGGTAGTCACGGAATAAACCGGCTTGTTGAGGCGATTATTGATGATGTCAAAACCAGCCACAGGCCCTTGGCCGCCTTGCCCGTGGGCAATGAACAGCTGCCATTCCGAGGCCTGTTCCGACTCGAACATGCAGTCCACGACACGCCCCTGTATGGCACAGAAAGCATCGATTAGGGCTTCGTGACTCTCATTTTCCACAAGCGCGTGTTCAGCATGTGCGACCACCTGCGCCATGTACCCCCACACGTGCGAAGCGATGTGCTCAGCGCATGCCAGGTAAACACCCTCCTTGTTGTCGAAGTAGTACCTCAACGCAGGGGCATTTACGCCAGCGGCGGCTGCAATATCGCGGGTTGATGCAGCCTCGAAGCCCCGCTCGCCGAATAGCTTCAGCGCTGCATCCACAATTCGAGCACGAGTCTCTTCGCCACGTGCATACCCCGTCCCCTCTGGATGCCGATGCAGGGTACCTCTGATTATCGAGCTCATTTTTTCACTCAAAAAAGAAATTTATAGCAGTTGACTCCAATTTTGTCCATGTGGGATAGTTGTTCCAGTTGGAACATATTCGGGGTCGCGGCGGCCAGGCAAGGTTCGCCATCTGCATCCAGGCGAACGCATGACAATTACTCGGGTACACATTTTTTCTTTCTTTACACGTTGAGCAATGACACCTATGGAATCTGACAATGAAGCAATTTTCTTGGATCCCGCCATTACCAGCACCAGTGACCAAACCTTCACAAATCTCGATTTCCAGGGCCGAACAAAAAAGGACCTGACATTTACAAACTGCACACTACTAAACTGTAACTTCGGCGGAAGCGACCTGGGCGGACTGCATCTAAAAAACTGCAAAGTATTTAATTGCAATTTCGGAAGCGCCAACCTGCAAGATTCTTGGTTCTCGAGCTGTACATTTTACGATAAAGAACAACTCAGTGGCTGCCAGTTTAAATTAGCCGATCTCAGACGAGCTGAGTTTTATGAGTGCGATATTTCTTCAAGTACGTTTAATCGCGCACAAGCATTTCAATTGACACTCGACCATTGTCGTGCGGTGGAGGCGGATTTTAATATGGCCAATTTTCACATCGCAATTAGCCGAAAAATGGTAATCAGCGCCGCGCAGCTTACCAATACAGACTTCAGATACGCCGACTTCAGTTCGACCAATCTTTCCAAATGCAACCTTTCACACAGCAAGCTACTGTCCGTCATCTTGACGATGACCAACCTGGATGAAGCCGACTTAACCAATACCGAATTTTCACCACTTCATCACACCGGACTTTCTGTAACCAATACCGACTTTCGTAACGCAGATATAAACGGAGTAGATTTTCGAAAAATAGACGCTACAGGCATTAAGATTCTTGAATGGCAACAATCTGCTCTTTTGGAGAACTTCGGATTTGTCGTCTACCCAGATTACAGCTAATGCGCGCACATGACAGGTAGGTCTACAGTTCAAACGAGAAAACCCAAGCTCCGGTTGGTCCGGGCGGATTACGAACAGCAGATGCCACAGGAGTTTTTGATGATTGAGAAAGCTGATCACCTTATTATTGAATCCGCCAAGCTAGATCGTCCAGACGTCGAGGACTTAATTAACTCCCGCAAAAAGCCCTTATGGTTCTCTAATGCTGACTTATCAGGCGCCGACCTTAGTCGCCTAAATTTATCCGACTCATACTTTGAACGCTGCAACCTGGCAGGAACAGATTTTACTGCCGCAAAGCTTGAGGCTACTTCCTGGAAAGGATGCAAAGGGGCGGAAGTAAAATTCAAATCCGCCATACTCAATGAAGCAAAGTTCGAGAATTCAGACCTAAATAATAGCGACTGGCAGAATTGCCGGCTAGGTATGGCTTCTTTCGCAAGTTGCAAATTAACAGGGTCAAATTTCAGCGGAGCCAACTCACTAGGAGTCACCTTTAAGGAGACGCTGCTGATAGGGACATTTCTCCTTGGTTTTTCCTTCTATAAGTGTGAGCTTGACAATCTGGACTTCTCTGACGCGGACTTAAGGGATGTTGACTTCCGCAACACTGTATTTAAAGGCGGAAGCTTAAGCCATGCTCGAGTCAATGGCGCCCGCTTCAACAATGCTGATCTTCGTGAGGTCAGTTTGCACGGCCTAAAGCTTATGGAGGCCAAGCAGTTTAAAGGAGCAATTATCTCGAAAAATCAGGCAGCAGTGCTATTGTCAAGTCTTGGTCTTACCGTTGCATAATGCCGGGTATGTTCGCTGCTGCGTATTTTTGAAGCCGCGACCGGATTTTACCCGGTGCCAGTTACTTGTATTAAATGAGTGGAAAGACGGACGGCGAAATTTACAGAAGTGGCTAACAGCCCTGTGAGATTTATACCTCCAGTTGCGGCTACGTTCACTACGTTATGTGGCGCAATCAGCAGCAAGGACACGTATGTAAGTCAGCGGAATGACTTCCTGAGTGTCCGTTCCGGGTCGTTTTCTGCCTTTGGCGACCGGTTGAAAACGACCGAAGCAGACGTCACGTGCCAGAATTTATGCCGTTTAAAAATCGATTTCGCACTGTGCTTCTTCGGAAGGCACCCAAGTTCCAGTCCGTCGAGTAAAGATAAGTACAGCCGACCTATCCACGATGTCGTAATTGATGGTGCTGGCGTGGTAGACGTTATGCAGGTCGTACGCACGGTGTTGGATCTCAACCTCGATATGCCCGAATACGAAACCATGGGATTGCATGGGTTAGCCTGATGATCTACCGGTAGGCGTGTATCGTACTGCATCGTCGCAATGGCTGCTTTTGGCCGATAGCATTCTGTACAGATCCGACTCTTTTCCCGAAAGCTGAAAAGTTATGCATGGACATTGGGCCTACTAATTTTCCCTCTGTGGCGAGAACCCAGCTTCCCGCCACAGAGGCAAGCCCTTACTCCTTCAACTCAACCTTATCCAACGCCTGATTCACCGCCAACTCCCCCAACATCACCACCTGCGTAATCCCCAGCAGCGTCTTGCGGTGTGAATTCTCCAACAACGCCGCCAAATTACTCAGCATCGTGGTCGCCGAGCCCAGTGATTCGCTGGCGTTGACCAGCAGGGATTCGGTGCCACTTGGGATTGGCGAGGAACATCGGTTCGGGTTCGTGGTTGCTGGCCATGATCTGGGCAGCCGGGTTGAGGTAATGGTCGAGGGCGCGTTCGGCGGCTTCGTGGAGTTTTTTCGAATCGAGCGATTCGTAGGGCGATGCCGGATCGGTGTCCGGTGGGTTGGGTGTTGGTTTGATCATAGATGATGCTCCACTTAGAAAATTAAGGAGCCATCACCCTTGCTACCAAACGAGGGTGGTGGCCATACGCGGGTTGGTAGACCGGTCTAAGTGGGAAACCCGGCGCTCACGAAGGAGCCCCACGCATGACCACCATATAAAACAGAGCCCGAAAAAAGGCTGCATATGGTGTTGTCATGCGACCACTTAAAAGCGGGCTACCAAACCCGATCACTGTTTTGCAGTGACCGGAAAACGATATAGCCCACCCCGTAGCCGCACAAGCCGGCGGATTCTGTCTTACCCGTAGGCGATGGCGCAAGGCGTTGTAGCCGTTAGGACGTTTCACCGAGTGTCTTTAAACACGAGGCGCGGAAGGCAGCTAACGGCAGTGGATTCAACCCCGTCGATGCAACAGATTGGCTAAATCGTTCAGCGGGTGTTTCGTAGCTCAGTGTTTTTCGAGGACGGCCTGTGTCAGCTATTCCCCGGAGTTTGCACCGAGAAAATTCTAGCGGCTGACCAAGCACGTAGGCGACAGTAAGCCCCCAACAATTGATTACTCAATGTAATAAGTGAAATTCAATTCAGGGGCTCTATTGCCGTCTGCTCTAGTAATAAGATGGCTCCGTCAAACCATTCCTACTGGAGAAACGTGTGAAAAAAATCATTATTGCCGCCCTGCTAGCCGCTGCCGCTAACTATGCCAATGCCGGCACGGTATTGGTTGTACTGTCGGATCAGGATCAACTGGACCTGAAAGACGGGAAGGTCATGCAAACAGGTTTCTTCCTGAACGAATTAATGCAACCGGTGCAGACCTTCATCGCGGCGGGTCAAACCGTCGTATTTGCCACCCCTAGCGGCAAGGCGCCAACCGCGGACCAGAAGTCCAATGATGTGAGCTTCTGGGGCGGCGATGAAAAGTCCCGTCAGGAAAGTCTTGCGCTGCTGGACACGCTGAAGCTGACCTCGAAGAGCGGCTCGCCGACGATCAGCTTCGCGCAGGTTCAGAAAATCGGCTACGACAAGTTCGATGCTGTGTTCGTGCCTGGCGGCCATATCCCGATGCAGGATCTGCTGAAGGACAAACAACTGGGCCTGCTGCTGACCCACTTCCATGAAAAAGGCAAGATCACCGGCTTCACTTGCCATGGCACCATAGCCATGTTGTCGGCGATCCCGGACGCGCACGGTTTTGTCTCCGCGCTGGAATCGGGCAAACAGCCGGCAGCGCCAGCCAATTGGATTTACAAGGGCTACAAAGTCACCGCCTTCACCGACGCGGAAGAGGAGCAGGCCAAAGGCTTCCTCGGCGGCGGCCATATGAAACTGTTCCCGCAGGATGGCCTGACGGCAGCCGGCGCTAACTTCTCAGAAGCCAAGCCATGGAGCGAGAACGTGATCGAAGACCGCGAAGTTATTTCCGGCCAGAACCCACAATCGGCCAAGGCAGTCGCCGTGGCCATGCTGGCGAAACTCAAGTAATACTGGGCGGCCGTTCCGGGCAAACCAGGCCGTGGGTGCTGCGGGTCGATCTGGATCTGGAGCGGGGGAAGTAGAAGCACAGGTAGTGACGGCGCGTGGGGCTTTACCCTACGCGCCGATTTGTTACTTGCTGGCGTCCAGCACTACGCGATAGCGAGCTTTGCCGCTGCGTAGATGTTCGATGGCGTTGTTGACTTGGCTCATGGGAAACATTTCTACCTGTGGCAGGATCTGATGACGTGCACAGAATTCCAACATGGTCGCCGTGTTACCGGGCGAGCCAATTGGCGAGCCGGACAAGCTTTTTTGTTGTGGAATCAGGTTGAAGACGTGCACAGGGATAGCGCTGGGCGCGATGCCGACAAAGTGCAGGCGACCTTTGCCGCGCAGCGTTCCAAGCATGGCCGGCCAGTCGAGGTCTGCACTGGCGCTAATCAGCAGAAAATCCAGGGTGCCGGCAATGGCATTCAGCGCAGTACTGTCGGTCGAGGCAACTACGTTGTGTGCTCCCAATCGCTTGGCTTCGTCTTGCTTGGCCAGTGTCGATGTAAAAGCGGTGACTTCGCACCCCCAAGCGTTGAGGAAGCGTAGAGCAAGATGACCGAGCCCTCCGATGCCGACAACACCCACTCGATCAGTAGGTTTGACGTTGAACTGCAAGAGCGGATTGAACACCGTCGACCCTGCGCAGAACAACGGTCCGGCCATGGCCGGGTCGAGTTCTTTCGGTAGCGGCACTGCCCAAGACCAGTGAGAGCGCAGGCGATCGGCGAAGCCACCGTTGCTGCCGATGATGGTAGGTTTGACTGTGCCGCACAGGTGATGCGAGCCGCCCATACACGATGAACAATGCATGCAACTGCCCTTGTACCAACCAATCCCCACTCGTTGCCCTAATTCGAGACTGCGTACTTGCGAGCCCATCCGTACGATACTGCCGACCGCCTCATGACCGGGGATAAAAGGGTATTGGCTCAAGCCCCATTCATTATCGATCATCGACTGGTCGGAGTGACACACTCCACAATATTCAACTGAGACTTCCACCTCGTCATCCCCCAATGGGCCGGGGTCGTAGCTATAGCTCTCTAGTGGAGCGCCTGGCGCTGTTGCGGCCCAGCCAGTGAAGGATGTTATTTCGGTACTGTTACTCATTGGAGACCTCCAAATCAGGAGACAGGGTTTTTGCTCCGATGCCCAGAGCGAATCCTGCTGCCGAAACGCAAAGCCATGACTTTTCGGGGCTTTGCATTTCCAGCCGTTTGCATAGTCAGCAGCTACATCGCCAAGGCGCAGTTTTGACTTAAACCAGCTTGACCTGTACCTCCACATCCCCCCGCGTCATTCGTGAATACGGGCAAATCTGATGCGCGGCATCAACCAGTTGCTGCTTCACATCTTGATCTAGTCCCGGCACGCTGACGTTAAGCCTCACGGCTAACTGAAAATCGGCGCCTCCGTTGGTTTTACCCAAATCCACCTCCGCCTCTACCGAGGTGTCTTCCGGTAATTTGACCTTCAGCTTGCCGGCAGCCACCTGTATTGCGCCAATGAAACAGGCTGAATAACCGAGGGCGAATAGTTGTTCAGGATTGGTGCCCGGCTTGCCTGAACCAGGGGAGCTGAAGTTGACTTCAAGCTCACCGTCGCTCGACCTCCCACTGCCTGTACGACCGCCACTGGTGTGGGTTTTTGCTGTGTACAGAACGTTTTCCAGAGTACTCATGATGGTGACTCCTTTAGAAAAATGAGAGGCAGGATCATTTTGATTCCTCACCCAAGGTGCCGGTGTAGTGAGCCAGGCGTTTCTCCACGTCGGCTTTCTTCTGCAATCCAAGTTCCATCAGTTGTTTGATGCGGGCCTGCGCTGCTGGGCGTTTGACCGAGCCGATGAAACCATCCCATTCGGCAGCGATGGCGTCGTTCGGCGGCAGGCTGGCAGCATCGACCAGTCGTTTGATATCAGCAATCGACTGCTTGTCGAACCGCGCGATGCGCCGGGCCATGGTGTCGACGAACTTGTCGAGTTCTGCATCGGGCAGCGCGCGGTTGACGTAGCCGTAACGCTCGGCGAGCTCGCCATTGATATCGTTGCCGGTCAGCAGCACTTCCAGTGCCCTCCCGCGCCCCATCAGCCTTGGCAGTCGAGCCATGGGGCCACCTCCCGGCACGAGTGCGGCGCCAATCTCCCATTGCGACAGAATGGCCTTCTCGCGACTGGCGAAGCGCATGTCACTGGCCAGTGCCAGCTCACTGCCGACGCCCGTGGCGCGACCGCGAATCGACACAATCGAGACCACCGGAGCCTTGCTCAATCGCACCAGCATGTCCGGCAGGGGCGGCAGACCGGTCGGGCCGTTAGGAAGGCTGGTGGTGTCAGTCAGCGGGGGGACGAAGTCATAGTGGGTGAGGAAGAAATCCGGAACATCACTGTCGAACACCACGACCACCAGCTTCGGATCGGACTCGATGGCAGTGACCACCTCGTTCAGCTGCGGCATGGTTTCGGGACCATAGATGTTGTAAGGCGGGTTGTGGAACGTGACCCGCCAATACTCGGGTGTGACCCGTGTGAGTTTTATTTCCTGTTTGACCGCGCTGGTGGGCGATGCTTTATCGGTGGTTGAGGGGGAAGTCTCGCCAGCGAGGGCCGCGCCTGTCGTCGCCATACTGGCGAAAATCAGTGCGGCCGAAAGCAACTGAAGTCTCATAGGAGTGTCTCCAGAGAAATGCCTAAGGGCATGTGAATTCCCGATTGAGCCGTCGCTATGGCATTCAATTGATGAGCGCGTGAAAAGTCACGCTCGTTGCTCCGTTCCTTCGCGGGTCAACACATGTGCATGGGGTTCGTGCGCATGACCGTTAGGTGATCTGGCACGGTCGGCAGTACCGGTAGAAGAGGGCAAGTCTCGATAGATCCATAAACACCGGATCTGAGTGGGCGAAGCATGTCGCCTTGTGCCAGGAGGGCCGAACATAAAAGCGTAGCAGCGTGAGATTGACTCGCAAGTCACTTGATCAGATGAGACCCCCGACAGCAAAAAACCGCCGTTCACCGGGCCAGCCAGCAGGTGATAAAACTTGATTCGACACTGCTTTTGACTCTGTGACACTACCTCTTGGGTAGGGTAATAATCTGTGATTTCGGGTTAACAGAAAAACCAGTCTTTGGGACTTCATGGCCCACTACAACGTCCGTATTCACTGGAGTAAAGCTACCAATGGAAGCCAATCGATTCGGTGACATCGCGGCGTTTGTCAGCGCAGTGAAGGCTGGAAGCTTTACCTGCGCCGCAGCTTCACTCGGTCTGACCCGATCTGCTGTAGGTAAAAGCATTGTTCGTCTTGAAGGCCGGATGGGAGCACGGCTGCTCAATCGCACGACGCGCAAACTGAGCCTGACTGACGAGGGGCAGGTTGCCTATGAACGCTGGAAGCAGATTCTCGATGATCTTGATGAAGTGGATGCAACCATGGCCTTGCGTCGTGGGCGGCCGACCGGCACTTTTAAACTCACAGCCCCCCTGTCCTTCGGCCAGCGTCATATCCTGCCGATTCTGGATGCTTATCTGAAACAGTGGCCTGAACTTCGCGCGGACGTCTGGTTTACCGATCGCTTTGTCGACCTCGTCGAAGAGGGGGTCGACATAGCCATCCGTATTGGCACGCCAAAAGATGATTCACAACTATTAACCCGCACCGTGGGGTGGCAGCAGTTCGCAACGTGTGCCTCGCCGTCTTATCTGGCCCGTTACGGTGTACCGCAAACGCCTGCTGATCTCGTCGGGTATGACACCATCGCTTTCATCAGTGGCCAGGCTAGTGTCTGGCGTTACCAGACACCCACCGGACTTTATTTACATGAACAACCAGGGCGGCTGAACATTGACAGTTCTGAAGCCATGCGCGAAGCGGCGCTGACGGGCATTGGCCTGATTCATTTGCCGACCTATATCACCGGTAACGACTTGCGCGACGGAACATTGGTGGAAGTGCTCAAACCTTACCGTGCATCGCCCGACCCCATCCGGATTGTCTACCCGAGCAAGCGTCAGTTGTCCCCGCGTGTTCGCGCCTTTATTGATCTGCTGATCGAGCGTTGGGAGTCAGGAGTACCTTGGGAGATCTGAGATTATTGGGGACTCACTGGACCGTGTGATGGTCTATAGCTGCTGTTTATCCGAACCCGGGATTCAATAACCATGTCAGTCATCGTCACTCACCGAGACTGTCATCATGTCTATCGCTGCCCAACACTCGCCACACGTGCAACCTGCCGCCTTACCGACTGCCCATCCGGCGCTTGAGCGTCATCCTGGGTTTCAACGCCTGTTCCAGCCACAGGCGCTGACGGTGGGTCTGATTTTGCCCCTCGAGACCCACGCCGGCCGAGCGGCACCGACCATGCGTGGCCATCTGGAAATGGCTCAACGCGCCGAGGCGCTTGGTTTTGGCGCGCTGTGGATGCGTGATATTCCTTTCTATGATCCGGAGTACAACGATGTGGCGCATATCTTTGAGCCTCTGGTTTACATCGGCTTCCTGGCCGCAGCCACACGCAGCATCGTCCTGGGAACCACCGGTATCGTGTTGCCTACCCATGAGCCCATGTATTTGGCCAAGCAGGCAACGTCCCTGGATCAGTTAAGCGAAGGGCGCCTGGTGTTGGGGCTGTCTTCGGGCGATCGATACAGCGACTACCCGATGCTGGGTATCGATTTTGAAACCCGTGGTGACCGCTACCGTGATGCCTTTTCGGTGTTTCGCACACTGATTGAGCAGGACTTCCCGCGCTTTCGCTCCGAGCGATTCGGCGGCTCATCTGGCAATCTCGACCTGGTGCCGAAAGCGCCGTATGGACGCGTCCCTTCAATCGCTGTCGGCCAGGCGCAGCAGAGCATCGACTGGTTGGCTGAACACCTTGATGGCTACCTGGCTGGCGTGCAAAGCCCCGAGCGGTTGGCGTTGTTGGGCGAGACCTGGCACGCCAAAGTGCGTGAAATCGAAGGGCGAAACGCTTTCAAACCGTTAGGGCTCGGTGGCTACTTCGACCTCAGCGACAATCCGGACCAGCCATTCCAGCGCATCCAGGGAGGCTTCCGGGCCGGGCGCAACGGCCTGCGTAACTACCTGGAGCAAGCGCAAGCAGCCGGTGTTTCGCATATCGCGCTCAACCCCAAGGTCAGTCGCCAGCCCTATGGTGAGATTCTTGACGAACTGGGTGAGCACATCTTGCCGCATTTTCCGTCGCATGTTTGAGGCCCAGCCACTGTCGGAGGATAAGCACATGTCATCTCTTTTCGAGTCTTACGATCTGGCGGGTCAGCAATTGTCCAATCGCATCGTCATGGCGCCGATGACCCGCGCCCGCGTCAAGGACACCGTGCCGTCTGCGGATATGGCGATCTACTATGCCCAGCGCGCGGGAGCAGGTCTGATCATCACCGAAAGCACTCAGGTGTCTGACCAGGGGCGTGGCTACCTTTACACGCCGGGGATTCACACCCCGGCGCAGATTGAAGGCTGGAAACGCGTGACGAATGCGGTGCATCAGGCCGGGGGGCGCATTTTCATTCAACTCTGGCATGTGGGGCGGGTCTCGCACTCGTCCTTGCTGGAGGGCCGGGCACCGGTCGCACCTGTGGCCGTGCCTGCCGCGCAAACGTTGGTACATGCTTACGATAGTGATGGCCAGCCGGCGCAAGTGCCCGTCAGCGCGCCCGTTGCTTTGGATGCCAAGGGTATTCGGCAGGTCATCTCAGACTTTTGCCTGGCCGCGAAGAATGCCATGGCAGCCGGTTTTGACGGTGTCGAAATTCATGCCGGCAACGGCTATCTGTTTGAGCAATTCATTAATGGCGGCTTCAACACCCGTGAAGACGGTTACGGTGGCGCATCGATTGCCAATCGCCTGCGTTTTTTGCTTGAAACGGTCGACGCGGTGAGCGCCGAGATCGGCCGTTCGAAGGTGGCCGTGCGTGTTTCGCCTTTTGCGCGACTGGCTGATCTGCACGCATTCGATGAAGAAGAGGCGACATGGCTTGCACTGGCCGGAGCGCTGTCCCAACGCGAGATTGCTTATCTACACGCCAGCCACTTGGGCACGCCAGACTTTCAAAAAGCCATCCGGGCGGCTTACTGCGGCACCTTGATCCTGTCGGGCGGGTTCACCCTTGAAACAGCACAGCAGGCCATCGATGAGGGCGTGGCAGACCTGGCGGTTTTTGGCCGACCGTTCATAGCCAACCCCGATCTGGTCGATCGCTTGCGGCATGGCTGGCCGCTGGCCGAAGCGGGGCGTGAAGCGTTTTATGGCGGTGGCGCTCAAGGCTACATTGATTATCCTGCCTACTCGGTGCAAGACGCGCAGAGGGCACAGTAGCAATACTGCTGTACTCCCCGGGAGGGTGGGAAAGTACATGAGGGACGAGACCGGAGTAGCCGTACCTCGCATCCCGTCGTGTCGAAGGCCACATCCTGTGTCTTTCTTGTAGGACAAGAAAACAACTGCCATTGGGCAGTCGGTGCTAGAAGAATTTAATGTCGTAGCCGAATCGTGATGCTGCGCTAACGATATGCTGCCCCATAATCTGGCGCGCCGCCGTTGCATTGCGGTCGATGAACGCCTGTACGAGCTCTTCATGCTCCCCGCGTGCGGCATGCGGAATATTGCTGAACACAGGGCCTCGCCGTGCAAAGTTCATGGTGATCAGTGCCCGCATTGGCTCAAGCACCGTGCGAATCATCGTCTCGAGATAGTCGTTGCCTGACGCTGCGGCCACGGCCCGATGAAAGTCGAGGTCAGCGTTGACAGTGTCCAGCGTCGGTTCGCCTTCGTATTGCATCCGCAGCACCGCCGCCTGAATCGTCTTCAACTTGCGGGGCGTCATAGTCGACGCCGTAAGCGCGGCGGCCTGGCTTTCCAGTACGGCCCGCACCTCGAACATGTTGCGGATCGTGTCGTCACCGTCCAGAAAAGGCGCACTCTCATGCGCTACTAAAGGCTCCGGCGATTGGGGTGCGGCCGAGACGAATACGCCTACACCCTGGCGTGACTGGATCAGCCCTTGCGCTCGTAGGGTCGCGATTCCTTCCCGTACCACGTTTCTGCTGACGCCGAAGTTTTGCGAGAGAAACTGTTCGGTCGGCAAGCGGTCCCCCGGTCGTAGCCTGCCGGAGGCAATCTCATCGCTCAACGAGCGGGCAATGTGCTCGGCAAGATGAGGTCGCCGCTCCACGGGTTGTACGTTCATTTCGCTCATGCTCGTTCATCCTTCTCACTTGTCTTCTTAATCTACATCAGAAGACTTGTTCCAGTAAGTAACAACTGAAATTCCCCATTAGCATTAATTTAAAAGTAAATAAAAACAATGGCTTAAGACTGTCGTGACTCAAAGGCTGAAAAACATCAAGTTGTTCAGTTGAAGGACATCAGGACGTTATGTACGTTGTCCCCAACCCCTGACGTGAACGACATTGAAAATCGCCACGCCAGCTTTGCAACCTGCTTGAGGCGCAGTCTTATGAAAATTGCCAGCATTGAAACCATTCCGCTTCGGATTCCCTTTACCACGGGTGGCAAGTCGGCAGGGGGCGTCTGGGGGCCGAAAGACCTGCAGATGGTCGATTCCCTCGTGGTCAAAATCACCACGGATGACGGCATCGTCGGCTGGGGCGAAACCTTCGGCTTCACCGCGATACCTGCAGTAAAAGTCGTGATCGACACGATCCTGGCGCCAGAACTGATCGGCAGCGATGCCACCCGGCGCGAGAAACTGCAGGGCGACTTACAGAAGAAATTTCACGTCTTCGGTCGCAGCGGTTCGTTCATATATGGCTTGTCGGCAATTGATATCGCGCTGTGGGACATCGCTGGCAAAGCGGCCGGAAAACCGGTCTACCAGTTGCTTGGCGGCAGTGAGGCCACTTCGCTGGCGGCCTATGCCAGCCTGATCCGCTACGCCGATCCCGAACTCATTCGCATCAATGTGCGGCGCGCGGTCAACAGCGGCTTTAAGCATCTCAAGCTGCATGAGGTCGATCCCGATGTCATCCGTGCCGCGTGCGAAGCCGCAGGTCCCGGCGTGGAAATCACCCTCGACGTCAACGCCCCCTGGAGCGTGCGCGAAGCACTGGATATGACCGAGAAGCTTCGCCCGCTAAATCTGCGCTGGATCGAAGAGCCGGTGTGGCCGCCAGAAGACTATTCGGGGCTGGCGCGGGTGCGCAAACACGGCGGCATTCCTGTCGCTGCCGGTGAGAACGCGTCGACGCTCATGGACTTCCAGCACCTGCTTGAAGCCGGCGCGGTGGATTTTGTTCAGCCCAGCCCGGCAAAAATGGGCGGCATTACCGAACTGCAAAAAGTCTATGCGTTGGCCAACGCCCATGGCGTCACCGTGATGGTCCATGCCTTCTATGACGGTCCCGGCCTGCTGGCCGCTGTGCATGGCAGCGCGGCCTTGGGTGGCGCGAAGTCACTGGTCGAGTGGCGTTACTTTGATCTCGAAGCACAACTGTACGGCGACGCCATCATTCCGCGTAACGGCCGGATCGACGTGCCGCAAGGGCCGGGACTCGGCATCGAGCCGGACGAAGATGTCATTCGCGACTACCGCTTCAAACCCTGACCGCAAAGGCCACATGGTCATTACCGCGTTTGATCGACGCCGATGCGACAGTCACGGCGTCGGCCTTCAACAGCCACGACGACATTCTTGATAAAAATAAATACGAGGATTGAAGACATGTTAGACAGAATCGTAGGGCCAATTTTACCCGTCGCCTTTGTGATCGCGCTTGGCTATATCGCCGGCAAGCGCGGACGGCTTACCCATTCAGACAGCCTGCTGATCAGCCGACTGGTGCTCGGCTGGATATTCCCGGCGCTGCTTTTTGTCGGGATGGCAAGCACGCCTCGTGAGCAACTGTTCGACTTCAAGTTCGTCGTGGCCACGTTCATCGGCATCATGGGTATGTACACGATAGCGCTGGTGATCGGCTGGTACAGCACTCGCGATCTCAAGGTTGCAACGCTCAAGGGCTTCGTCAATGGTTATCCTGATGCTGCCTTCATGGGCATCCCTATACTCGCCGCGATGTACGGCGCGGGCAGTATCTATTCGGTGCTGGTGCTGAACCTGATCGCGAGCCTGGTGATGATCCCGCTGACCACCATGTTGCTCACCATTGCCGATGGAAAGGGCAGTGGCGCCCAGGCGTTCGTGTCGAGCTTGTCCGGCGCGGTGCGCCGCCCGCTGATGTGGGCTCCGGCGCTGGGCATCATTATTTCTCTGCTTCAGTTCAAACTGCCTCCCATTGCGGCGGAGTCACTCAATCTCCTTGGCAAGGCGACGCCCGGCGTATCGCTGCTTTGCCTTGGATTGATCATGTCGTCGGAGAAACTGAAAATGTCGGGTGAAGTATGGACCAATCTTGGGCTTAAGCTGTTCATTCACCCTGTATTGATGTTCGCGGCCACTGTTTTTCTGGGCACCCATGGGCTTTACGCACAACAGATGATTCTACTGTGCGCACTTCCGTCGGCGACGATCCCGGCGATGTTTGCGAACCAGACCGGTGCCTATCAGAGTGAAGCTGCGACAAGCATTCTGGTCAGTACCGTGCTGTCGATCGTGACGTTTTCTGCCGCGATCTACCTGATTGATGGCGGGCTCGCTGCAGCCTGATTATTTGTCCCTGCAATGAACTGTCGGTGTGAAATGAGGCGCTCGTTTCGAAATATCACGTTTGGTTTTGCTCCGCAGTCAAATCAGTCTAGAGCACACTTTTGCAGCTTGAATTGATTACATTGCGTATCAACTGAAGATCGCGTCAGCGATATCATCACAAGAGTGATCTATCAATAAGCTGGGCATGATGTTTCTGTTTTCAGCGGTAACTCGCCACGACTTGCTTATTAGGCTAAAAGTGTCGATGCCGATTTTATTAATGCATGGCTAAGGTGGTTTTTATGATTGAGATTATTATGAAGGCTACTTGCCTGACAACCCTGCTTGTCGTGGGTGCCGCAATGGCGCACGTTCAAGCGCAACCATTACCGCTCGGTAAAACCGGTGCGTTGTATAATGAAGACGTGGAGTGGCATAGCTTTCCTGCATTCCCGAAAGAAGTAAAGCTGGCTGTTCTGGTCGGTGATCCAGGTAAGCCAGCGCCATACGTTGTGCGTGTTAAGGTTCCGAGCGGCACTAAACTAATGCCCCATACACATCCGGAAGACCGCATATACACTGTGATATCTGGTGTGTTTTATATTGGTTTTGGCGCTGTATTTGACTCGAGCAAGTTAGTTGCTTATGGGCCCGGTAGCGTGGTGGTACTTCCGGCGAATACTCCGCACTTTCATTGGGCTAAGTCTGGAGAATATATATCTCAAGTTTATGGAGTGGGTCCGCTAGGTCTTGAATATATTGATAGTCATGACGATCCTCGTAATTCGTCAAAATAAAGAGGCGCTATTCGCCGGGCCAATGAAATCAATGAAGCTTGAATTGTGCTGCCGCTGCGGATTTATAATTTTATAAGCCCATCAATCCAACGTGGCGAGATGCTTTGGGCTATCCAGATTTTGTCGAAGGATCTGGCTCACTGATTTGAGCTCTGTATAGTCCTCGATAAAGGCACTGCCAAGTTCTCGTCTGATCCCCGAGGGTGTGCTTCCGCCGAATGGCGCCGCCGGATCAAGAAAGACCAAGAAAACACTCCTCGAGTGTCCGCTATTGGCTGTGGATTCAACCGGTTGAATCCACAGTCGTTAGCAGTCAGTAAAGATTCGATTTTGCCCGAAAGCCGATCAATCATGCATGCACATGCCTAGTCACATCCCCCTCTGTGGCGAGAACCCATTTTCCCGCCACAGAGGCAAGCCCTTATTCCTTCAACTCAACCTTATCCAACGCCTGATTCACCGCCAACTCCCCCAACATCACCACCTGCGTAATCCCCAGCAGCGTCTTGCGGTGTGAATTCTCCAACAACGCCGCCAAATTACTCAGCATCGTGGTCGCCGAGCCCAGTGATTCGCTGGCGTTGACCAGCAGGGATTCGGTGTTGCACTTGGGATTGGCGAGGAACATCGGTTCGGGTTCGTGGTTGCTGGCCATGATCTGGGCAGCCGGGTTGAGGTAATG